>JAFLVB010000001.1 GCA_022508465.1 Clostridiales bacterium
GGGGATTTTTTTACTACTTAGGACCTGCCGGCCCATTATTATTGTTCTCTTGCGTTACGTTCCTTGTATGCGATGAGCGCTTTTGCGAGCTGGTCGGGGCAAGACGTCGTGCCTTTGCACGGTATGCCTCTGAGCTTATCGATTACTTGATCGATGGGCATTCCTACAACAAGCTTTGATATTGCCTGCTGATTGCCCGAGCAGCCGTGAATAAAAATACACGACGAAAGCTCGTCCTTTTCATTTACTGAAAACATAATTTGTTTGCAGCATGTACCGACTGTGCGGTAAACTTCCATTTTGTCCATAACTAATCTCCTTTATCTTAATCTACGAGTTGTTCATAAAGCATGGCGTAAATTTGAGGTGCGTTGGTCTCCCATTTTTTGGCGACCGCTTTTGCGATTTCCTTGCTGGCGACGGTGAACTTTAGGTCAACGGTCGTCTTCATTGAATCGACGATTTTCAGGATACAGGTGTAAGTTTTGTCGGGGTTGAGCCGATATGAAGTCGAATACTCCTGTTTGCGTCTATAAGAGGCGCGGTTGTCTTTGACAAACTCGGTGATTGCCGATCTTAGTGACGCCGGTACGCGAGAGTAGAAGTGAGATATGCACTCTCGCCCGTTGGGTGTAATGCTGTAATACACGGTGTTGTCATGAGTGGTCTTACTTATAAAGTCTGCCTCAAGCAAAAGGTTGAGTGTCTGAACGCAGTCCATATATTCGAGCCACGGGTTTCGATAGTAGCATGCCTCCAAAATGATCGCCTCGGTCATTGGGACATCCATCTTATCGATAAAGAATAGTATTGTAAGTTTGTTTACTGTGCTGTTGTCCTGAAAATCCACATTAATTACCCACTTTGTATAAGTATATCATAAAAAATCAAATTTTTCAATAGTTATTTGAGAAAAAGTGTAAAAAATTTTTTTGGTAAAATTTATCAGCCATAAGGCCTCACTAACGAAATGCATATTTATACGTCAATAAGTCTCCGTTCAGCGAGTGTCTTTGGCCATCACGCTGCCGGTGGACTTATTTGTGGTAAATCCTAATCGCGTAAATAAAGTTTGGGTTTCAAAGTAAAAAAACGCGAATATGGGTGCAGCCTCTGCAAAATTTCAATTATCAATATCCTAAAATTCTTTAAAATTCGCTTGCGAAAAAACATATTTTATGATAGAATATTTTATATATAACACATAAAATATGCAGGAGGCAAATGTGGGCAAAATTCTTAAGTCGAAAATAAAAGAAGCATTGTTTTCTGTTTTGCCTATTACGCTCATTGTCCTTATAATTTCATTTACGCCTCTTGTCAATCTGAGCATTAACGAGACGATCATTTTTGTTGTCTCGGCGTTGTTTTTGATATTGGGTATAGGGCTGTTTAATCTCGGCGCCGACCTTGCAATGACGCCTATGGGTGAGCACGTCGGCTCCGGACTTACTAAGTCCAAAAAGATTAGCCTCTTGTTGTCCGTATGCTTTATTATGGGGGTGCTAATAACCGTCGCCGAGCCCGACCTTTCGGTGCTTGCGGGGCAGGTGAGTAACGTCATAAACAGCACCGTGCTTATAGTGACGGTTGGCGTGGGCGTAGGTCTCTTTTTGCTTATAGCCATACTGAAAATAGTATTCAAAAAAGACCTCTCGGCGCTTATAATTTTCTTTTATATGATGCTTTTTGCCATTTGCGCACTACTGTTCGAGAGCGGCAAGGGTGTGTTTTTGCCGCTTGGCTTTGACTCGGGTGGTGTGACGACAGGCCCCATTACCGTGCCGTTTATAATGGCACTCGGCGTGGGCGTGGCGGCTACTATCGGTGGCAGAAAGTCTAAGGAAAACAGCTTCGGTCTTATAGCGCTTTGCTCAATCGGACCTATCCTTGCCGTGATGATCCTTGCGCTGACCTCTAACGGCGCACCCGTATACGAGCTGCCCGCAGAGTCGTACTCGTTTGGATCGGATATAGGCGAGGCAATATTTAATTCTTTCTTAGCAGTCGGCGAGGCGCTCGGTCTTATAGTATTGTTCTTTTTTATATTACAATTTGCCGTATTAAAACTGCCCAAAAAGAAGATCATACAAATCATCATAGGCATTGTGTATACGTTTGTCGGGCTTGTAATGTTTTTGTCTGCCGTCGAAATCGGTTTTATGCCAATGGGGTTCAAAATCGGGCAGGAAATGGCGACAAATCATAGCGCCGTGCTTATAGTGTTCGGGTTTATCATAGGTCTTGTGGTAGTCCTTGCCGAGCCTGCCGTTCACGTCTTAAACAAACAGGTTGAGGACATTACGGGCGGCGCGGTCAAAAAGCGCTCAATGCTCATTGCGCTCTCGATAGGTGTAGGGCTGTCCATTGGGCTTGCCATGATAAGAATTATCTTTAAATTCTCGCTTTTGTATTATCTTATCCCCGGCTATCTTATTTCGCTCGCGCTGTCATTTTTTGTACCCAAGCTGTATACGGCTATCGCGTTCGACTCGGGTGGAGTTGCGAGTGGACCGCTTACTTCCAGCTTCATCCTTCCCCTTGCTATTGGCGCGTGCGAGGCGATAAACGGAGTGAGCGAGGTCATGAGTTTTGCTTTCGGCGTGGTGGCGCTCGTTGCAATGACGCCGCTTATCACTATTCAAGTGCTCGGTTTCCGGGCAATCGTGAGTGCAAAAGTGCGCGAGAATTTGGCTATGAAACGCATAATCAGCGCCGAAGATGAGCAGATAATCAAGTTTATGTAGGAGGTAGCCGTGGAAAATCCAGTAGCCGAAAAGCCCAAATGGAAAAGGGGCGGACGCAAAAAGTCCGATAATGCAAGCAATCTGACTACCAGCAGATTAAAACTGCTTGTCACAATTGTCGATCGCAGCAAGGGCGAGTTTTATGCTGACTTTATTCAGTCGTTCGACGTCAATATGCAAATGCTTTGCTTTGGACGCGGTACGGCAAAGGCGGAAATGCTTAGTTACTTGGGACTTGCCGATCCCGAAAAGACGGTAATCTTTAGTGTTATTCGCGAGGACAAGATAGCAGATGCGCTCGCGGCACTCAGCGAAAAGTTCGAGACGATAAAGAAAGGCAAGGGCATAGCGTTCACCGTGCCAATGTCGAGCATAATAGGGGTGGCAATCTTCGGATTTTTGAGCAATAACCATAGCACGGTCAAGGAGGAAAAGTAATGAAAAACAGCGAATATGAACTGATAATGTGTATAGTAAATGCGGGCTTTGCCGAGACGGTTATGGACGCTGCTTGCGAGTACGGGGCGCGTGGTGGCACGGTCATTCAGGCTCGCGGTACTGCCAATAAGGAGGCAGAGGCGTACTTTAAAATCTCCATTCAGCCCGAAAAGGAAATACTTATGCTCGTTGTTCCCTCGGCTATAAAGGACGATATTCTCCACGCTTTATATAAGTCGGTGGGACTTAATTCGCCGGGACACGGTATCGCTTTTTCCCTCCCCGTAGATGATGTTGTAGGACTTGCTAAACCAAACGAGCAAATCGACTCTGCAAAAAAGTAGATTAAAAATTAATACTAAAAAAAGGCGTTGCTTATAGCAGCGTCTTTTTTTTGCACCTTAAAGCCCTCCCAATAACAAACTTACAAAAATATATTGACAAGGCTTGCTTTTTGTGTTATGATGACTTTGTCGCACAATTGTATGTGCGATATCGACCTTATGTCGGAGGTTAAAATGAAAAACAAAGTTGTATTATTTTCGGTAATTATGATCATATTTGCAGCTATGGGGTTGCTTGCTTGTACGGCAAACACTACGCCTCCCGATGACACACATGTGCACATGTATACAGGTGTGTGGCACTATGACCAAGACGTGCATTGGCATGAGTGTAGCTGTGGCGAAGTTGAATACGCAATACACAGCTTTGACAGCGATATTTGCTCGCTATGCGGATATCAAAAAGACGCTAACAGTACGGGTGGACTTAGCTATAGCCTCAATGAGAATGGCGAGACATATTATGTTTCAGACTACGGCTATTGTTTAGAAAATAATGTTGTCATACCGAGTACATATAAGGGTAAGCCGATAACGGAAATAGGAATGGGTGCGTTTTATGGTTGCGATAAAATTAAAAGCGTGGTAATCGGTGACAATGTTACAAGTATAGGCGACAGAGCCTTTGACCAATGCGATAACTTAACAAGAGTATCAATAGGAGATGGGGTAACGAGCATAGGATCAAAAGCATTTTATGGCTGCACCAATTTAATTACTCTGCTTATCGGTGAAGGCGTGACATACATTTCGGGTGATGCGATTAAAGGGTGCGATTCATTACGATACAATGAATATGACAATTGCCAATATTTAGGTAACGCAGCTAATCCATATGTAGCGCTTATAAAAGCAAAAAACAATATGACTTCGGTCACGATCAAAGAAAATACAAAATTAATAGGCTGTTCCGCTTTTTATAATTGCTTCAATTTGGTAAACGTAATAATTCCTGAAAATGTAGTTACGATAGGCGCAAATGCTTTTACAAACTGCTTTGATTTAGTAAATGTTATTATCCCGGATAATGTTATATCCATAGGGGCAAGCGCATTTGAGAACTGTCATGATTTAGAAGAGGTTGTAATAGGTGATTCTGTTGAAATCATTTACGACAACGCATTTGCAGACTGCGTTAGCTTAAAAAGCATAGTGTTGCCAAAAAGTGTAAAATACTTAAGCGATTATGTCTTTTATAATTGTGGCATATTGACCGCAGTATTTTACAAAGGCACAATGGAAGAATGGAATAACATAACATTAGGCGATGGTACGTTCAATAGTGGATATGTAGCTTCTACTAATGTAATCTTTTATTGTTTTTCGGAAAATAAACCGACTGAATTAGGATACTATTGGCATTATGTAAATGGCAAACCCGCAATCTGGAGCGAAGAAGATACTCCTGTGTAGACGGCAAGCTTTAGGTGCACAAGCCATATTGGTTTAAATTATTATATAATGGGATAGCAAAAAGGGACGTTAAGTTAACGTCCCTTTAATATTGTTTATTACTTTACATTAAATTTTGTTATTGCTGCCGAGCACGTTTACGATCTTATGTCTTACGCATTCGGTGATAAGATCTCTTGCGGGTCCGAGGTACTGTCTCGGGTCGAAGTGAGCGGGATTTTCGGCAAGGTGCTTTCTTACAGCTGCGGTGCAGGCAAGGCGAAGATCGGAGTCGATATTGATCTTGCACACTGCCATGGATGCGGCTTTACGAAGCATATCTTCGGGTACACCTTTAGCGCCCGACATAATGCCGCCGAATTCGTTTATTGTGCGAACGTACTCGGGGATAACCGAGCTTGCGCCGTGCAATACGATGGGAAATCCGGGGAGACGGTTAGCTACTTCCTCCAAAATATCAAAGCGGAGTTTGGGCTCGCCCTTAAACTTGTATGCACCGTGCGAAGTTCCGATAGCAATGGCAAGGCTGTCAACGCCCGTCTTGGTCACAAATTCCTGTACCTGATCGGGATCGGTGTAGCTACTGTCCTCTTTACTAACGTTTACGTCGTCCTCGACGCCTGCAAGTCTGCCGAGCTCAGCCTCAACAACGACACCGTGGTCGTGAGCGTACTTAACTACTTCGCTTGTGATGCGGATGTTCTCGCTAAGCGGGTGTTTGGACGCGTCGATCATGACCGAAGTAAATCCGTCTTTAATCGACTGCACGCAAATTTCGTAGCTTTCGCCGTGGTCGAGGTGAAGACAGATGGGCAGTCCCGAGTCCTCGATAGCAGCCTCTACGAGCTTGCGCAAGTAGATGGGGTTAGCGTACTTGCGAGCTCCGTTTGAAACTTGCAAAATTATGGGCGACTTTTCGATTTTAGCCGCTTCCACAATGCCTTGTATAATTTCCATATTATTTACGTTAAACGCGCCGATAGCATAGCCGCCGTCGTAGGCTTTTTTGAACATATCGGTCGAAGTAACTAATGGCATTAAAAATACCTCCAAAAATAATCAGTAGCTGTATTATACACCAATCTAAGCGCAAATGTCACTTAAAATAAAGCAAATAATAAAAATCTTTTTTTGTATTTTCGATTGACTTTTATTTGTTTTGAGGCTATACTTAGGGTGACAGGAAAATTCTGGGAGAATTTTTATGGCATTAGAAGATAAACAAAAAGAGCTTTATGAGCGTGCAGCCCGCATTGAGGAGATGGAGGGTACTGTTAAGTATGCGTATAAAGAAGAACCGGACGACGCGGTCAATTATACCGGTGCGGCAATGAAGCGATTTATTTTGATTATGGCGGTAATCTTTGTTGGGTTTGCTGTTGTACTTGCTGTTGGAATAATTTTGCATTCCGATACGCTGGTATGTTTCTCTGTTGCTATGTTGGTGTTTGTGTTGTTTTTTGTTATATTCTTTATAAGAGGAATGCGAAAAAACAAATCGCTCACTGACAAACATCTTGACGACGTAGAGCTTGCTTTTAATTCATATGGGGTAGTTTTTCGTGTGTGCAACGACATTCGTACTGCCGTCTATGCTTACGAGTGGAAGGAATTTGAAAGCATAACAGAGTACGAAAAAGTGCTTGTGGGAATAAAGCAGAATTTGGCGTACATCTTCCCCAAGCGCGTGTTCTCGGAAGAAGAGTATAATAGATTTAGGCGCTTTTCACATACCGCTATCGGAACAAAGTGCATTTATAAAAATTTTAAACCTTAACTTAGGTCCTAATATATCGAATTAAATTCGGTAGAAACGGATAAAAAATTCGATTCCTTATAAAATATAAATAAAAGGAGATTATTTATGAAAAATGTTAGAGTTGCCATAAACGGCTTTGGCAGAATCGGTCGTTTGGCGTTCAGACAAATGTTTGGTGCCGAAGGCTATGAGGTTGTAGCTATCAACAACCGTACATTCAACCCCGGTATGCTCGCGCATCTACTCAAGTACGATTCGACGCAGGGCAGATACGCACTTTGCGACAAGGTGAGTGTAGACGGCGATTATCTCGTTATCGACGGCAAAAAGATCAAGTTCTATGCCGAGGCTGACGCAAGCAAACTCCCCTGGGGCGAGCTTAATATCGACGTTGTGCTTGAATGTACCGGCGCTTACACGTCTATCGAAAAGGCTATGGACCACATCAATGCAGGCGCTAAAAAGGTTGTTATTTCCGCTCCCGCTAAGGGCGATATGCCCACCGTTGTCTTTGGCGTAAACGAAAAGACGCTCAAAAAGACAGACAAGGTTATTTCGGCTGCATCTTGCACAACCAACTGCCTCGCGCCCATGGCTAAGGCGCTCAACGAGCTTTGCCCGATAGAGAAAGGCTTTATGACGACTATTCACGCATACACAGGCGATCAGGAAACTCTCGATGCACCGCACAAGAAGGGCGACTATCGTCGTGCTCGTGCAGCTGCTTGCAACATTGTGCCTAATACTACCGGTGCTGCTAAGGCTATCGGCCTTGTTATCCCCGAGCTTAACGGCAAACTTGACGGCGCGGCTCAGCGTGTTCCCGTGGCTACCGGCTCGCTTACCGAGCTTGTTGCAGTTGTAAACGGCACCGTTACCGCTGAGGAAGTAAATGCTAAGATGAAGGCGTCGGTTTCTCCGTCGTACGGCTATACAGAGGAGCAGATCGTTTCCTCCGACGTTATCGGAATGTCTTACGGCTCGCTCTTTGATGCAACACAGACTAAGGTTACACCGCTCGGCGACAAGACTCTTGTCAAGGTGGTATCCTGGTATGACAACGAAATGTCTTATACCTGCCAAATGGTAAGGACGATCAAATACTTTGCGGAAATGTAATTTTATTGCAAAGTATCATTTAAAGCAATTAGCTCAACAGCCCGAAATTTATTTCGGGCTGTTGTTATATCCATAAAAAGCCATTCCACCCTCACCACCGCGCCGCTAACGCTCTGCGGAGCCTCCCCCTGTCCCTGCGGGCATAACTTAGTATGCTTATATTTGCTACACGTTAGGGGGAGGCCTTTATTTATGGCTTAGTTTTAAGGCAATTGCTGTACGATAAAAATCGGTCGGAGTACATAGCCAATAGCTTACGTAATTATCTTTAATGTGAGCCTACCCTTTGGAATAGGCAATTTTAGTAGATTTAGTTTGTCAAGGGGGAAGCTCCGCAGAGCGAGGAAGCACAGGGCTCCCACAAAAAGCTATGCTTTTTGTGGGAAGAGGAGCAACCGACCAAAAGAGCAAGCCTTTGCAAAATTAGCAAAGGCTGCTTACAAGGGAGAGTTGCGACGAGGTAGGGGTGATACTTGCTGCCCTCAGCCGAGCGAAGCGGAACAAAAATTTTATAAAAAAATTTCAATTTTTTTGCTCAAAAGTATTGACAAATAAATTTTTATGCTTTATAATATAAGAGTACTCAAGAGTACATAAAAATTTGCTCATCATTTTCCCCCTTATCATAGACGAGACGACAAGCTAATGTTTGCCGTTTCGTTTTATTTTATCGAATATTAATTTGCTTATTGACAAACCATATAAATTGTGGTAAAATGTGGATATAATACAAGCAAGCAAAATCGTTTGCGAGCGATGTGTTTCAGTATAATCGGCGTTTTGCAAAATTTAATTTTGTGCCGTAATATGCTAATAAACTTATAAGGAGATAGTATGAAGTCAAGATTTTTTGCAGCAGCCATTGCTATTGTTATAGCAGTATGCGCACTTTCTTCTGTTGCATGCACCAAAAAGGAGCATCAGCCGGAGTATGTAACGCTTACTTTGGAGCAGTTTAAAGCTAATGCCGAGGAGTTTACCGAGCTTACCAATTATTTGAGTGCAACCGGTTATAAGCTTGACCTCGAGGCACAAAGTACAATAGATAATATCGAGTCGAGTTACAACCTTAGTGCTATTTTAAACTTACAAGACACCACCGACGTTCAGCTTAGTGTAAACTTTACATCAACTAACGGCGGCAATATTCCGGGTGTAATGGACGGTACTTTGTCGTTACCGCAAAGTCTCAATGTGTATATGTATGATCACACATTGTATGCTGACGTCGAAATTGATTATCTGATAAGCATGACTTTAAAAGACAGTATGCCTGTTGATAACGACCTAACTTCGATTTTAAACACCATTATAAACGGCGATACTAATTTGCCAAACGTCAACGTGCCTACAAGCGATATTGAGGCTATGCTCGATTATTTTAAGGATTATCTTACCATAACTTACTGTGAGGAGCTCGGTCATTATATCCTTGATTTAAACTATACAGGCGGCACTTACGATGGCGAGCAGATAGACCCGTTTACCGCTAAAGCCGAGCTTTATGTGTCGAGCGCACGTATAACTAAGGTTAGTCTTAACTTTGACAGCGCCGAGGCTAAGGCAAGCGGAACGCTCACCGAAAGCACCGAGGCTATAAAGCGTCCGTCTAATCCGGGCTCTTATGAGGGCGGTATGTTGTTTGATATGTTGGAGGGATTGCTTGGCGGTAGTTCGGATATTCCTTCAACCGATAATCCTGAAGTTCCGAGCATCGATGATATTTTAGATATGTTGCCGGACGGTTTACTTGATAGTATTATTTCAGCCATTCTGTCCGGCGAGCAAAATAGTTTGCAGTCGTTGTTGGAAGCGTATCCAGAGCTTGCCGATCTAATGAAAGAGTATCCCGAACTGGGTGCATTCTTAAGCAACCTCTTTTTAGGTGAGGAAGTACTTGATGATTGGACCCCCGAAGAAGTTGTCGATTTGACTCCCGAACAAAGGAAGATGCTCGAGGATTACTTTGATAAGCTCATTTTGACTCCCGAGCTTAGGCAAATGCTTGAGGAGTATTTTAATAGCCTCTAAGATATAAAAACGAACAAAAGGCGAGAGATATCTCGCTTTTTTTCTTCGCAAAAAAAGTCAAGATTTTTGACCACGGGTTTGCTAAACTATACTCACGAGGTGGCTATGGATTACAAAGATTTAAGTAGAGCTATTGATTACATAGAGTCGCATTTGCTTGAGCGTATTGACTATGGAGAGGCGGCTAAGCGCGCGTATTCGTCGACCTTTCATTTTCAAAAGGTGTTCGCTCTGTTGTGCGGCATAACTGTCGGGGAGTACATAAGGCGGCGTAGGCTTTCTCTTGCAGGGGCTGAGCTACTTGGCGGCAATGTCAAGGTGATAGATCTTGCGTTTAAATATGGCTATCAAACTCCCGAAAGTTTTTCGAGGGCGTTTGTGCGCTTCCACGGAATTTTGCCGTCTAAGGTAAAGAGCGACACATTGCTTAACTCGTATTCCCGTCCCTTGAATATAACTTCCATAGGAGGCAAGATGGACAGTAAAATAGTAGAGAAGAGCGAGATGATTTTAGTCGGGTACAAAAGGCGCTTTACAGGCGCTCCATATGGCGACGAACGCACTAAGCAAGAGAACGACTTTTTTTGTTCAACACGGGCAAAGCAATGGCTGTTGATAGGAGCGTCTGATTCGCCGGCGATAGACTACGCCGTGGTGACTAATGTGGACGACGACGGTTATGACTTTTATATAGCTTACGAGCTGGACGAATGGACAAGAGAGAACTTGTTCAATAAGCATATAACGGGCGTCGATTTAGCTACTTGGGGGTTATGCACTATAATTATCCCCAAGCAGACATATGTCGTGTTTTCCACCCCAAATGCCAAGTATCCCGTAAAGATGTATAGCCGGTTGCGTGAGCAAATAGTTGCATCTTGGCTGCCGCGCTCCGACTTCGAGTTTGTGAACGCGCCCGAAATTGTGGCGTATCATTGGCGAGAGGGTAGGCGCGAAGAATGGGCAAAGGATAGATATATAGAAGTTTATATGCCGGTCAAACTCAAAATGTAATAACAAGACGCTGTAACTTTGATGTTGCAGCGTTTTTAAACATAATAATATCATATTTTATTTGACTTACCTGTAATCGTATGATAGAATAATGACAGAAAGTTTTCGGAGGAATATTTATGAACAAACCACTTATAGAGGCTTGCGTTGACTCGTACGCATCTTGCAAGGCAGCAGCGCAAGGCGGCGCGGACAGATTCGAGCTGTGTGCGCATCTTGCCATTGGCGGAGCGACGCCATCCCATATAGTATTTAATCAGGTCAAGAGAGATTTTGACGTAAAGATCAACGTGCTCATTCGCCCGAGATTCGGCGATTTTTTATACACCGATATCGAAATGGAGGAGATGTGCGAGGAAATCAAATGGTTTAAGGATAATGGGGCTAACGGTGTCGTTATAGGTGCGCTAACAGAGGATGGCGATTTGGACGAGGAAAAGATGAAGCGTATGATGGCGTGTGCGGGCAATATGGACGTTACACTTCACCGCGCATTCGATATGACGCGCGATCCGTTTGCCGCACTCGAGAGTGCTATTAAGCTGGGTTGTAAGACGATTTTGACCTCCGGACAAGAAAGCGACGTGGTAAAGGGCAAAGAGCTTTTAAAGCAGGTATATGCTAAGGCGGCAGGCAGAATAGATATTATGGCAGGCTGCGGCGTTAAGAAGTGGAATATTAAAGAGATTCACGACTACACCGGCATAAAAGTATTACACACAACGGGCAGAAAGTCGGCAATCGACAGCGGAATGAAGTATCGAAAAAGCACGGTATTTATGGGCTTGCCCTCATTATCCGAGTATGAGATTTGGCGCACAGACGAGCAGGAATTTCGCGAATGTGCAGAGATAGTACACTCTTTTAATTAATGGGGGCGGAAAATGTTTAGTAAACAGAAAGTAGAATGGGCAGAAAAAAGATTTGACGAGGTTATATCCAAGGCGAGTGAGGAAGTTCGCAAAGAGATTTTAACGCGTCTTTCCGAGGTAAAGGACAAGGATGTGATTTTTGCCATTAAGTGGCTGTATGCGTATTCTCCGCTCAGCGATATGGCAAATTATGATTTTTCGCTGTTTAAGTCGTATGCCGAACACGCCATATTCTTGCGTAAAAATTCGCCGTTTTGTAAAGAGATACCCGAGGGGTTATTCCTCAATTACGTACTTTATACCCGTATGGGCATAGAGGAAATTTGCGATTGCCGCAAGTTCTTTTACGACCTCCTTTGGCAGCGCGTCAAGGGCAAGTCTATGCACGACGCTATTGTCGAGGTCAACTACTTTAACGCAGAAAATGTAATGTATATTTGGACAGATTACAGGACGATGAGCGCCATAAATACATATAAGACCGCTTACGGCAGATGCGGCGAAGAATCTGTCTTTGCCGTCAACGTATTCCGTGCGCTTGGTATTCCCGCACGCCAGGTGTATACGCCGCGCTGGGCGCATTGTGACGACAATCACGCTTGGGTGGAGGTTTGGTGCGACGGTAAGTGGCACTTCCTCGGCGCGTGCGAGCCGGAGGAGGTACTCAACAAGGGATGGTTTACTAACGCGTCGGGTAGAGCAATGCTTATTCATTGCCGTTGCTTTGGTATGCCTTTAGACGATGAAGAGGTTATTTCGGAGTCTGACGGCTTCTCTTATGTTGTGGGCAATCTTGACACTTATGCCGATACTAAAAAAATCACCGTGCTTGTCAAGGGGGAGGATGGCAAACCCGTAAGCGGTGCTAAGGTGTCTTTTGCCGTACTAAACCATTCATACTTTTATCCTGCGGTCGTAATGCAAACAAACGAGAGTGGCAAAGTGACGCTTACCGTGGGTAAGGGCAGCTTAAATATCCATATTCAAAAGGGAGACGTTTTCTGCGAGCATATGATTTATACACCCGACGCAGATACGTACGAGTTTGTGCTAAAAAAGGACAATATCGTTTACGACGAATGGACAGACTTTGTTTCTGTCGCGCCCGCCGACGGCATAGTCAAGGGCAACAAGCCGACAGAGGAACAAAAGGAACTCGGCCGCAAGAAGCTCGCCGCCGCCAATCTTAAACGCGAAAAGCGCGTCGAGGCGATGTTTGACAGCGACCGTGCGAATAAGATAGTATCTAAGTATGGATATAGTCAAAAGATATACACCGTGCTCAAAGAAAGCCGCAGCAATTTTGAGAGTTTGCTTGAATTTTTAGAGGACCAAAGTTTTGCGCCCGAGCAAAAGGAAGGTTTGTTATTGGCGCTTTCAGATAAGGACTGGGTGGATGTAGATATCGACGTACTCAAAGAGGCGCTCGAATGTAGTAAGGACTATAAAGCGGACAAGGATATGTTGTATCCGTATATCGTAAACCCGCGCGTTTGGTTTGAGCCCTTGACTTGTAGTCGTAAGTTCATTTTAAAGTATTTCTCTGACGAACAAAAGGAAGCTTTCCGTGCTCAGCCAAAAAAGATTTGGGATTATATATTAGACAATTTCGGCTTTGAGCCTTCGTTTGAATATGGCAATTTGGTTACAAATCCCGTGGGACTGATGAGGATGAAGAGCGGCAGTCGCTTGTCCAAAAAGATCTTGTTTGTCACCATATGCCGCACTTTGGGCATTGCTGCAAGGCTTAACCCCGTCAACCAGCTCGCCGAATATTACGATAACGGCCATTATGAAAGTGTCGAAACTCTCATCACCGAAAAGGGTGACAGCTATATCGTTTTGGAAAAAGAAGAGGGGGAAAATTGGCAGTACGAGGCAGACTTTGCGCTAACTTTGCTTGAGCAAAACAACTATCGCCTATTAGAGCTTGGTGATGTCGATTGGGAGAATAATAAACTCACCGCAAACGTTAAAGGCGGCGAATATCGCATAATTACAGACAACCGTCTCCCAAACGGAAATCTGTTTGCGAGCAAGTATAACTTTAAACTTTTGCCGGGAGAAACCAAGACTATCAAGCTGAGGAAGTATCAAGCCGATCTATCAGAGATGCTGTATAGCTATACTTTGGATGAATTTAAGGTTTGCGATAGTGATGGTAGCTTAATGCGCGGCAGCGATCTTACAAAGGGCAGTAGCGTACTTATGTGGCTTGACGAGGGCGCAGAACCTACCGAGCATATTCTCAATGAGATGCTTGAGCTCGAGTCTGAATTTAAAGCTTTGCCTGCGGACATAATATTTATGGTGCGCGGAAAAGAGGCGTTGAAAAATGCCAAGCTGCAAAAGGTTATAGGTACGTTTGACAAAATCAAGGTGTACTTCGACAGTTTTAATCCAAATGTAGAGATAATAGCGCGCAGGTTATTTTTAGACCCCGAAAAACTTCCCTTGATAGTCGTGACAAAGGCTCCGCTTTGTGCCGTTTATGCGTGCAGCGGCTACAATGTAGGTAGCGGGGATATGATACTTAAGATAGCCAAGTTTCTTAATAAACAATAGAAAACAAGAAGGTACTTTTTATGAAAATTTATCGTGCAAAAGACTATGAGGGTATGAGCCGTAAGGCGGCGGATATCGTGGCGGCGAGAGTAATTCTTGACCCCAACTGCGTATTGGGACTTGCAACAGGCTCGACTCCCGTCGGTATGTACAAGCAGCTTGTAAGGCGATACAACGAGGGCGAGCTCGATTTTAGCTTTGTTAAGACTGTCAACTTGGACGAGTACGTTGGACTTGCGCAAACGCACGAGCAGAGCTATCGCTACTTTATGCAAAAAAATCTGTTCGACCATATCAATATCGACCCAAAAAACACCCACGTCCCCGACGGAATTTCCGACCCCGAGGAGGAGTGCATCAGATACAACCGCGTGCTTAACGGTTTTCGTGACATAGATATTCAGGTGCTCGGGCTTGGACATAACGGACATATAGGCTTTAACGAGCCGGGCGATTGCTTTCAAAAAGACACCCATATAGTAAATTTGCAGCAAAGTACCATAGACGCAAACTCGAGATTTTTTGCCTCGCGCAATGATATACCAAAGCGTGCCATAACCATGGGCATAAGGCAAATTATGCAGGCTAAAACTATACTAATGCTTGTAAGTGGCGAGGGGAAGGCGGATATAATAAAGGAGGCTTTCCTTGGCCCTGTTACGCCGCGCGTTCCCGCGTCGGTGCTTCAACTCCACCCCAACGTCATTTTGGTGGGTGACAAGGCGGCACTTAGCAAACTTTAAAATTTTGGTGGGTATATGGAAAGATTTGGTATTAAAGTACAAGTAAAAAATGTTCCGCCACTCGATAGCGGCTTTATACCGCTTTTAGCGTTTAATCGTGCCTTTTTATCGGGCGCTAAAAACCCGGTTGCTATTGCGGTAGAGCGTGCGGACGGGCAAATGGCGGCAACGCATACATATATTTACGGCACGCCCGAGATGGCAGACGCCGATCGCTATTACTTAAACCGCCTTGTCAAGACGATTTTGTGGATAAAAGGCGGTTTTAAGGTGTATGTAAACGACCAATGTGCATATGCCCATATTAAACACGCTTTTTGTGAGGGCGGCGAACGCGATTTTGATGTAAAATTTATGTCGGATATATTCGAGCGTCCCTTTGAAGTTGTAAAGGTGGACAGCGTACCCGAGGAAAAGAACATAGCTAAGTCTATGGGGGGACACTTAGCCGGTTGTCGCATTGGCTTTGACGCGGGTGGCAGCGACAGAAAGGTGAGCGCCGTTATTGACGGAACCACCGTATTTTCCGAGGAGGTTGTTTGGTTCCCTAAAATCAACTCGGATCCGCAGTATCACTACGACGGAATTGTGTCTGCACTAAAATCGGCGGCGTCGCATATGCCGCGCGTTGACGGAGTGGGAGTGTCCTCTGCCGGTGTGTTTATAAACGACCGCACCATGAAGGCGTCGCTCTTCCTTAAAGTGCCGGATGACCTTTTTGAAACCAAGGTCAAGGACATATATATCCGCGCGATAAAAGATACGTTTGGAGATATTCCTTACGCCGTTATAAACGACGGCGACGTTTCCGCACTTGCGGGCGCTATGAGTATTGGAGAAAGCAATGTGCTGGGCATCGCAATGGGTACGAGCGAGGCGGGCGGCTATGTTGACGGAAACGGCCGCATTACCGGCTGGCTCAACGAGCTTGCCTTTGCTCCCGTTGATGCACAAAATGACGGCACCTGGGACGAGTGGAGCGGCGATATAGGCTGTGGCGTCAAATATTTTTCGCAGGATGCGGTTATAAAGTTAGCACCGCGTGCAGGTATTGAGCTAAATGACAATTTGTCACCTGCCGAAAAGTTAAAGGAAGTGCAGCAGCTTATGGAAGGCGGTGACGAGAGAGCAGCCAAAATTTACGAGACAATAGGTGTATACTTAGGGCATACGCTTGCACTTTATTTCGACATTTACTGCTGTAAGCATGTGCTACTTCTTGGTAGAGTTATGAGCGGCAAGGGCGGCGACCTTATTTTAAGCGTTGCCAAAAAGGTGCTTGAATCTGAATATAAGGAGCTCAGCGGCAAAATTTTGCCGCAACTACCCGACGAAAAGTTCCGCCGCGTCGGTCAGTCAATGGCGGCAGCAAGCCTGCCCGAGTGAGGAAAATAGTATGCTTATTAAAAATGCGAAAATTTTCATCGGCAAAAACTTTATAGACGGAGATATCCGCTTTAGCGAAAAGATAGATAGCATAGGCAGTCTTGGCGGTGAGGCAGATTTGGACGCTAAAGGCGGTTACGTCATCCCCGGACTTGTGGATATACATACTCACGGCGCTGTGGGCGAGGATTTTTCGGACGGAAAACCGGAGGGCTTGCAACCTCTATCCGACTATTATGCCTCGCACGGCATAACCAGTTTTTTGGCTACGACAATGACGCTGCCCGAAAGCGTGTTAAAGAACGCCATGCACGCAATAAAAAATTTTAAGCGACATGGGGGCGCAAAATGTGCGGGTGTCCATTTGGAAGGGCCGTTTTTAAGCTATGCCAAGCGTGGTGCGCAGGCGGCAGAAAATCTGCATCTGCCGGACATAAAAATGTTCGAGAGATTAAATGAAGCGAGCGGGGGATTGGTAAAACTTGTCACCGTTGCACCCGAGGAGCAAGGCGCAATGGACTTTATTCGTGAAGTTTGCAAGATGTGTACTGTGTCTATCGGGCATACAACCGCCGATTATGAAACGGCAATGGCGGCGTTTGAGGCGGGAGCCTCTCATGCAACACACCTTTATAACGGAATGCCATCACTATTACATAGAGCGCCGGGCGTTATAGGCGCGGCGTTTGACAGCGGCGCATCCGTCGAGCTTATATGCGACGGACTGCACATACATCAGTCTGTAATACGTGCGACATATAAGCTGTTTGGCGACAAAATCAACCTTATTTCCGATTCGCTGCGCTGTGCTGGAATGCCCGACGGCAATTACGAGCTTGGCGGTCAGCCCATTATCGTAACAGGGGGCAAGGCAACGCTACTTGACGGTACGATTGCAGGATCGTCCATATCGCTTATGGACGGACTAATTAACGCTGTCCGCTTTGGATTGCCACTTGAAAGTGCCGTTTATGCGGCAACTACCGCACCTGCGCTCGCGACTCGGCTTGACGCGGGAGTGATAGAGGTTGGCAAGGCTGCAGACTTAGTCGTACTTGACAAAGATTTAAACTTACGAGCCGTATTTGTGGACGGCGAAAGGCAAAATATCGCTTGGTAGGATAACTACTTGACATCGACAATGCTTTGTGCAATAATTGTATCGTAATTCGGAGGTATTTATGCACATATTGTTTTTATTAATGTACTTCATAGGCATATTCTTAATGGGTGCAGGCGGGTTCTTTTTGGGAATGCAAAATAGCACGCTCGGCATTATTCTCGGCGGCGTGGGCTTGCTGTTTATTATTGCAGGCGCTTTCGCATCGAGCTTGCCGAGAAAGAATGTAAAAAAGAAGAGGACCGAGTTCACGCTTTGGTGCAGATGTGACAAGGCAAAGGCGCAAGAAATCATAGACAACTTTATGCGCGAAAAAGATTATGTAGCCATTAAATACGGCGATGAAGATGTTTATAAAAAGGGTAGCGGTTGGTGGACTGCGCGCAAATTTATCAAATGCGAAATATGCGACAACAATACGATGATAGTAGAGGGCTGGATAAGTGCGGGCATTGGCAACAAGCCGAATACCGAAATAGACCTTAATGGGTTTTATGGCGCGTTGCCAAAAAATGCTGTCAGAGGAGACATCGCAGAGCTTGAACAGCGCCTACGCAATATTTCCGAATACTATAAGAAGTTGGAAGAAGAACAAATAACAAATTAACAACGAGGGCGAACTTATGGTCGCCTTTTTGTTTTGCTCTTAAAGTACAATGGCGACAGCCCAAAAATTATGCTTGACAAACGTGGAAAAATGGTGTATAGTTAAATTATGGAATTAATGACCCCGCAAATCTTATGGAAGGATTTTGATACGCAGGCGCCGCTTGACGAGACGGTGCTGCGTTACGTTGATGATGAGGGGCGAAAAATAAAAGAGTTTTATTTTAGCGGGCTCAGAACTTCGGACGGCGTTGTCAGAATTTTTGCGAGATATCTTCATAACGGCGACAATCTGCCTACCATAATATTTTTCGGTGATGAGGATGACTCGCTCAAAATCCCGCACATAAGCCGCCATAACTTTTTGGTGGTTGACTATACAGGTGTAAAAAAGGATAAAATTCGCGGTACTATGTACCCGTATTCGCTTAAGGACGCACAAAGTAATGAGCCTGTGTACGGCTTGCCGCCAAAATCGTCGAGGTGGTATGCTTGGGCGTCGGTGGCAATGCATGCGGTGTTATACGCGCAAAGGCATTGCGGCAATGGCAAAATAGGCGTTATAGGTATAGGACAGGGCGGTAGCCTTGTGTGGAAGTTATCTGCTTGCGTAAATGTGGACGCGGGCGTGACTTTATTTTCGACTGGATACGAGCCTAACGCCGACGACCTTAATTACAGAGCGTGTCTTGACAATCGCTCTTATGCGCCAATACTCAAATTCCCGGTTATTGAGATCGTTTCGAGCAACGAGGGCGATGGGTCGATAGACTTTATGAGCGAAATTTTTGCAAATATCAAACGCAAGGATTGTCGCCTGTGCATTAACGAAAGATCAAATCACACGCTTGGCGAGGCGGGCAAGCACAACATCGAGTTGTGGCTGAGGCATTATCTCGAGGGCGATGGCAACATCCCCGAAACTCCCATTTTGCGCCCGTACGAAAGTGAAGGCAAGATGTACTTTGAAGTGAAGTATCCCGGCAATCCCGAAGAGATAGAGCTGTTTGTAAGCATAGGCAATGTTCACGGCGCCGAACGCAACTGGTCTAACGTTAAGACAATGAAGCTTGGTGACGGTTATCTTGCGCCTGTAAATGTGTACGATATAAACGCGCCTATAAACGCCTATGTCACGATAAAGGAATGCGGATACAAAATTTCGTCGATACTAATTTCGCGTGTGCCTGCAAAGATGGGCGTAGCCGCCGATTCGACAAAGCACAACAGGCTTATTTATGACAGCGATATGGGCATAGACGACTGGGCACATATCGACAACGAAAAACCTGTTATGAAGGAAGGCCCGTTCGGGATAGACGGCGTGTATGCATCAAAGCCGCTCGTCACGTTTAAACTTGCGGACATTAGGTTTAGAGGCACCGAGGGCGGACTGCTGCAAGTAATGTTCTGCTCTCGTGTAAAGCAGACTATTAAGTTTGCCATAACCGATTCAAAAAAGAGGACGTTTGTGTGTCCCGTAGAGGGAGATTTCAGACAAGGCTGGGTGACGAAAAACTTCGTAGAGGGAGACTTTAAAATGCAAAATGAGGCACTTGCCTGGAAGGATATTGTCACATTTGAGGTCATACCCGAAAGCGGTCCCGTGCTCATTTCTTCGTTATTGTGGGTTTAAAATATGGTAGAAGATTTAGAAAGATTTAACGAGCCCAAAAGACAAAATCTGGTCACAAATATAACTTTTGTGCTCCTTGTTTTTATATTAATTTCGCTTATAATCTTTTCGCAATTTTACTCGTTTTCCAAGGTGGTGGGCGACAGTATGCTGGACACCATTCATAATGACGATATGGTTATGTGCGTAACGCCCAAAAACTTGCAGCGAGGAGACAAAGTCACGGCTGTTGCGAGTAAAGATGACGGCACTACGATAAATATAATCAAGCGTATTGTGGCTGTGGAAGGAGACAGGTTGTTTTTTAGAGCAATGGGGGACGGAAGTATGTACCCTGTTGAGCTTTATTTAGACAGCGGTACCGGGTTTGTGCTTATAGAAGAAGATTTTATAAAGGGCGGCGTAATGACACAAAGAGGGTTTGAGCGTCAAAGCCTTTTCGAGCAAGAAAAGTATAAGCTATACTTTGGAGATATCTCGGATATTGATGACAGTTATATAATAACTATCGGCGAGGATGAGTATTTTTTGATGGGTGACAATCGCGACAATTCGACCGATTCGCGCAACTATGGTCCGTTTAACCGAAAAGATATCTTGGGAAAGGTTGTAAAAATACTTTCACCCGGGACTTTTGAATATAACATTGTGGATTTTTTGTTCAGCTTCAGAGATTCAATTGCATACTTGCAATAAACAATAGGGGAAAATTGAGATTATATTGCAATAAACGCTAAGGAGAAAATATATGGTAAAAATTTCCTCAGATTCGACGGCAGATCTCGAATATCTTTTTATTGAGCGTAACGTTCCGGTTATGCCGCTTTGTGTTATTCTTGACGGCAAAGAACACTTAGACGGTGTGGATATAGACGCACAAATGATTTTTGACCGTTACGAGCAAAATCATATTTTGCCCAAGACCTCGGCACGCAGTATCGAAGACTACGAGGCGTTTTTTGCAGAGCATACAAAGGACGGCAGCGCTATTGTGCATTTTATTATTTCGGGCGAAATGTCGGTGTCATACACCAATGCGCTCACGGCCTCGCGTAAATTTAAGGATGTATTTGTAGTCGATTCGAGGTCGCTCTCAACCGGTCAAGGCTTGCTTGTCTTAAAAGCTTGCGACTTTAGAGATGCAGGCATGGAAGCGCAGCAAATTTATGATAAGATCACAGAGCTTGTTCCATATGTGCAAGCGTCGTTTGTCGTTGACACTATGGAATATCTGCATAAGGGCGGCAGATGCAGCGGCGTGGCTAAGTTCTTTGCAAGTGCGTTTTCCATAAAGCCTATGATAATGCTCAAAGACGGCAAGATGGTTGTCGGACAAAAGTATGTCGGCAAGCTGGGTAAGTGCATAGAAAAGTATGTAGCCGCAATTCTCAAAGAGTTTGATACGCCAGACACAACCAGAATTTTTATCACACATACCTACGCCGACGATGAGATAGTGGAGAGCGTAAAAGCTCAAATAAGAGAGTTACGTCCCGAGTTTAAGGAGATTTTGGAGACACACGCAGGCTGCACCGTGACTGCGCATTGCGGCAAGGGCACACTCGGCATACTCTATATCAATAAGCCCGAGTAATATCAGAGGATGAAAAAGGCGAAAAATTATAGGCGTATAATTTTAGGAATGCTGATAGCCGCAGGTGGACTTGTGGTGCTTTTGGCTATACTGCTTCTAATGCGCACCAATTCGGCGATTGCCGAATGGATGGCGTCAAATTATTCGAGGGCTTGGATATCCGTATTCAGCAGGATAACAAGCATCTTTCCTTTTTCGCTTTACGAGACATTATTATATGTAGGGATAATAGGTGCTATCGCGCTTATCGTGATCGCGATAGTTTTCTTTTGTAAAAAGAAACCGCTTAGAGCGGTAACGTATCTGCTTATTATTTTGCTTGTAGGACTTAGTATTGGCAATGTGTATACGGTTTCGGCGGGATTTGCCTATTTTAGAGGCGAACCCGATATACCTTTGCACCAAACATCATTTTTTACAGATGACAATATAGACGAGGTCATTGTTGCGGCCAAGTTTATGATGGACGATTACAATAGGCTGGCATCCGCAATGGATAGGGACGAGGACGGCAGAACGATTTCGCCATACACCCACGCTCAGCTTGGCGACAAGCTCAAAGAAGAGTATAAACGCCTAAACTCCCAATATTTTTCTTCGTTTACGCCGCGCGCCAAGACTATAACAAGCAAGAAAATTATGAGCCATATGCACATTACGGGCGTGTTTTTTGCGCCGTTTGGCGAGGCAAACGTCAATCCGCTCACTCCGTCTATGGATATACCGGTAACAATGGCGCACGAGCTTGCCCACTCCAAAGGCGCAATGCGCGAGAGTGACGCCAACCTTGTTGCGTACTGGCTCACCATAACGAGCGACGACGAATATTTGCGATACTGTGGTTATAGCTCGTGCTTTTCCCGCCTGCTTTTTGTGCTGCTCGACTATGATATGAATAACGACACTAAGCTGTATGCGGAATTGTATTCTGCATTGGATCCTAAGATAAAACAGGAAATGAGGCTTAACAATGAATTTTGGAGCAGCTACGACCTTTTGGATAAGATAACCGACGCATTTAACGACTTTTATCTCAAGCTGCAAGGCCAGAAAGACGGAACAGGCTCGTACGTAGAGCCTACAATTCCGCCCGGCATAGTCATAACTCCGGGTGATGGCGGCGGCGATAAGATAGAAGTGACTTACTACCTCAACAACGTGCAAAGAATGATTTTAAGAGCGGTAGAGGAAAGAATGAATAGTAACGGTTAAATCATTAGCCGCTTAGCCGGTAACATCAAAGGTGATTATATTTGTTTTTATGTTGAAATCGCAGAAAAACGCGCGCCAAACGCCTTAAATTGCTTGATATGTGATTTGCGATTGTGATATACTATAAAAAGGTTTTTGGAGGAATGAATTGAAAAGCGATAAAAAAGGTTTATGGTTGATGCTCGCGATAGTTGCAGTTGCTGCAATAGGCATTGTAATCTATATGGTGTTTTTTAACACGCCGCGACTTCAAGCCAAAAATTACAGCGAATTGCAGCAGTACATTAGGGGCGGCGAAGTTACCGAAATAGATATCGAAAATGATAAGGCGACTTTCAAGCTCAAAAGCGGCACAAGCTACTATGCGTATGTGCCCGAAAGAAACGCTATTGAAAATTTTATACAACTTGAGCGTGATAGGAACATATCAGACGATGAGATGGTTGCATACTTAGACAATATATCGATAAGTTACAACAACCGTTACAGAGGCAATATCTGGAACTACATCACTCCGATACTCACCATAGTCGCTATGGTCGTACTCGGAATAATAGTTTTCCGCTCTATAAATACCAACAACAAGCAGGTAGCTGACTTTAGTAAGAGTGGCGCAGAGGAGCAAAAGGTTAAGGTTCGCTTTAACGATGTTGCCGGCGCAGAGGAAGAAAAAGAGGAGCTTAAGGAAATCGTCGAGTTCCTTAAAGAGCCCAAAAAGTTCACAGACGTGGGCGCAAGAATACCGCGCGGCGTGCTGCTTGTAGGACCTCCGGGCACAGGTAAGACGCTTTTTGCAAAGGCGGTAGCCGGCGAGGCGAACGTTCCGTTCTTCTCTATATCCGGTTCCGACTTCGTGGAAATGTACGTAGGTGTGGGCGCAAGCAGAGTAAGAGACTTGTTTGCAACAGCCAAGCGCAACAAGCCGTGCATCATCTTTATAGACGAGATAGACGCGGTAGGACGTCAGCGTGGCGCAGGACTTGGCGGCGGACACGACGAGAGAGAGCAGACGCTAAACCAGTTGCTTGTTCAGATGGACGGCTTCGAGACGAGCGAGGAGATAATAGTCATGGCGGCTACAAACCGCGCAGACATTCTCGACCCCGCATTGCTCCGTCCCGGCAGATTTGATAGACAGATAGCTGTGCATTTGCCCGACGTAAGAGGCAGAGAGGAGATATTCAAAGTTCACGCACGCAATAAGCCGCTTGCCGAGGAGTTCGACTTTAAGGTGCTTGCTCGGGCAACAAGCGGATTCTCGGGTGCGGACATAGCTAACCTGTTAAACGAGTCGGCAATACTTTGCGCGAGAGCGGGCAGAAACAAGATAACAATGGAGGATGTTTACGAAGGTATCGACAAGGTTATCATGGGTCCGCAAAAGAAGTCGCGTATCGTCACCGAGGTTGATAAGCGCATCACTGCATATCACGAAGCTGGACACGCGCTTGTGGCAATGTGCGTTCCGGGCTGCGATCCGGTCCACGAGATAACTATCATACCGCGTGGTCAGGCGGGCGGCTATACAATGCTCAGACCCGAAAACGATAACTCGTACGTCCCGGTTGGCAAGCTCAAAGCAGACCTTGCCATGACGATGGGCGGTAGAGCTGCCGAAGAGCTTGTTATAAAAGATTACACCACGGGTGCGAGCGCGGACATCAGACAGGCGTCGGGCACCGCTCGCAAGATGGTTACAGAGTGGGGTATGAGCAAGTTAGGGCCCATCTACTACGGCAGCGATCACGAGGTGTTCCTCGGCAGGGACTATGGTGCGAGCCATGCGTATTCGGAGGATATGGCGGCAAAGATCGACACCGAAGTCAATCGCCTTGTAGAGGAGGCTCACGCTAAGGCGACCGAAGTTATATCCGCAAATATGAGCAAGATGGACGTTATGGTGCGTGTGCTTATAGATTGCGAAACCATTTACGCAGAGGAAGTTGCTATGATTATGAACGGCGCATCCGTCCAGGAAGTTAAGGCTTCTTTGGAAAAGAGATATGCCGGCAAAAATAAACAAAACGATTTGACTGATACAGACAAGTCGGCAGGAGAAAATCAAAATGAAGAAAAGTAAAAAGCTAATTGTGATTCCGGTTGTTATTGTGGCTGTTATAGCTGTGGCTGTTCTTGTGCTCAGCCTTATAAGAGTCAACCCCGTTATGGACAACTTCGGCGACTTTGACAGAGTCAACTTTTTGCAGTCGTCTGATGGCAACGAGTATCGCTCGGACATCGAGGATAAACTTGCATCTTGGCTTAAAGATACAGACTTTAGCATTATGCAGGGCATACTCGAAGGCAAGTTCTCTTATGCGCCCACGCTCAAGAAGACAACAGTTGACGGCGAGAAGGAAAACATGACCATCACCGCGGCAAGCGTTAAGGCTTATGGCGCAATCGAGGGCGAGTATATTCTCAAGTTCTACTTTAGTAAGGTTAATGGCAAGTATAGGGAAATTACTATTGACGGCACTACCATTAAGTATGACAGAATGCTCCTTAGACTTTACGAGAGCAACGGCGAAATTAAGGAAATGGAGTGCGTTCCGTATATCGAGTATAACATTGATAATCAGTCGATTGAGGACGTGGAGGACGAAAACGGTCATATCGGTTCTCAATACTATAATGCCAATGTTCTCAGCATTAAGATGAACACTTCCAAGCTTTTGATCAGCTTAAAAGAATATTTGGAAATTAACGGCTAATTTATAATTTAAACTAAGGGCGGTATATAAAGCCGCTCTTTTTTCTTGCTTTATGACATTAGTAATTGTAATAAGTATAATAGTTTGTGCCCTAATAATTGTGTCCGTTTTGCTTGTGCCGGAGATAAGGATAGGCAGGGTGCGATTTGCGCCCTATTGGGTGATAGCTCTGCTTGGCGGCATAGCGATGATTGCGTGTGGCGGGATAAGTTTTTCGAGCTTACTTGACCGTTTTACCGCCGACACCGCTGTAAATCCGTTAAAGATTCTCGGCGTGTTTTTTGGCATGACCGTACTGTCAGTCTTTTTGGATGAGGCGGGGTTTTTTGCATATCTTGCGTCTGTTGCTTTATTTAAGGCAAGCAAAAGTCAGAAAAAGCTGTTTACCGTGTTCTATTTTACGGTGGCAATACTGACGGTGTTTACGTCCAATGATATTATTATCCTTACGTTTACGCCGTTTGTAATTTACTTTTGCCGTAACGCTAATATTGACTGCAAGCCGTACCTGATTGCCGAATTTGCGGCTGCAAACACGTTTAGTATGCTGCTTATTATTGGCAATCCCACCAACATTTATCTTGCGGCGGGTATCGACTTTTTGCACTATGCTGCGGTTATGTCTGTGCCTGCAATTCTTACCGGCTTAGTCTGCTACTTGCTTATAAAAACTTTGTTTAAAAAAAGTTTGGAGCAGCCTGTGGGTGAGGGCGGAGCTGTCGTCCCCATCAAGGATAAGCCGCTCGCATTTGTTGCTTTGTCGCTACTTGGCGTGTGTACTTTGCTGCTGGCGATTTCTGGATACATAGGTTTAGAGATGTGGTACATAGCGCTTAGCGGCGGGGGTGCGATAGTAGTTTTTGCCTTTATTTACGGAGCGATAAGACACAGGCTTGTATTCGCTCAACGCGGGTTATTGCGTATTCCGTGGCAGCTTGCGCCCTTCCTCTTGTCTATGTTTGCAATCGTTTCGGCGTTAAGCGATATAGGGGTAACGGACTCGATGGCGCAGTTTCTTAACCGCGGACAATTAGATGTCATTACATATTTGGTTGCGTCGGTACTGGGGGCGAACTTATTAAACAATATACCAATGAGCGTGCTGTTTGGTGCGGTACTCGGTTCTGCGAGTGAGGCGGCACTTTATGCTACCGTGATAGGCAGCAATTTAGGTGCGTTACTTACTTCTGTCGGTGCGCTTGCAGGCATAATGTGGTCCAATATGCTTAAAAAGGAGAACGTGCAATTTACATTTAAGGACTTTGTAAAAAACGGCGCGATCATTGTCGCTGCCGCTCTGCCCGCTGCCGCCCTCGGACTGTATTTTACCTTGTGGATATTTTAAACCTTTAGTAAAGGCTCCCCTGTGTATTCGCTTCGCTCATGGCGTTCGTCACTCCGTGCCTCGGCTGAGAAGGGGAGTTGGCGCCGCAGGCGACTGAGGGGATGTATAATAAAAGTAACCAAAAAACTTTTAACCTTTCAGCCGAGCGAGTGTAGCGAGTGGTGGGGGTAAATTATTTTTCTAACCCAAGCCTAATTAGAATATCGCGACAAACAGCATCAAAATTATAATTAATATCCAAGTTAGAATATCTGATGACAGTAAGTCCCAACGAATTTAAAAACTCGTCTCGTTTTTTGTCGTATTCCAAACCGGCTTCCTCAAAGTGCTGTGAGCCGTCAAGCTCAATAACGATACGGGCAGAGGCGCAATAAAAGTCTACTATGTAATTACCGATTACTTTCTGGCGAGAAAAATGAAGAGGTAAGTCGTGCAAGAATTCAAACCATAGTTTTCTTTCCTCACTTGTTGGATTAGAACGTAATTTTTTTGCAAGAGAAGAAAGGTTAGCATTATGTAGTAATCTCGCCATAGTAAAACTCCTTTTGATTATAGTAACATAAATTGCAACAAATGAATAACTATGTACCCCCATCCGTCTGCTGCGCAGACACCCTCCCCCTTAGTGTAACTTTTTACGTTTATAGTAGCATATGTCCAAGGGGTAGGGCTTGCTTAAGGAAAGTCGACTTTATTATATAGTTATTATTCGACCTGTGCCTTGAGGGGCAAAGAACTTTAGAAATATTTATTATTGTTATAGGTATAGTATTTTTACAAGTTATTTGAAATAAATAGCCCAAAAGAAAGGTCTACCCATTGTAAAATTAATTTGTTAAATAAGCAATTCCAAATAGTAGGGCTTGTAACGTTGGGCTTCTTTACTGAGAAGTCCTGCCATAACCAAAAAGAAAGGCTTACCCCTTGGAATTGGTTTCTTTAGCGTAATAAACAAATCAAGGGGGAGGCTCTCGCGTAGCGAGTGGTGGGGGTAGTTGCATTTTGTCCCAAAGTAGGCTTTAATTTTCTTTCTTATACTCACTAATGCAGAAAATATCTGCTGGGTCGACATCGAGAACTAAACAAAGATTTGCAAAGCTATCTAATGAAGGTAGCTTTTGTTTGTTGAGATAACGATATATTTGAGCTTGATTTATTCCTACGCGACGAGCAATTTCGCTTTGAGATAATCCGCTATGTTTAATTGCCTCAGCTAACTTTTTATTAATTTGTTCTAATGTAATAACCATAATTATAAATTTGAATATTCGTCCAATCCGAGCAGATAGTCCGAACTTTCGTTTAATAAAATACAAAGTTTATAAAGTATTTCGATAGAAGGGAGATTTTCTCCCTTTTTCCAATTTGTTATATTTCCTTCCGATATATTAAGCTCTTTTGCAATTTCTTTTTGGGTGAGTCCACTTGATTTAATTGCATACGATATTCTTTCTTTAAAAAGCATTTTAATTACCTCATAGTTCAGTTTAACTGATTTTACTTAAAAATGCTTGACAATTCAGTGTAGCTGAATTATAATATAAATTAAGTGAGGTAACGAATATGGAAGAAACACCAAAGAAGAAAGAATGTAGACAATGTCATCGGTTTAAGAGATATTATACAAAAGGCGCATATAAATTAAGCGGGACAGAAATAGGGCAGTGCTATTTGAAAAATGAAATAGTAGGTCTATATGATACATGCGAAGATTGGCGGCGTAAAGAAACATGGAGAAATATATCAAACAAAAGAGTATGTAGAAATTTATTGCCTGACCTGTTGTTGGAGATATCTACGATAAGGGTGACACTCGAAGATGAATAACAAGGAATGTAGAAACTGCAAGAGCTATAAAGCGTTTTACACTATATATAATGGAATAGTGCAAGATACAGGGCAGGGAGAGTGTACGGCACAAATTAAAATAGTGACGTCAGGGACCTGTAAGTTATGGCGCAGGCGAAAAGAAGGCGTGACAATAGAGGAACTCGACGGAGCGATAGAAAATCTTAATGCTATAATGCGCATATACGGCGAGTAATAAAATAAGAAAAAAATTTATCTTTTATGCCTTAAAAATCGTTATTTTTGTTTGACATTAATAGTTTTTAATTATATAATATGTCTGCAAATAAATAATTATCTTTATGGAGGATAAAGAATTATGTCATACATTTCAGAAGTTCTTGCAATGACTGAAGCTAAGAATGCCGGCCAACCGGAATTCACTCAAGCCGTTAGAGAAGTGCTTGATACACTTTCTCAGGTTATTGAGGCAAACGAAGCTAAGTATAGGCAGAACGCTTTACTCGAGCGTCTTGTTGAACCCGATCGTCAGATCATGTTCAGAGTACCCTGGACCGACGACAAGGGCGTACCCCATGTTAACCGCGGTTTCCGTGTACAGTTCAACAATGCAATCGGACCTTACAAGGGAGGACTTCGTTTCCATCCTTCCGTTAACCTCAGCATTATCAAGTTCCTTGGTTTTGAGCAGATCTTCAAAAACAGCTTGACCGGACTTCCCATCGGTGGTGGTAAGGGTGGCGCTGACTTCGATCCCAAGGGCAAGAGCGATGCAGAAGTATTCCGTTTCTGCCAGAGCTTCATGACCGAGCTCTACAGACATATCGGCGCAGACGTTGACGTTCCTGCAGGCGATATCGGTGTTGGCGGACGCGAAATCGGCTTCTTGTACGGCACATACAAAAAGATCACCAAGCTCTATGAAGGCGTTTTGACCGGTAAGGGTCTTACCTACGGCGGATCGCTTATCAGAACTCCGGCTACAGGTTACGGTGTTGTATACCTTGGCGAAGCTATGCTCCAAGACCATGGCAAGTCGTTCAAGGGACAAAGAGTTACTGTTTCCGGTAGCGGTAACGTTGCTATCTACTGCGCAGAAAAGGCTACAGCTCTTGGCGCTAAGGTTCTTACAATGTCCGACTCCAATGGTTGGATCCTTGACGAGAACGGTATCGACGTTGAAGCAGTTAGAATTCTTAAGGAAGTTAAGCGTGCTCGTATCTCCGATTACCTTATCGACCATCCGAAGGCTAAGTACTTCGAGACAAAGTCGATGGACGATCTCCGCGTTTGGAGCGTTCCCACCGACATCGCTATTCCGTGCGCAACTCAGAACGACATCAACGTTCAACACGCTAAAGAGCTCGTTAAGAACGGTTGCCGTTGCATAATCGAAGGCGCTAACATGCCTTCCTACAACGAGGCTGTTGAGATTTACCTTAGCACTCCGGGTATGCTCTTTGCTCCTGCAAAGGCTGCTAACGCAGGTGGTGTTGGTACTTCCGCTCTTGAGATGAGCCAGAACAGCATGAGACTTAGCTGGACAGCTGAAGAAGTTGACAGCAAGCTCCACGCTATGATGACCAACATCTACAAGAACATGGCTGCTGCTGCTGAGAAGTATGGCCATAAGGACAACTTCGCTATGGGCGCTAACATTGCAGGCTTCGAGAAGGTTGCTGAAGCTATGATCGCTCAAGGCATTCAATAAGCCAATTAAGCAAAATAAATAATAAAGCTAATGCTTTGATCCGCTTAAAGGAAACTTTAGGCGGATTTTTTTATGCTTAAAACAAAAAAAGTTAATTTGCATCTAACCATATAATGTTGTTGACATATCAACAAGTTTTGTTGTATATTTATAATACAAATGCTATATCTAAGGAGTAAGATATGAAGTCGTATCAAAGTTTTACTTTGCTTATCTCGAGCATATACAGGAGCATTTACAAAATCAAGGACAAGGAAATGTCGGCGCTTGGGCTTAAGGGCACGCATTTAACGTGTCTATTTTATTTGCACGAATACGGCAGCGGTCAAACGGCGGCAGATTTATGCAAGCTGAGCGGAGAGGACAAGGCTGCAATTTCGCGCTCTATCGAGTATTTGGTAGGAAGCGGCTATATTGAGCCCGGCGAGGGCAATTATCGCCGTCCGCTCAAACTTACTCCTAAAGGCGAGGAGACTGCTCGGTATATTTCAAGCAAGGTGGACGATTTTGTGGCACATGCGAGTAAGGATTTAACTGACGAGGAGCGGCTTATACTATATAAGGCGCTCGGCAAGGTGGAGAGCAAGCTCAGATTAGATTTAGAAGAGGAAGGTTAAAATGGCAATAAAAGTAGTAGTAGATTCGGCGTCGGACGTCGATGCCGAGGAGGCAAAGGCGTTAGGCATAACGCTATTGTCAATGCAAATACAATTTAAGGATGAGGAATTTTTGGATGGGGTGGATCTTACTCATAGGCGGTTCTTTGAAAAGCTTATCGAGTCGGACGATTTGCCCAAGACCAGTCAGATAAACGAATTTAGGTTTGAAGAGTGTTTTACTCAGCTTACGGCAGGCGGCGACGAAGTGATTTCAATTGTCATTTCGTCCAAGCTGTCCGGAACATATGACAGCGCGTGCAAGGCTGCGGCTAAATTCGACGGCAAGGTTTTTGTTGTGGACAGCCTTAACGCTACAATCGGCGAGCGCATACTGCTGCAATACTGTATGCGCCTTATCGAGGAGGGCAGGACGGCATCCGAAATTGTGGATATACTAAATGACGCTAAGCATAACATAAAGCTTTTGGCGCTTGTGGGTACGCTCAAATATCTGCAAAAGGGTGGCAGAATATCCAAGACGACGGCGTTTGCGGGTGAGTTGCTAAATGTCAGACCTGTTGTCGCAGTCGAGGACGGCGAGGTTAAGCTGATAGGCAAGGCACTCGGCTCCAATAAGGGCAACAATCTGCTTGATAGATTGGTGGAAAACTCTGGCGGCATCGACTTTAATCTGCCGTACGCGGTGGCGTATTCGGGGCTTGACGACAGCGTGCTTAACAAGTATCTTTCTGACAGCGTTCATCACTATGAGGGCAAGACGGACAAAGTTCCTGTCTACATGATAGGCAGCACGATAGGCACTCATGTAGGACCGGGCGCTATCGCGGTAGCCTTCTTTTCGGGAGAGAATAAATGAAGATAGGTATTCCTCGCGCCTTGCTGTACTTTAAGTACGAAAAGCTTTGGACGACCTTTTTTGACGAGACGGGTATCGAATATATAGTAAGTCCCGAGACGGACAAGGACATTTTGACGGCAGGCGAGCGGCTCGCCATAGATGAAACGTGCCTGCCCACCAAGCTTCTGCTCGGTCACATAGAATGGCTTATCGGCAAGTGTGACTATATCTTTGTGCCACGTATTCATTATAGTAACGGCTACGATATGTGCACTAAGTTTCTTGCCGTACTCGACCTTGTTATCAACACTTTTAGAGACAGGGACGTCAAATTTTTGTACTACAACGTCTACGACAAAAAGCCGTTTCGAGAACGCAAGGCTTTTTATAAAATGGGCAAGTTCCTCAAAATCAAGAGGTCGCAGATTAAGTTCGCATACATTATGGGCAGACAGGCGCAAATGTACTACGACATGTTCAGATACGACGAGCAGGAAAAGCAGCTAAACACGACCAAAAACAAGGTTTTGGTTGTGGCACATTCATACAATATAGGCGATGGCTATGTGGGCGGAGTGGTCGTGGATACGATTAAAAAGCTGGGTTGCGTGCCGATTATGGCAGAGTACGCTAACGCTTCCGAGTGCATTAAGGCGTCGCTCAATGTGTCGCGCACACTGCCTTGGGCGTATAACAAGCACCTTTTGGGCGCAATCGAACTGTATAAGGATAAGGTGGACGGAATAATTCTGTTTACCACGTTCCCGTGCGGCACGGATAGCATGGTCAACGAAATGATCGTGCGTAAATACAAGGACAAGCCTATCGTCACGCTTACCGCCGACACGCAAAACGGCACGGCGGGCATCGAAACAAGGCTGGAGAGCTTTGTGGATATTATCAACTTCAAGAAGGGGCGTTAGTATGGACAAAAAGAATGTAGTGTGTTTTCCGCAGTTTGCCAACTATGCGTGCGCCTTTAGGTATATGTTTGAAAAAGGCTTTGAGGTGGACTATCTCGTGCCGCCCACTATGACCAAGCGAACGCTCGAACTGGGCAGCAAGCACAGCCCCGACTATGTGTGTGCGCCGTTCAAACTGTGCCTCGGCTGTTACATTGAGGCGCTCGAGGCGGGGGCGACATGCCTTATGCAGATCTTTGGAGCGTGCAGGCTCAACTATTACGGAGAGCTGTCCGAGCAGATACTCAAAGACCTCGGTTACGAGTTTAAGATGTTCAACATGGTCGAGATAAATTGGCATTCGGCAAGCTCGATAATGGAGCACTTCCGCATAGTTAACCCCGACGTGTCGGTGGTCAAGGTGGCGGCGGCTATCCCGACTATGCTCAAAATTATACAGACGGTGGACAAGTTCGACGATTTTATAAGGCATAACGTTGGTTTTGAGGTAAATATAGGCGATTTCGAGGATGTATATGCCGAGTTTTTAAGTAAGCTCAATAAGCTAGAGAGCAAAAAAGAGCTCAAAAAACTGACGCGTGAGTATTGGAAAAAGCTCAACAAGATACCCGTAAAAAAGCCGAGCAAGACGCTAAAAGTTGGTATGGTGGGCGACTATTACACCGTGCAAGAGCCTTTTAGTAATTACTTTATGGAGCGCGAACTTGCCAAGATGGGTATGGAAATTTATCGAAAAATGAATTTTACGTCGACTATAATCCATAGTCAGTTTGCTAAGCGTACCAAGCTTGCCAAAAAGTACATCAAGTTCAATATCGGTGCGACAAGCAACTATACGATAGGCGAGGCGGTCGAATTTGCCAAAAACGGCGTCGACGGCATAATTCAGGTCAAGTCGTTCGGCTGTACGCCTGAAATAGACGCCATGCCCATTTTGCAAAACATAAGCAGGGACTATAAAATTCCCATCTTGCACTTTAGCTTCGATTCGCAGACGAGCGAAACGGGCGTGAGGACAAGGCTGGAGGCTTTTTACGACATGGTTGAGGCAAAAAAGAGTAAGTAAGGAGAGAAGATGAAAGGATATTTGGGTATAGATATAGGGTCGATTTCGACCAAGGGCGTAATAATAGACGCCGACAATAATATTTTAGCGTGCGAGTATTTATGGACGGAAGGCGACCCCATTGGCGCAGTTAAGCGTCTACTTAAGGCGCTTCAAAGTCAGATAGGTGATGACGTGACTGTCGTTTCGGTAGGAACGACGGGTAGCGCGCGCAAGCTCATCGGCTCGATGACGGGCGCAAGCGTCATTAAAAACGAGATAACCGCTCACGCCATAGGCACGACGACATTGCACCCCGACGTGAATACCATTTTCGAGATAGGCGGGCAGGACTCCAAGATCATTATTATCGAAAACGGATATGTAGTCGATTACGCCATGAACACGCTTTGCGCGGCAGGCACCGGCTCGTTCTTGTCAAGCCAGGCGCATAGGTTGGGCGTGTCGGTAGAGGAGTTTGGCGAGATAGCACTTACAAGCCAAAAGCCGACAAATATAGCGGCACGTTGTACCGTTTTTGCAGAGAGCGACCTTGTCCACAAGGCGCAGATAGGTCACAAAAAGGAGGACATTATCGCAGGACTTTGCAAGGCGGTAGTAGCCAACTATATCAATAACATTTGCAAGGGTAAACGCATCGCGCCGCCCATTGTATTCCAAGGCGGTGTCAGCAAGAACGTTGGTGTAAAAAAGGCGTTTGAGGAGGCTGTTGGATGTCCCGTTACCGTAGACCCCAGTGGTCACCTTATGGGCGCGTTCGGCGTCGCCGTGCTTGCCAAAAAGTCTGGTGACGAGCGTGAGTTTTCGTTTAACGTTGCAGATATGGACTTTAAGACGACGGGATATGAGTGTCCAAAATGCTCCAACCATTGTGAGGTTATCTGCATACTCAGGGGCGGCAAACTTATCGACTCCTGGGGCAATAAATGCGATAACGGCGCCCCGAAAGTAGGGTGATTTAGATATTAATAGGCTTTCTCCTTTACCAAGGGGAAGCTTTTTTTATACCAAATTCGTTTGATAATAAAATCAAACTATCGAGTAAAATTACCGCTACAATATTTGACAAAGGAAAGAGGAATAACTATAATAATAGCGGTTGCAAAATATGCTGTTTATTTTGTGCCAGTATCTTGCTAAAGAGGCTATTATGTTTGATACGATAATGTTATTTATATTCGGGCTGTTGCTGCTTATTAAGGGCGGCGATTGGTTTGTAGACAGCGCGACGGGCATTGCGCACCGCTTTCGCGTACCCGAGCTTATTATTGGTGCGACGATTGTTTCAATAGGCACTACCTTGCCCGAAGTAATGGTTTCGGCGACATCCGCGGTGAGCGGGCATGGCGAAATCGCTTACGGCAATGCAATAGGCTCGGTAATTTGCAATACTGCGCTCATTGCCGCAATAACCATAGCAGTGCGTCCGCCCAAAGTCGACCGCAAAACATTCACCCTGCCGGTCATATTCTTTTTTATAGCGGCAGTGGTGTATATGATTTCGGCATACGTCTTCCAAGAGTTTTCGCTTGCAGTCGGAATCGTTTTGCTTGCAGTCTTTGTAGTTTACATGGTGTTTACTATTTTGCACGCAATAAGGATGGGCAAGCAAGAACCAACGCAGGAATTGATTTCGCCAGAGGCAGCTGAGGCAAGTGCACAACCTGGAACCGCAGAAGAAGTAAAAAGCGGCAAATTGACAATTGTCAAGGACATAGTTATGCTTATAGTGGGGGCGGGGCTTATCGCTCTCGGCGCAAATCTATTAGTCAACAACGGCACGAAGATTGCTGCCTGGATGGGTGTACCCGAGTCTGTTATAGCGCTTACATTCGTTGCGCTCGGCACATCGCTTCCCGAGCTTGTTACTGCCATAACGTCGCTTATTAAGGGACACGGCGCGCTATCGCTTGGCAATGTCATAGGTGCAAACCTATTTAATCTCGTGTTTGTAAGTGGAATTTCGATTGTGCTTGCGCCGTTTGCCGTTCCCGCAAGTAAAATAGTGTTCGGAATAAATGCGTCGCTTATTATAGACCTACCTGTAATGCTGTTTGTTATGATGTTCTTAACTCTTCCTGCCATAATAAGGGGCAAGCTGTCGCGCTGGCAGGGCATAACGTTGCTTGCGGTCTATGCGGCATTCTGCGTTGTCCAGTTTGTGATTTAAAAGCACAATTTAGAATTTTATAGGTTATAAAGGCAAATCTTACAAAACAAAATGCTAAGAGTTGCCTTTTTTGTTGTAATTTTTTGGAAAATGTGGTAAAATATTTTATCCGACTGTTATTTGCAATCGGAACTCAAGGAGAACTTAATGCCCGATTTTGAATCTTTATACAACGAATGTCAAGCCAATGCTTTTACTGCTGCTAAAAAGCGGTTTTACGACAACAAGGTCGGAGATATTACCGAAAGCGAGATGGGTGGCAAGACGATTATTTCCGCTGTGGTGCGCGGTCATCGCGACTACCGTACGCGTATAATCTTTGACGAGCAGGGTGGGCTTTACGACTATTCGTGCGACTGCTATGGCTTCAACTTAAGCGACGGGCCGTGTAAGCATATTATTGCTACAGCTCTCACTTATGAGGAGAAGAACCCGCAAAGCGAGGTAGTAAAGGTTAAGCACGTCTCGGACGGTTGCGTTCAGGGACTTATAAGTTCGTACGCAAAGATGCGCAGAGGGCGCGTGTTGCGCGACGAAACTCCTGCATCTTTGGTGCCCGTTCTCGGCCTTGCCGGTGACGATTCGCTTACCATGCGTTTTGTCATAGGTAAAAAGCGAATGTATAAGCTCAGGGACATAAACGAGTTTTGCCTTATTGTACATGGCGGGCAGTATCACCGATACGGTTCGGCTCTCGCTTTTGAGCATACGCTCGACAATTTCGACGATAAAAGTAGGCCCCTGGTGTCATTTTTATTAAAAACGGTAAAGGAAAAGAGCGAGCAAATCAAGGACAGAATTGTGCTTAGCCCGTCCGACTTTGACGACTTTGTCGATATTTACGACGGACTTATCGAGGTTGAGGAAGGCGGCGCGAGCGAGGGTATGCGTCAGATAGTCAGACAGCCCGACGCGCTTAAAGCGGAAATTAATGTAGCTACCGTCGAGGGCGGATATTCGGTCAGCTCGGGGCTTAAAACGTTTAAGCTACTCAGCGGCAAACGTTATGACTATATTATGACGCCCAATCGAATTTATCGCGTTACCGATGAATATGTCGAGGCATCATACAAATTACTAAAACTACTAAACGCGCGTGAAAAAATTTTCGTGAGCGATATGGATATAGCCAGATTTTACAACAATGTCATTTGCGAGGCGGAAAAGTTCTCGGTGATTAAGAGCGACACAGACCTGACGAGGTTCACCGTGCCGCAGCTTAAAGCCGCACTCTATCTCGATAGAGAGGGGGGCGTTGTCAAAGGAAGGCTCGAATGTTCGTACGGCGATACCGATGTCGACATCTTTGCCGAGCCGTTCGGCGATCGCGATTACGAGGCGGAGAGTGCACTCAAAGAGTGCCTTGAAGCATACTTCCCGTTCTTCCCGCACCTCGTGCTCGAAAGCGACGAGGCGGTTTATAATCTGCTTACCGAGGGCATGCGCAGGATTCGTAGGCTGTGCGCCGTATATATGACCGCCGAAATGCAAAAGATAAGTGTCCGCAAGCCGCCGGGAGTCAAGGTGGGCGTAAAACTCAGCGGCGACCTTATCAATATAGATATTTATGACGACGACTTTACTTACGAGGAGCTTATAAAGATTATCAACGCCGCGCAAAGTAATAAGTACATTAGATTAGGTGACAGCTTTATCGACCTTGATGATCCCGGCTTAAAGGCGCTATCCGAAGTTATGCAGCTTAATTCCTCGCTTACATTGCCCGCATACTATGCGCCGCGCGTTACCGAAGAACTTAAAGAGTTTTACGACGTGAGCGCGAGTGGTTGCGAAAAGCTGCTTGACTTTGAAAATGTAAATGTTACCGTCCCGCCCGAGCTTGACAGCGTCCTCCGTCCGTACCAAAAGACAGGTCTAAAATGGCTGTCTGCACTCAAAGACAACGGTTTTGGCGGAATCTTAGCCGACGATATGGGACTGGGAAAAAGTCTGCAAATCATCGCGCTCATACTTGCGCACAAGCTAAAAACGATAATAGTTTGTCCCACGACGCTTATACTCAACTGGGAGAGTGAATTTAAGAAATTTGCACCCCATCTTAACATTTTGTGCGTTATGGGCAGTCAAGAGGAACGTGCCATCCTTGTAGAAAAGGCAGGGGAGTATGACGTTGTAATAACTTCGTACGAGCTTATTAGGCGTGACATAGAGCAGTATAAAATGGAGTTTGACCTTGCCGTTATCGACGAGGCTCAGTATATAAAAAATCCCGAGACCAAAAACGCACGCGCTGTCAAGGCGCTCAAAAGCAAGCATCGCTTTGCGCTTACAGGCACGCCTATCGAAAACAGCTTGTCCGAGCTGTGGTCGATATTCGACTTTTTGATGCCCGGTTATCTGTTCACATATGCCAAGTTCAAAGAGACATTTGAAATTAAAATCGTAGGTGGCGACACAAAGGCTGCCGAAGAACTCAGGCGATTTGTTATGCCGTTTGTGCTTAGACGTTTAAAGTCCGACGTGCTCACCGAGCTTCCGCCCAAAATCGAAACGGACATTGTTGCGCCGCTTACCGGCGAGCAAGCCGACTACTACAAGGCGCACCTCTCGCTTATACGCAAGAGCCTTATCGCGGACCCCAATGTCAACAAAATCACAGTTTTAACCATGCTTACCAAGCTCAGACGCATATGCTGCGATCCGTCGCTTGAGGACCATGCCTATAAGGGCAATTCGGCTAAGATGGAGGCGTGTATGCAGCTTGTCGACTCGGCAATCAAGGGTGGGCATAAGACGCTCATATTCTCGCAGTTCACGTCAATGCTCGACATTATAAGGGCGGAGCTATTGACGCGTGGTATAACCAACTACATGCTTACCGGCGATACGCCCAAAGCTGAGCGTATGAAGTTCGTAAACCGCTTTAACAAGGACGAGACGCAGGTCTTTTTGATCTCGCTGCGTGCGGGTGGTACCGGACTCAACCTTACCGGTGCAGATGTCGTAATACATTATGACCCATGGTGGAATTTGTCGGTAATGAATCAGGCTACCGACAGAGCATACAGGATAGGTCAGCAGAAGTCGGTGCAAGTGTATTCGCTGCTGCTTGACGGAACTTTGGAACAAAAGATTGTCGAGTTGCAAAAGCGCAAAGCAAAGCTCTCCGGCTTACTCGAAGGCAACTTGGAAGTAAGCGAGCTGCTTTCGCTCATACAATGATAAACTAAAAGGAGTATATATATGAAAAAATTTAAGGCGGAATCGCAAAGACTTTTGGAGCTGATGATAAACTCCATTTACACCAATAAGGAAATTTTTCTCCGCGAGCTCATTTCCAATGCGAGCGACGCGATAGACAAACTGCACTTTATATCGCTTACAGACAGCAATGCGAGCAGAGATTTTGAGATAAAGCTCGAGATTGACGACAAAGCGCGTACCATTACCGTAATCGACAACGGCATAGGCATGGACGAAAATGACCTCGAGGAAAACCTCGGCACTATTGCAAACAGCGGCACGTTCAAGTTCAAAGCCGAGAACAAGACGGACGAGGAACTTATCGGCCAGTTCGGCGTGGGCTTTTACGCATCGTTTATGGTGGCGGACAAGGTGACTGTCATAAGCAAAAAGTACGGCACGGATGTCGCTTATAAGTGGGAGAGCAGCGGCAGCGACGGATATACAATTACTCCGTCCGAGCGCGACGACTGCGGCACGACCATAATACTAAACCTTAAGCCGGACAGCGAGGACAACAAAACCGACGAATATCTTTCGGAATGGCGCATAGGCGAGCTTGTAAAAAAATATTCGGACTATATTCGTTACCCAATTACAATGTTATGTACCTCCGAGCGCAAAAAGGAGGGCACGGACGAGTGGGAGGAGTATAAGGAGGTCAGGACGCTCAACAGCCGCCTGCCAATTTGGAAGCGCAACAAGAGCGATGTAAAACAGGCGGACTATATTGATTTTTACCGCACTAAATACTTCGATATGACCGAGCCCTTTCACTATTTTACGGCGAAAACCGAGGGTGCGCTGACATACAATGCGCTCATATATGTGCCGGGCAAAGCGCCGTACGACTACTACACCTCCGACTACAAGCGCGGGCTGTCGCTGTATGCTAACGGCGTACTCATTATGGAAAAGTGCGAAGATTTGTTGCCCGACTATTTCGGCTTTTTGCGCGGAATAGTGGACAGTAGCGACCTTTCGCTCAATATCTCGCGCGAAATGTTGCAAAAGGATCGCCAGCTCAAAGCGCTTGCCGCAGGCATCAACAAGAGGATAATATCCGAGTTTAACAAGCTGATGGCTTCCGACCGTGAGACTTACGAAAAGATTTTCCTTGAATACGGCGCAAGCATAAAGTTCGGCGTGTACGAAAACTTTGGCGCTAAAAAGGACGAACTTAAAGACATAATTCTTTTCCGTTCGTCGGCAGGCGAAAAACTCATTTCGCTTAAAGAATACGTTTCGCGCATGGCCCCAGAGCAAAACGAAATATATTACGCGTCCGGCAAGACTTTAGCCTCAATCGAGCGCATGCCGCAAGTGGAAGGAATGAAGGCTAAGGGAAATGAGGTGCTGTATCTTACCGACCAAATCGACGAGTTTGTTATGAAGGTGCTTGGTGAGTATGACGGCAAAAAAATTGTGCCGGTTGGTGCTGCGGGCGAGGAGGTCAAGGACGACAATCTCAAAGATTTGCTTACATTTATGACAGAGGCATTAGACGGAAAAGTCAAGGACGTACGTCTAAATTCTAATATAGGCAGCTACCCGTCTTGCCTTACCGCCGAGGGTGAAGTGTCGCTTGAAATGGAGAGAATATTGAACAATATGCCTACCGGAAAGGGCATAAAGGCGACGCGCATTATGGAGATTAACCCCACCCATGTCATCATTGACATGGCAAAAGACCTGTTTGAGAGTGATAAGGACAGGCTTAAAAAACTTACAAATATATTGTACGGTGAGGCACTTTTGCTTGCCGGACTTGACATAGGTGACAGTGCAGAGTTTGTGCTCAGCCTCAACGATATGATTAGCTAAGGAGGGCGTTATGGAGCTTAAAGCAAAGCTGTTGGATGAGCCTGCCGTTTCGCGTGCGCTTATACGAATTTCGCACGAGATTGTAGAGCGCAACAAGGGCGTTGACGATGTCGTTTTGGTGGGGATCAAGAGCCGTGGGATTCCGCTTGCCAAGCGTATAAGGGATATCATATTTCAGGCGTATGGTGCGGACATTATGGTGGGCGAGCTCGATATAAGCTTGTATCGCGACGACCTTACCGAAAACGATGGACCTGTCGTAAAAAGCCTAAGCCTTGATGTCAGCGTTACCGGCAAAAAGGTCATACTTGTGGACGACGTAATGTTTACGGGACGCACGGTAAGGGCGGCGATTGAGGCTATACTTAAACACGGCAGAGCGGCAGCGATTCAGCTTGCCGTGCTGATTGATAGGGGACATAGAGAGCTTCCGCTCCGCCCCGACTATGTGGGCAAAAATGTACCCACTTCCAAAAATGAAGTTGTTTCGGTCAACTTCCCGCCGTATGATGACCATATAGGAGTAGATATTTACGAGTTATAGGGGCATTACATAGCCGCCTATATGCCCATTGATTTATTAGGCTCCCCTGGCAAGGGGAGCTGTCACCGCAGGTGACTGAGGGGATTGTAAATTAATGATAAAAGTTATTTGCACCTATAAGCAATGGAAGTAAGCATAGTGAGTATTTAGTTGCCGAATTATCCTTATTAGGGCTTCCACCTTGAGGGGGAAGCTGGCTGTGAGCTTGCGAACAGACTGATGAGGGTGACTTAAATTTAATGTTAAGTTATTTGTACCTAAAAATCAATGGAAATAGGCATAGTGCGCATTTAAAAGCTTCCTAACCAATTGTGCTTTTCATGCGCTGAAAAGCACCAAAAGGCGCCGGGACACTTTCGGCTGTGTCCCGGACCCCGCAACGAGTCGGCTTGCGCCTCCATTGGGGATGGGCGTGGTGGTGTTAATATCTTTATTGCAGCTTATTATCTTTTATGTAGCTAATTGTAGCAGAGAAATTATCCATTAAAAAGAGCCTACTCCTCCCATACAAAAAATACAAACGGATAAAAACATACAGGTGGAGACTCCGCAGAACGAGGAATTAATGACGAGCGTGCGGTGGTGGGGGTGAAAACATAAGAATAAAACCCGTCTTAATTTCAAGACGGGTTTTTGTTTATGGAATTAAAATATTAACTATTTCAGATGCGACATCTTTTAAATTACAATTTTCATTATAGAGTAATGGCTCAAATTGCCTTTTAAGAATGTCGTAAATAATATCTTGTATGGTATCTTTTGGTAGATTAGCTATTTTGGTTAATTCCGTTTCAATTTCAGCGACTTCGCTTTCATATTCGTCAGGTGGTGCATACGAAAGTAAATCTATTGGGTCGTGCTTATCGATAATTTCTTTTATTTTAAGAAACGTATCGGAGCGGACCGGTTTAGGTCTAATAATATTTTTTGTTTTCTTTCTAAAACACATTAGTTAAATTACAAATTCTTTAAGTGAATCGAGGTTAATAAGTCCTACCGATTTGTCGGCAAGCTTTCCGTCCTTAAAGAGTAGAAGGGTGGGAATACTCATAATCCCAAAGCGCTTAGCAAGATCGGGCTGTTCGTCAACGTTGACCTTGCAAATTTTAACACCCAGATTCTCATTTTCGAGTTGTTCGAGGAGTGGCGCGAGCATTCTGCACGGGCCGCACCAGGTCGCCCAAAAGTCAACAAGCACCTTGCCGCTATTTATTTCGCTATCAAAATCGTCTATTGTAAGATGTTTCATAATTACCTCCTAAAAGTAGTATAATTAATTTTTCGCTTTTTATCTCATTATTTTGCAAGTGCGATCATTGCTTTTTTGTAGATTTCGGCAGCCTTATGGAACTCCTCAATGGACACATGCTCGTCTATGTTGTGGATATTTGTCTCGGTGCCCTCAAAAGTCGGACCAAATGCAACGGCGTTAGGTAGCTCGCGCGCATAAGTGCCGCCGCCGCAAATAAGGCATTTGCCCTCTTTGCCCGTAGACTCTTCGTACACTTTGAGCAAGGTCTGTATAAGAGTGGACGTCTTGTCGATGTAAAGGTTGGGCTTAAAGGTCTCTTCTTCGATCTTGGCGCGGCCGGGGAGCTTGGATAAAATTTGCTTTTTGATCTCCTCGTGAGACGCCGAGATGGGCAGACGCATATCGAGGCTGAAGTAGAGCTTGTTGTCATCCACCTTGATTATGCCCATACTCATTGTAAGGTCGCCACTTACCTCGTCACACTTATAAATGCCGAGAGCTTCTGCGCAGATAGGTGTGCAGATGTATTCGTTCATAAACGAAACGATTTCGCTGCTGCCAAAGCAAGCAAGGAATTTGAACAGCTTCCAAATAGCGTTATCGGCGCTAAACGGCGCCATTGCATGACCGGCTACGCCCTTGGTCTCTATGGTAATAACTTCGCCCTCGTCGGTTGCCTTGTAATCTTCGACGCGCACGCCGGAAGCCAAAATTCCGCCAACAACCTGTGAGCTGGTAAAGATCTTGTCGCTTACTTTGCCGCCGCAAATATTCATAATCTGTTTGCCGAGCGGGCTGTCCTTAAAGATGCTCAGCTTTGCATGGTCAGGGACTACGTTGTAGCTTTCGCCACCGCTTATGTAAGCGATATTCTTTGCAAAAAAGTCGTCGAGCGGCACCGAATACATAAGGTGAAGTATGCCCTTTTCGCTGTTGATGAGCGGGAAGTCGGAGTCGGGGACAAAGCTCATAGCGGGGATCTCGCCGTGCTGAACGTAGTATTTGATGCACTCGCTGCCGTGTTCCTCGTTGCAACCTACAATAATGCGGATACGACGTCGGAGCTTAATAGCGCTATCCTTGATCTCTTTGAGCGCGTTAAGGCACATAACCACGCTGCCCTTGTCGTCAACGACGCCTCTGCCATAGAGGTAGCCGTCTTCGATAACGAGCTTATAAGGGTCTGTCGTCCAGCCTTCGCCGGCGGGAACAACGTCAAGGTGGCAAAGCACGCCAATACAAGTGTCACCTGTGCCGTACTCGGCATATCCGCAATATCCGTCCATATTGCAAGTAGCAAAGCCGTAAGACTTTGCCTTAGCCAAAAACCAATCAAGCGCCTTGCGACATTCAACGCCGAACGGCGCACCTTCCTGAGCCTCGCCCATTTCGCTCTTAATGGCGATAATTTCTGCTAAATCGTTTAACATAAAAACCTTCCTTTATAATTTTTCGGATATATTATACTCCTAAAATTTGTATATGTCAAGTAATAGGGCGAATATCATTAAGAGTAAAATAGGGCAACAAAAAACAAAGAGGCAAATGGTTTTGCCTTCTTTGTTTTTAGAAAATAAATTTATTTGCTTTTAATTATAGTGCCGTCTTTTAGAATATCTCCGTCCGTGCAGTGGATAGTGTATTCGCCTGTATCATAATCCCAAGGATACATAGTACCTGTATCTTTATCTATTAAATTCCATTGTTTAATTGTGCCTTCGTAATATATGTCTTTTAAATTAATACAGCTAGTAAACACTATAGATCTAAATCTACTAACACTTACAGGTATTGTAATTTTAGATAAATTACTGCACAAATAGAAAGTGTTATAATCAATTAAAGTTACACCTTGTGGAATTGTAAATACAGTGAGGCTATTGCAACCAAAAAAAGCATAACTGCCAATTTCTGTAACACAATTCATAGATATTTTTGTTAAACTGCTACAATTCAAAAAAGCACGTTCTTGAATGATTTTTACACTATCTGGAATAATAATTTCTGTTAAACTAGTGCGACCATTAAAGGCATTTTCACCGATAATCGTAACACTGCCGTCAGCAGGGATTTTACTGTTATTGCAACCGGCAAGTAATGTTTTAGCCGCAGTTTCTATTAAGCAATTATTATTGCTATGATAAACGGGGTTATCAGGGGAAACAATAATGCTTTCTAAATTGCTACAGCCTTCAAATGCATTTCTTCCAATGTCTACAAGGCTGGCGGGTAGCTCTATTTTTTTTAAATTAGTGCAATCAAAAAATGCACAGTCTCCTAAACTTGTTAAATTTCGGGGAATCGTTATATCTGTTAGGTTTTTACAATAAGAAAAAGCCCACTCACCAATGCTTGTTACGCTATCTGGAATAGTGACAGTTGTGATCTCGTCGTAAGTAGCAGTATACAAAATGCTAGTTACAGGTGTTCCGTTTATGTTTGAACGAATATTAATATTTTGTTTACTATCTGTAAATCCCGTAACTGAATAATTACCATCTGCTCCCACGTGATATCTTATACCATCATATTCTGTTACTATAGATGATTTATTTTTATAAAAATGCCTTGAGGGATGAAAAATATTAAATGCATCATTTGTTTGGCTAATATATAGTGCGCCGTCTCTGACTCCGCCTATACTGAGCCAGGTATTTTCAACGTAAAATTTAATTTGATGATCGTTCAAGGTGTACGTATAATTATAAACTTTTTGAACATAGTCATAATTATTTTCTTCATCGAATTCCAGCATTTGAAATACTTCTTGAGCAGTGCCATCTGAATTAATTTTTATAAAAGCCTCTTTATTTAAATCATTTTCTTTTTTAGAATAGTCATATTCATAGGCGTAATATATTCCTGATATATCGCTTGGGTCATCAGACTTATTGTTCTCGTCATCGTCAGTTTCATTGTTTCCTTCAATTATTTCAGGGTTTTTGATAGTATTATCTGTAGTGCCTTCGTCAGTTTCATTGTTTCCTTCGATTATTTCAGGGTTTTTGATAGTATTATCTGTAGCGTCATCCAAATTGCAACCTATAAGCCCTATGCAGAATAGGGATAAGAGCATACAAAGTATGCAAAAATAAGCTAACTTCTTCATGATATGTCCTCCTTGTTTATTGTTACTAAATAGCATACACTAATTTACATAATTTGTCAAGTTTATTATAGAAATTTTTAATTTAAATCACAATTTGGTTTTGTAAAATAGAAATTTTCAAAACCAAACAATAAAACTTGCTTTATTTTTGGTTTTGGCGTATAATACGATTGCGAAGCCGCTTTGAGGGGTTCTAACCGGTTATAGGCTGCTCCCTCAAGGTTGAGGCCTATCACAAGGTTAAAAGTTTTTTGGTTACTTTTTTGCCTAAAAAAGTAATCCAGCACAGTTTAAGGAGAAAGCAATGAAAGAAGTAAGAACAAGATTTGCGCCGTCACCGACGGGATACTTGCATATAGGCGGACTACGTACAGCGCTGTATGCATATTTGTATGCCAAAAAGAACGGTGGCAAATTCATTTTGCGTATAGAGGACACCGACAGGGAAAGATATGTTCCCGGCTCGGTAGAAATAATTTATTCGACGCTCAAAGACGCCGGACTTATCTACGACGAAGGTCCGGACGTGGGTGGCGATTACGGCCCGTACATTCAGAGCGAGCGCAAGAACGCGTATCTCGAATATGCCAAGCAGCTTGTGGAAAACGGTAGTGCGTATTACTGTTTTTGCACAAAAGAGAGGCTGGAGGAGATTCACGAAAAGGGCGCGACCAAGTACGACAAGCATTGCGCTTCTTTAAGCAAGGAAGAGGTCGAAATGCGCTTAGCTCGTGGCGACAGCTATGTAATAAGGCAGAATATCCCCGAGACGGGCAGCACGACATACACCGACATGGTATTTGGCGACATCACGGTGGACAACAAGGAGCTTGAGGACAACATTTTGATTAAATCGGACGGAATGCCCACATACAACTTCGCCAACGTAGTCGACGACCACCTTATGGGCATTAACTACGTAATAAGGGGAGTAGAGTATCTGTCCAGCACGCCCAAGTACAATCTTTTGTACGACGGTCTCGGCTGGGAGCGCCCGCACTATATCCATTTGCAGCCCATAATGCGCGACGCGACTCACAAGCTGAGCAAGCGCTACGGCGACGCGAGCTACGAGGACTTTATCAAAAAGGGCTTTTTAAAAGAAGCCATAATCAACTATATAGCATTGCTCGGTTGGAGCAGCAAGGACAATACCGAAAAGTTCAGCTTAACTGAGCTTGTGGATAAATTCGACCTTGCGGGCGTGAGCCACTCGCCGAGCATCTTTGACGAGCAAAAGATGAAGTACATCAACTCGCTTTACGTCAAAGAGATGAGTGAAGACGACTTCCATAACTACGCGCTCAAATTCTATGGCGATTATGACTATCTTAAAGGGCTTGACCTTAAATTTTTGTCGACGCTACTTCATTCGAGAGTGGAAGTTTTCACCGATATAGGCAAGTTGACCGAATTTCTTACTCAGTTCGACGGTTACAATACCGAGCTATTTACCAACGCCAAGTGGAAGACGGATGTAGCGGTAGCTAAGGCGATGCTTCCCGGGCTTATTGAACTGACCGAACAGTCGTTCGAGTCTTTGCACGATGCGCTTATCGCTTACGGCGAGAACAATGGGTATAAAAAAGGTCAGGTGCTTTGGGTTTACCGTATCGCCTTGACGGGCGCACAGTCCACTCCGGGCGGAGCAACCGAGATGGCTGAACTCCTCGGCAAAGAAGAAAGCCTTAGGAGATTAAAGGAAAGTTTGATTAGGTTATGAACAAGAGAATTGTAGCAGTTATAGCCTGCCTTGTAGTGCAGCTATTAGTCGGCATTTTGTATCTATGGAGTATTTTTAACGAGCCCGTGCAGGCGTTTTTCGGGCTGCCTAAGTCTATGGCATCCATGGTGCAGTCGGTAATGATGTTCGGATTCGTAACCGGCAACCTGATAGGCGGATATTTGCAGGATAAAACCAACCCGCGCCTTGTTGCTTTTATAGGTGTGAGCCTGTTTGGCGGAGGCATTTTACTCACGGCATTTGTGTCGTTTGCTACCTGGCTTATCTTTGTTACATACGGCGTAATTGCGGGACTGGGGTGCGGTTTTACGTACGGAAGCGTGCTTTCGTGCCTACAAAAATGGTTCCCTAATAAGCGCGGTTTTGCGTCCGGATTGTCGGTAGCCGCATTCGGATTTTCGACGGTGGTGTTCACGCCGGTTGCCGAGGCGCTTATGAATGCATTTGACGGCAATATGCGCAATACGTTTTTGACGCTCTCCCTTATCTTTTTGGTAGTCGGGCTAATTGCTTGCATATTTATTAGACTGCCGCAGGGCGAAGCTAATAAGGCTAACGAGGGCCCGTATCTTACGCCCAAGCAAGCACTCAAGGAACCGAGGTTTTGGTGCATAGCACTCACTCTGTTTTTTGTAAATGCGACCTGGAATATTGTATGTCCCGTAATAAAAGGCATGGGTATAGAAAGGGGATTGTCGGTGAGTGCGGCAGGGGTGCTCGTTATGCTTACCGGCGTGCTCAGTGCAACAGGCAGATTGTCAATGGCGACGATTTCGGATAAAATAGGCAGAGTGCTTACCGTTACTTTGCTCGCCGTCCTTACTCTTATTTGTGCGGTCATGCTTATCTTTTCGTCAGAGTGGCTGTTCTTTGTTGTCATCTTGCTTGTGGCGTTTGCATACGGCGGACCGTCGGCAACTTTGCCCGCAATGACGACAGACCTTTGCGGCGCTAAGTACAGCGGCACAAACTACGGTATGGCTATGCTTGGGCTTGGATTCTCGTCCATTGTGTTTAACGGAATTTCCAACGCGCTTGTTGGAGCCACAGGTGATTTTACGGCAAGCTTTATCCTCGGAGCTGTCACCGCAGTTATAACCGTCGTGCTTATGATTTTGTATAAATTCTTTACTAAACGTGCCCACCTTATGTGACCTTCCCCCTGCCGGAGGCAACGAGGGGGAAGGTGGCTGCGAGGCACGAGCAGACGGATGAGGGTGAATATAAAATAACACAATAAGTTGTTACAGCAATGTAGCAACTTATTTTTATATTCCTCAAATTGAGCGTAGCGAAACCAATAATAAAGGCCTCCACCTTACTCGCCGTTGGCTCGTGGCGTTCGCACTCTACGAGTGCTCGGCTAAGGAGTGTGGACTAAAAGGCTCCCCTGTGCAAGGGGATCTGGCGCCGCAGGCGCCTGAGGGACTGTATTATAGTTGTAAAATACTTGCAATATCGTCCGGCAAGTGTTAAATGTGAACTATCATTGAAACTTTTGCAATCCGCTTGACAATTGCGGATTTTTGTTTTATAATGTACAATGTATAGATGTGTAAGTATAATATTTGCATATATGTACAAAAAAAGCAATTATACAAATTTTACCTGCCCGTTTTGCTATGTAGACACTTAAAAATGCGATATAGCGGGGCCCGTTGGGATATAAGAGGTGAATTTTTTTATGAAAATCGTAAGGAGCACAACGCATACAAAAAAAGCAAGCCTGACGCGTTTTTGGGTGGGGCTGATATGCATGCTTGCAATATTTTGGGGATTAAGCACGGCGGTCGTTGTAGCTGCCGGGCCTGTTAGAGCGCAATATGAGACACGTGCGCAGACAAAGGCGCGCCTTATGCACCAAATTATGTATGATGACTGGGATCCGTATTCCTCGGATATGTCGATTGAAGAGTTCTATGCTTTAATGGAGCTTTTTGACGAAGGCAAGCTTCCGCTTGAAAAGGACAAAAACAATGGCACAAACAACAACCGTCCCGGACAATTGACCCCGGGACAGTCAACACCCAATCAGTCAACACCAAGTTGGGGCGATGGACCTTCCATCGACGAACCCTTCTTTGACGGACAAGAAGGCGGATCGACAACCACACCTTCCACCAAGGGCGAGGATCTTTACATTCCGCGTAGCATGTTTATGTACACAGGGCTACCCGATAGCTTTGTAGCCAAGGACCCTACGGACCAAAATGTGTTCCTTAAGTACAAATCCGAGTTTATTGAGCGCGACTCTGAACCCAAGCAGCCATGGCCCAATAATTACGGGAATTATGTGGAAAAAATTCTGCCGTATGGAGAAAAAGAAGAAGGGGCGACTGTAAAAAAAGATTACAATTACGAGCCGTACGACCCGTATACTAACAAGTCGTACACTGTAAAAAGTATCACACATAACGATAACGGAGAGGTTACCGCCGGCGAGTTTACGTTGGATGGTGATACATACATATTTAACGCGGAAGACGGCAGACTGTATAATGAGATATGTAAAGATACGATAAAGGCATATCCGTTCGCGTTCAGACATATCGAGTCCAACGGCAACCTTGGCGAATTTTACACGAGAAATGCTGATGGCGGAAAGCTGTACAATTCGACCGGCGAACCCTATCAGCCGAGCGACGACCCCAAGGAAAACCGCTTCAAATCGTTGAGCACCGAAAACGTTTACATCGTCGAAAAGAGCGGAGAAGGACTTTGGGAATATGATGAGAATAATGTGGCTGGCGACTATCTGGGAAGCGTATTTAGCGAGGACGCGGGCGATTATTTTGTCTATACGCAAATGATCAATGGAGCACTAACCGGCCAAATCTATGAGTGGAAAAACAATGCCCTGTATATACCGGGCTTTGAAACTGCCCAAACCAATATTATCAAAGCACTTGCCTTTTACTATCCCTCGGGACTTGACCGGTATGGCGACGGCTACTACCGTCCTGCTATGGACTGGAAGGGCGTCAAGGTAGACAATGAAGACAAAACATCGGATACTTATCACAGGGCACTTATCGTACAAGAAGGTAAAAATGCCGACGACAGAACCATTGCGGGTGATGTCGACCAATCATTTTTCCAAAAATACGAGGGCTACTATGTAAAGCAAGTTTCGCTGGGCGGCATCGAGGCAAAGGTGCTCGGCATCATTGAGATAGAAGAGGGCAAATATGTCTACTACTATCTCTCTGCCGAAGACCAAAGCAACACGGTAAGTACAACCACGCTCAACGATAAGCAACGCTTTATCGTGCAATACACCGTCAACGAGCATTTGGTAAACTATGCCGTTGCGATGGCCGGCGAAGATGTAAAAACAGTGTCCGAGAATATTAAAAAAGAGGTAAACGGCAAAGTCATCTATAACGACTATGTTACCGATAAGGCTAAAAAAGAAGCAGGCTTTGATGATGTTGCGAGCATCTTTGGGGAAGGCCGCCCCTCTAACACAACCGACGGTGCTTACTCTTTTGACGTAACAGCACCTTACGGCTATACAACCACCATCTATATCCGGCTTGATATGACCGTAGACAATACTCCCGAGAAATGGCCCGAAGGCTGGCCTAAGACGATCCCCATTATAATTAACCATACCGGTAAAAGGAAGGAGGCGGAAAAAGACTATCGCGAAGCATTTGAGAAATTTCTTGCAACGGTAGACTCTTCTTTTAACATTGGTGATGACATTGATGATTTCGTTTACGAAACCGGAAGCGGAGATAACCGCGATTTAAAGTTGACATACAAGGGTTCCTCTCAGTATAAGGACGTCATTCAGGGTGTGCTCGATAAGATGGCCGAGCGTATCAACGAGTTTAGCGAGCATAATGACGCGCATCCCCTCGGAATGTACCCTGTCTATGAACTGGACGGTGACGCGTTGACTCCGAATACCGAGGAGGGACCATCCGTCTTTAACTGGAATGAAACCTTCTATAACCATAACGTGCGCGCAGACCGCATAATTATTGCGGTGCTTACAAAGCTCCATGACCCGCAGTTCAGCGTTAAAGAAATGTTGAAAACTAGCAACTTGTCCGGCCGCGGTACATCGTCTACTGAAAAATTTGCAAAGAATTCGGTTAAGCCTTATACCGAGCTTGAAGGATTTGAGGGTGACTATTACGATGCCGACTTTATCTGGCATGATGATGACAACGCTCACGGGGGAATAAAAAGTGAACCTATGACCGGTCATGCCGACTATCCCAATATCGAAACCGGAGATGGCTGGAAATGGTCAAACACGGATTATAATAAGTATGATAACTTGTTCCATTCTCCCAAGGATATGTGGGACGATGACAAAGACGGACTCTACGACTTTGTTTGGGTGTTCCAGACGAATAACGATAGCGGAGGCTATCTTTTAGACTCACTCTCCATCAATGGCGTAGCATTTGAAGTCCCATTCTACCCGAAATATGTGTACAGAAACCGTACCAACAGCTACAGAGATACCACTTACACATTTGCGAATGCAAGTACGAATAACGAGACCGAGCCCTGGCAGACAAAAGGCACCCTACCGGATGGGGCAACCGTCTATGTGGAAAAGCTGATGGGCGCCGATCACTTTGCTGGAAACGGTCATCCGCAGCGTGTCTACCGTATCCGAGTGGTGGGTGCGCGCGCCGATGTTACGATCACAAGTATGAATCTGATGCAGGGTACCGGCGCAGACGAATTTTCCGTCTTTAACTTGGAGGGTATCTATGCCGATCAAGACGATGGGACTGTAAATCAAAACGTGGGCGGAATCCAGTTTTATAGGAATGGAAATTGGATATGGCAGTCGCAGGCACAGATCGTTGTCGAGACGGGGGACGCTTGGAGTGGTGGTACGAACTTCTTCACGGGCGATACAAATTCAAATGATAATGACGGGGTAAATCATTACGGTGCCAATATCCGATTTAAGATTGCAGACGGCTATGGTGACCCTTACTTCATTTGGCAAAGCACTAAAGATGGCGTTATTGGCACGCAAACATCTATAGAGTACGAAACTGATGACAGTGGTAACCCGATATTAAAAGATGGCAAGCTGAAATTATTGAAAGATGCGAACGGAGACTATCTATATAATCCTGTTATTTCTCTAAAGGATGCTACAACCGACGGCTATACCGGAGAGGGTGCCTTGACGGGGGGCAAGCTTTCATCGCAATATATCTATAAGGACGATGACGGCTGGTACTATATCCGCATGGACAACCAAAGGACTCCCGACGGTAAAACGACGTATAAAATCGCGTTGCTTACCATTATTGCTCGTACGCAGAAATATGTGGTGCGCTATTATCCCGGAATTATCCCCGCAACCTTTGACCAAAGAAACAACGAATTGATAGTGGCGCACGGTCCAATAGATATGCCGGAATTTGTGCATATCAAAGGCAGCAAGCTATGGAATATGGCTGCAACAATAGACGAAGAGAGCGGAGAATTAGTCCTCTCCAAAGCAAGTGAGGCAATTCTTCCGCAATACGATAACAACAATGGCATCTTCTATGACCTATTGAATAATAAGATCGCCACGCTTACAGGCGGTAGCCCAACCGACCCTTATAACTTATATCGGTTTGTAAGATGGGTGATAGTCGACGAAAACTTTGTACCCATCCGCATTAACGCAAACGGCAAGATAATAGGGTACGATATCGACGATAGATGGAAGTTTAACGGGAAAACTGTCATCATACCCGTCAAATATAAATGCGACAAAAATGGCAAGCTTATACTTGACGAAAATAATAAGCCTATACCAATAATGCACAGACTTGAAAACGGCAATATTGTGTATTACGAGATAAATAACGGCATCGAGACTATCGGAGTTGACGGCGCTTATAACTACCACGAAGAAGGTACAGAAATCTACTTTACCGGTGGTGCAATCGACCTTTCGCTATACAGTCAATATGCCGTGCAGCACGCATCATTCCACACCGCGGGGCAGGACCTCTATGTCCTTCGTCTTATGCCTGTGTGGGAAAGGATAGAGCACCCATACTTCTACAACGTCGCACTCAACTGGTTAGACGCACAGGGCAATATTCACACCGAAAACTTCCAAGGAAACTGGAAGACGGTTTTGACGGAAGCTCCGAGTGAGGGCGAATTGTACGTCTTTATCAACAAGGATGCAGAGCCTCTCAATGACTGGATTGCTCAAAACCCCACCTATACCTTCTGGGACGCACTCAACAATGCTATGACAAATGATGACATCAAAAAAGCGTTTGATGATTATATTGTTGCCAATAAAATTGAAAAAGACAGTATCCCGTATGATGGGATTTTAGATGCTTTGCAATGCCTGGACTTTACCGGTAATTATACGGACAAGGATGGCAACGTCAAAAATTCCGAACCTGGCTATTGGGTGGAGGATAAACAAGACATTACTAAGTCCTACTACCATCACGGCGGTAATGGTCAAGACGACTTTAGGCGATTAGGCAGTAAAGACACCTTTGCCGTCCTCGAGGACAACGCCACCATTATCATTTGGATGTACGAGAAGTTAGGTGGCTTTATCTTCCACAAAGAGGTTGCCGAGGAGCCGCTTATCCCCGACGATGAGTTCTACTTTACCGTTGTGGATGCAAAAAACGTTGTCAAGAATGCGAAAGGGGAACCTGTCAATGCAAAAGGAGAACCTGCCGGCAATAAGGAAGATTACCAATATGAGTCGTTGGACGGAACTTATAAGGCTTATCCTCAGCCGGACTACTACGACGATGAAAACAACAATAAGTACATCTCCGACCCGACCGGTGATGTTTGGTATGTGCACGGAGATAATAAGATAACCAAAGAGGAAAACGAAAATCTGGTGCTTGTAAGACCTATCGTCAACTCAGACGCCATGCTCGTCACCTTTAAGAGCGGCGTAATTTCGCAAATCGAACAGAACGGCATCGTTTGGTTGGACGAGAATCATGAAAAAGTCACTTACTTTACCTTAAAGCACGGTGACGGTATCGAAATCTACGTTCCCGACGGCATGTACACCATCGTCGAGCTGGGCAGCAAGAGCGGCGGTGCCTATCGTGCGGATGTCGTGTATACCGCGGAAAATCTTACCAGTGGCGAAGAGTGGACCCTGCCGGATAACTGGTATATCCCGAACGGAGACCCGGATGATAAAGACGGAGAAGAACTCTGGGTGATTGGTAGCGAAAAGAAGTATATTTCTCTGCAACCGGGAGAGAAATATAACGAAGGCGATTACAAAGATAAATCGCAAATTGCCGCTACGGTGGACTTTGATATCGGTGCCGCCAATGTTGTCACGATCCTCACCTTTAAAAACATGACTATCTCCATCTCTATCGAAAAGTCGTTGGATATGATTGAGGATGATGAGGGCAATAAGCTTATTCCGGATGCGTATTACGAGACGGTCTTCACTATCAAGGTAACGCTCAGACTTATAGAGGGCATGACGCCGATTGAGGAAGAGATAGATGGAGAAAACGGACAAAAAACGAAGACGGGTAAGTACTACTTCCAAGTCAACCGCTATATACTTACACAAGTCACAAACGACAAAACAAATAGAACCGAGGAAGTCGTTCTTCCCGCCGAGGAAGGCCCGACAATCTTCTACTTCAAACAAATCGACGTTAAAGAGAATAAATGGGAGACGACCTTCAAAATCAAGGCAAAAGAGCGCTTTATTATCGTAATGACAGCAATGCATAAAGAGGTCAACTACTGGATCGATGAGCTGGATAACACGGAGGATAATATAACCAATATCACCGGTTACGTCCACGCTAAGCTTGGTACCGATGAAAAAGGGAATGTTAAGTATGAATATACTTATTATTTGACTTTGGAGGAAGCAAAAGCGGCAGCACCAAACATAGAACCCAAGAATGTTTTTGAGAAGCCGTATGATGATAGCGACAAGTCGCTCGATGAGTATATTCAGCCCGCAACCCTTACTAAGATGGATTTGACACCGCTTATTTCTCCCGACTTCGGCAAAGCAGAGGTTGGCAAGAAGGAAGTCGTTGATGTTGTCAACTGGTTTGGCGAGCTTCCGGGCTACGGCTATTTGGCAATCACGGTAAAGGGTGATAGTATAAGATCAAGTGATAGCTTTATTTTCCGAATTGTCTCATCGAAAGATAAATCGGGGATCACCGTTTCCGTAAAGGGCGGCGCGACTGTCTACATCTATCTCCCGTGCGGAACGTATTCGATCGAGCTGACCGACTGGTCTTGGCGCTATGATCAAAATAATGCGACGGTTATCGATCCTTCCAAGGAAAAGCAAGCGGGTGACCAAGGAAAACTTGATAAACTTAGCGTAAGAGTTACTAACAAGCACAAGCTGCGCAAAAATGCGATTAAGGCCGAGTTCACCTATAACCCCAACAATAAAGGCTGGGTCGGCGGCGAAGTCGGTAATGCGTGGGATAATAATTCGGCACAGGCCACTAATAAATAACGTATACTAATTTCAATAGCCGTAAGAAACACTTACGGCTATTTTTTTGTTGTGTAACGAAACTTCTCTTCAGCCGAGCGAAGCGTGGTGGTGGAATAACTAAAAACGAACAAAATTCAGCTCTTGATTACTGGACAATTACAGCAATTTATGGTAAAATTAATATGTTGATAGTGCAGGTAAAAGCTAATGAGTTTTGAGGAAGTCAATTTAATAAAATGCACGACGCTGGCGTACGTTGGGGACGCGGTGTTTACGCTGTACGTTAGAGCTAAGTTTAGCGGCGATCCGTCTATACCTACGCGAGACCTTATGCGTAATTGCTCGCGTATAGTAAGCGCAGTTGTGCAAGCGCGCATTCATGACGGCATAATGGAACTTCTCACCGAGGATGAACAGGCACTTATGAACAGGTGCAGGAATGCGCATGTAACCAACAAAGCCAAAAACGCAAGTATGCGCGAGTACAAAAAGGCTACTGCGCTCGAGGGCTTACTCGGCGCGCTATATCTCACCCATAATAAAGAGAGACTGGACGAGCTACTAAGAAAATGTTTGGAAATAGGAGAAGCTGATGAGCAGAGCGGACAAGATATTTATAGACAACCTTAAGGATATAATAAACAACGGTTTTTGGGATACAGGGTACGATGTAAGACCTCATTGGGAGGATGGAACGCCCGCTCATACGGTAAAAAGGTTTTGTATTGTAAACCGCTATGACTTAAGCGAGGAGTTCCCCATAATCACCGTGCGCAAGACCAACTTCCGCAATGCGGTAGACGAAATTTTATGGATCTATCAAAAGAAGAGCAACAATGTAAACGAATTAAATTCGCATATTTGGGACGCCTGGGCGGATGAAAGCGGCAGCATAGGCAAAGCGTATGGATACCAGTTGTCGGTTAAGCATAAGTATAAAGAAGGCGAATTCGATCAGGTGGATAGAGTTTTGTATGACCTTAAGCACAATCCGCTGTCGAGGCGAATTATGACCAACCTTTATGTCCACGCCGATTTGCACGAGATGAATCTTTATCCATGTGCGTATTCGGTTACTTTTAATGTGACGGGTGACAGGCTTAACGCCGTACTCAATCAGCGTTCGCAGGACATGCTTACCGCCAATAACTGGAACGTCGTTCAGTACGCCGTGCTTGTGCATATGATGGCGCAGGTCAGCGGACTAAAAGCGGGGGAGCTTGTTCATGTTATCGCCGACGCACATTTGTACGACAGACATATCCCCATTGCCCAAAAGCTGATTGCGGCAGAGCAGTTCGATGCTCCCAAATTTGTAATAAACAAAGCTGTGCACGATTTTTACAAGTTTACGCTTGACGACTTTGATTTGATAGATTATAAATACACTCCCCTTGGGGAAAAAATAGAGGTGGCGATATGAAGATAATAGTTGCCGTAAGCGAAAGCTGGGGCATAGGCAAGGACAACAAACTGCTCTTTTCGCTCAAAGAGGATATGAAGTTTTTTAAGACTGCCACGACCGGCAACGTTGTCGTTATGGGCAAAAAAACCTTTTTGTCGCTGCCCAAGCGCCCGTTAAAGGATAGGGTCAATATAGTGCTCACATCGTCCGACCTCGATGATGAATGTGTAAGAGTGAGCAGTATGGACGAACTTTTTAAGGCACTTAAAGAATATAATAGCGACGACATCTATATCATAGGCGGCGCGAGTATGTATAAACAAATGCTGCCGTACTGCGACACGGCGTATATAACAAAGGTTCATATGGACGCCGAGGCGGATGCGTTCTTTGACAACCTCGATCGTTTGCCTAACTGGGAGTGCGTGAGTAAACGCGAGGGCGAGGTAGACCCAATCACGTTCTGCACATACAAAAATAAAAATACTTTGGAGTACAAGTTATGAAGATAGAAGGAAGAAATGCGGTATCCGAGGCGCTTAAGGCGGGCACGACCATAGATAGGTTGCTTGTAGAAAAGGGCTTAAAGGATATAGGCGCACAAAAGATCATAGACGAGGCTAAAAGCCGCGGAGTTAAGATTTTCTTTAGAGACAAGCAGGCGCTTGACCGCGAAAGTGTCACGAGTCGCCATCAGGGCTTTATCGCCGAAATCACCGACTATAAGTACAGCGAGCTTGAGGAAATCCTCTCTCTTGCAGAAGAAAAGAACGAGCCGCCCTTTTTGCTTATACTCGACGGAGTGGAGGACCCGCATAACCTCGGCAGTATTTTGAGGGTGGCAGAATGCGCAGGTGTTCACGGCGTAATCATTCCGCGCCACCGCAGCGTGTCCGTCAACGAGACTGTTATCAAGGTGAGCGCGGGTGCGTCGGCTCATATCAAGGTGGCTAAGGTGACTAACATCAATGACACGATAGATGAAATTAAGCAGCGCGGCATTTGGGTGTACTGCGCAGACATGGACGGGCAGTCGGTGTATAATACAGACCTCACAGGACCTATCGCGCTTGTTATCGGCGGCGAGGGCAAAGGTGTGGGCAAGCGTACGCGCGCCAACTGTGACGGAATCGTTTCGCTGCCTATGTTTGGCAAAATCAATTCGCTTAATGCCTCGGTGGCGACCGCGGTTGTCGTGTATGAGAGAATCAGACAGACGCTCAAAAAATAGGAGGAGTTATGAGAAGAAGAATTATTGCAGGTAACTGGAAAATGAACATGACTAAGGCGGAGGCTAAGGCGTTTATGCTTGAGCTTTTGCCGCTTATAAAAGATGCTAAGTGCGATACCGTGCTTTGCGTTCCGTTTACCGATATTCATAGGGTGTATAAGCTCGCACTTGACTCAAATGTCAAGGTGGGGGCGCAAAACGTCGCTTGGGCGGATAAGGGCGCCTTCACCGGCGAGATATCTGCCGAGATGCTATTAGAGGTTGGTGCCGAGTATGTTATTATAGGACACAGCGAACGCAGAGCATACTTTGGCGAAACCGACGAGAGTGTCAATATGAGGCTTAAGCAGGCTTTAAAGACGGGCTTAAAACCTATCGTTTGCGTGGGCGAAACGCTCGAGCAGCGTGAGGCGGGCAAGACCGAAGAAGTTTTATCTCAGCAAATCAAAAAAGGCTTAGAGGGCGTAACAGAGGAAGTTATTATCGCATACGAGCCTGTTTGGGCGATAGGCACGGGCAAAACCGCTACTCCGGAAATGGCTAACGAGACAATAGGATTTATTCGCAAGGTGGCTAAGGAACTCGTTGGTGAAGTCAGCATACTATATGGTGGAAGCATGAACGCTGCTAACGCTCAAACCCTGCTTGATATGCCCGAAATTGACGGCGGACTTATTGGCGGAGCGAGCCTTAAGCCTAACGATTTTGCGACAATCGTAAATTGTCATTAAGGAGATTGGTATGAAAAAGACAGATGCGCTCATTATATTGGACGGATTCGGATATGGCGAAAAGAACGATAGCAATGCTATTGAAGTAGCCGGCATACCTAACTTCAAAAAACTTTGGGACAGCTGTCCGCATACGTTTATCAATGCGTCGGGACTTAGTGTAGGATTGCCCGACGGTCAGATGGGTAACAGCGAAGTCGGACACCTCAATCTCGGTGCAGGCAGAGTTATCTATCAGGATATTACACGCATAGACAGAGCGATAAATGACGGTAGTTTTTTTGCCAATGAGCAGTTTAACGGAGCTATCGATAATGCGATTAGTAATGGGACGTACCTTCATATTGCAGGACTTTTGGGCAACGGTGGAGTGCATAGCTCTATTAATCATTTGTTTGCGCTCTTGGAGTTATGCCGTAGGCGCGGGCTCAAAAAGGTGTACGTTCATGCTATAACAGACGGCAGAGATACTGCGCCCGATAGCGCGCTCGGCTTTGTTCAAATCTTAGAGGATAAGATAAAAGAACTCGGTGTAGGCAAGATTGCGACGGTTACGGGCAGATATTACTATATGGACCGCGACAACCGTTGGGAGCGTGTCGAGGCGGCTTATAGATGTGTTTTTGAGGGACAGGGAGCTAAATTCGCGTCTGCGACCGAGGCGATCAAGGCTTCGTATGCGGCAGATAAGCGCGATGAATTTATCGAACCGTGCATTATAGGCGACTATGACGGAGTTAAGGACGGAGACAGCTATATCTTTTATAACTTCCGTTCAGACCGCGCAAGAGAGATGTCGCACGTTCTTTTGGACGACGACTTCAACAGCTTTGCTCGCGATAAAAAGGATATTTTTTATGTAGGAATGACCGAGTACGATGCTTCGCTCGATATGCGAATAGCGTTTGGTCCAAAGGAAATCAAAAACACTTTGGGCGAATATGTTTCGGCTAAGGGGCTTAACCAAACCCGTGTTGCAGAAACAGAAAAGTACGCCCACGTCACCTTCTTTTTTAACGGTGGAGTGGAAAAACCGAACGATAACGAGGACCGTATCCTTGTACCCAGTCCCAAGGTTGCGACCTACGACCTTAAGCCCGAGATGAGCGCTTACGAAGTTACCGATAAGGCTCTCTCCGTTGTGGGCAAGACCGATCTGCTTATTATGAACTACGCCAACTGCGATATGGTGGGACATACCGGCATTTTGGACGCGGCAGTAAGTGCTGTCAAGGCTGTGGACGAGTGTTTTATAAAGGTCGTCACCGCTGTCGTTAAGACGGGTGGCTGCGTAATAGTTACCGCCGACCACGGCAACGCCGAGTGCATGAAAGTAGGCGTCAAGCCGATGACCGCGCATACGACTAACCCCGTTCCGCTCGTAATTGCGGGCGACAAGGTTAAGGGCAAAGAGTTAATGGGCGGCGCATTGTGCGATGTTGCGCCCACGCTACTCACTCTTATGGGTCTGCCTATCCCGAGCGAAATGGAAGGCAAGTCGCTTATAAAATAAAAGCCGCTAAACAGCGACCCCCTTAATAAGAGTTTCAATAGTGTCGGCGACTTGGAGCGCAAGCGAATAGACAAATCCTAATCTTACGGAAGCAAATCTTTTGTCGGACGGGGGATAAGATGATGTCACAGCGGTTACACTTATATCGCCGACCATTGGCAGGTCTTTACCCCCTGCCGCGCCGGGCAGCAGTCCTCCGCTATTTACGCTTATGCGTCCCACGTTTTCGCCGACGCACGAGTCAACAGCGATGACGGTTGAGATATGGTTCTTTTTGATAAAGGCGTAGTAATCTTTTAGATTGAGCGCCGTAATTGGATCATAAAGCGTGCCGTATACAAAGCAAGGCAGGTTTCGGGCTATAAGAAGCTGTCCAACGAGCGGGCCGAGGCAATCGCCGCCCACAAGGTCTGTACCTATACACATTATTACCGGTAAATTCTCTCTTTTCATAAGACTGATTATGGACAGAATTAACAAGTTTAATACTATAAAAGGAGGTAAAAATTGATACTCGACATAATATTCTTTGCACTTTTGGCTGTATTTGCCGTGCTTGGGTTTATGTGCGGCTTTTTCAAAACGCTCGTATCATTTTTCGGGTGGTTTATTAGCATACTGGTATCATATCTCTTAGCTAAGGCGGTGGCTAATTCCTTTTTGTCTGTCGGCACCGCACAGTGGCTTGTGGGAGACGGTTCCATATTCGACAAAGTGTATAACATTTTGCCGGAAGGATTAAGAGAGATTTCAATGGATTCTATCCGCGAGGCGGTTAATAGTGGCATGTCGCAAGAGCAAATAGCAGCGATGATAAAAGCGGAGTCGCAAGGGCTAATGGTCTTTGTCACCTCGCTGCTTCAAGACGCCGCTACTAAGGAGATGTATCTTAATAGTACAATCCAAAACGTAAGGCAGGTCATTGCGCTCGAGCTTACCTATCATATATATGTAATTATCGTAGGAGTGATCTTTTTTATCGTTTTGCGTATTGCGGTTATGGGTGTATCGCTTATCTTTAAAAACAAGATGGGCGGTAGCGAAATCAGAAATTTAGGCAGGGTTACGGGACTTTTTATAGGTGCTATCCGAGGCTTCGCCTATGCGTGCATTGTGCTTATGGTGGCAAGCTATGCTTCGGGTATGTCGCCAAAGATAAAGAACCAAGTGGACGCATCTAAGGTCAGCGTGCCGGTTACGACCTGGACTTCGACAGTGACCGGCAAAATGCTCAGCGGCAAGCTCGAGGACAACAAGCATTACAGAATAATGATAAATGTGCTCGAACAAAGAATAGAGAACGGAGAGATAATTTAGTTGGAGGACATATGAAATTAAAAAGATTAATTGTTTTAGGTTTAATAATGGTTTTCGCGGTTGCATTATGCGCTTGCGTACACAAGGAGGATCCGCCCGTACCGCCCGAACCGACGCCGTACGAAGACGACTTTATGTGCGGTTACTTTCTTACGTTCTATGATAAGAACGACAAGGACTATGTTTCGCCGTCGTCAAATGACTTTAACGGCAATGACGCAGTAAGATGCTATTTTTACAGAAAGGGCAATGTCTCGTATGTTATAAACGGATTGAATGTGACTGACAGGACTACTGCTCTCGACGGTGTGCCGCTTGACATATCTAAAAGCGGCAAGGTGACTATGCACCACACTTTGTACTACACACCCGAGCTTATAGGTAAGACGATGGTACTACACATAGTGTTTTATAATGCACAAAGTGACAGCATTCATGTCGAAAAGATAAGCGACCATGACGTACAGACTATATCGTCAATCAGCTTTGGTGCGCCTATGAATGGTACTGCCGTAGAAGGAGACGAGCTTGTAGACATAACGTATATGTTTGACGGAGAGCTTACTTTCAAGATGATCGACGTGTTGACTAAGATGGAAATTGCTCAGTATGACGAAAATGATGAGCTTATATCTACGGACACAATCGAGACGGAAGATATAACGGGACAGTATGATACTGTAAGCGATTGTGAGTATATCATCATCACCAAGCACTATGTTGACCGAGATGGCAATGTTTACAAGCAGCGTAGCTTGATAAACAGACAGCCGGACGCGACCGAGGAGCTTATGCTGCCTTACGGAAGCGGGCTTGCAACGTTTGAAAGCCTTAAAATTAATTTTGCTTAAAATAGAATTGACCTTTTGCGCGGAGCAAGAGGTCTTTTTTAGGAGATACAAATGACGCGTAAAAAGCTGCTTATTATTGCTATTAGCCTGATTTTGATTGTCGTTATCATATCGGTGGTTTTACTTTTGACTAAAAGTGGTGTACCCGGCGGTTCGGAACCTCCTCCGACAACAGAGGCGCCTAACGATGACCCAAATGATAAGCCCAATGACAATATAGAGTCAGTTATCTTTACCGTAACCTATGATTACGGCAATAAAGGCGAGGGAGTTATCGCCGACGAAGCAGTTTTTAGCACACAGGTGGAGCTTAATAAGCCGTTTAGCTTGATTGTGCCTTTTGTTATAGACACAAGATTTGTGTTTGAGGGTTGGTTTGATCCGAGTGGCAGACAATTTACAAACGAGCAGGGCAGCGGACTGTTTAACTGGGATATAAAGAGCGATATAACACTATACGCCCATTGGATAGAGGCGTTTGAGTTTATGCCTATTGGCGACGGCTACATTGTTAGCTGTGGTGCGGAAATAGATAAGTTATCTAATATCACAATACCGCTAAGCTATAACAGTTTGCCCGTTATCGCGGTAGGCGACTTTAAAGACTGTCACAACTTGATGGAAGTGCACTTGCCTCAATCGATAAAGATTATTATCTCGCGAGCATTTTATAATTGCACTAAGCTAACAATTGTTGAGTTTGAGCGAGGCTGTAAACTGAATAGTATAGGGACGTATGCCTTTTATTTAAGCGGTATAGAGGACATAGACATTCCGAGTAGTATAACCGAAATAGGAGCTTATGCTTTTAGTAGGTCGGCGATAAGGTCGGTAACATTTAAAGAAAGCAATATGACAAGGCTCTCGGAGTCACTCTTTCGTGATTGCGAGAATTTGACAGAAGCTATATTTGAGGGCGGAAAACTAACTGCGATAGGAGAATATGCGTTCGCAAATTCGGGAGTACAAAAAATTGTTCTGCCGCCGCTTTTAACTGATATTGACGGAAGTAGCTTTAGCGGGTGCAATGCGCTAAGATCGGTGACGTTGTCGAGTGCATACGGAGGGGATATAGATGCTTTTAGCATCCCCGCTCTTGAAGAAATAAAAGTTCCAAGCGATAATTTGTTTTATAGTGACATAGATGGTGTGCTTTTTGACAAGGCTTGTGCGACGCTTATAATGTATCCCGCCGGCAGATGTAATGACACTTACACCATACCCGCGTCTGTCATTAAGTTGGGAATAGGGGTCTTTAACAAAAATGTCTATTTGCAAACTATCAACTTTGCCGAGAATTGCATTATTGACAGTATAGAGGAAAATACATTTGCCGGTTGCACCTCGCTCGTAAATATTACTCTGCCGGATAGCGTAAAGAGTATAGGTGCAAGAGCTTTTTATAATTGCACTTCGCTTATTAATTTTGACTTTGCCGCGCTCCTTAGCATAGGAGACGAGGCATTTAAGGGATGCAGTAGTATAAAGGAAGTAAAACTTCCAAGTAGTTTAATAGATTTAGGCGCATCCGCCTTTGCCGAGTGCGACAGCTTAAACGAAGTAGTTTTTGAAGAGGAAAGTAGCCTGATAAATTTAAAGTCTTCAGTTTTTAGCGGCTGTAAAAGTTTGGAGGTCATAGAAATCCCGAAGAGTGTGATATCTATCGGATTAATGGCGTTCGGCTGTACTTCGCTAAAAAGTATAACTGTTCCCACTAATGTGGTAAGCATTGGCAAAAATGCGTTTTACGGCTGTGAGGGGCTTAAGACAGTTGTGTTTGACGATAGTAGCGAGCTGTCCACTATCGAAAGCGGCACTTTTAGCGGATGCAGTTCGCTTGCCGAGATAACATTGCCAAGTGGCTTAAAGAAAATAGCCTATGAGGCGTTTAAGGATTGCATTAGTCTTAAAGGATTAACATTGCCCTCTTCGCTTACAAGCATAGGCGAAAGCGCATTTGAAAACTGTATAGGTTTAAATCTAATAATAGTGCCTAATAATATAAAAACACTACCATCATATATATTTAAAAACTGTATCAGTCTTAAAAAGATAGCTTTTGATACAGATAACAAATTAACCACCATAGGCGATAGTGCGTTTAAGGATTGTGCCTCTCTTACGGACATAGTTTTGCCGCTTAGTCTTACGTCTATAAAGACAAATGCTTTTAGCGGTTGCACTAAATTATCTGAGCTTATAATACCGAGTAATGTAATGAATATAGAGCGAAATGCGCTAATGGGTGTGGAAAATATAATCGTTTCGCCCGAGAACAGCTATATTTACATTGATGGCGGAGTGCTTTATGGTAAAACAAAGGACGTAATAACGACTATGCATTATAGCGTTAGCAAGGTGGATAGTATATTACAAATTCCCGACAGCGTAACAACTATCGAGTCAAACGCATTAAGCGGGACCGATTTATCGGAGGTCGTTATTCCTCAAAGAGTAACCGAGATGGGAGAGAGCGCATTTAAAGATTGCACTAATCTTACTAAGGTAACTTTTGCACCGCAAAGCGGGTTGACTAAAATAAGTAAAAGCGTCTTTGAAGGTTGCGGCTCACTATCCGAAATAACCGTTCCCATAAATGTTACAATAATAGAGGCGTACGCTTTTAGGGATTGCGGACTTAAGCAAATCACTTTTGCGGAGGGACTTATAAGCATAGGTGAGGGCGCGTTTAAAAATAGTAGCATAAGCAAAATAGAGCTATGTAGTTCTATACAAAACATAGGTGCGGAGGCGTTCAGCGGCTGTGACAAGTTAACTCATATTGTTTTGCCGGAGGGATTAAGCACGATAGAAACATCTTTATTCTCAGGCTGCGTTTCTCTTACTCAAGTATTAATTCCGAGCAACATAACAAAGATTAAAAGCGGCGCATTTGACGGCTGCACATCTATTGCTAATATAACCATTCCCGCATCTATTACGGAAATTGAAAGCGGAGCGTTCAACAATTGGACATATGAGCAGACAATAAATGTTCCATTTGCCAAAGATAAACTTCCGTCAGGATGGATTGACTGGAATATAGGCTGCAACGCAAATATTGTTTTTGTATAGTAATTTCTTTAAATAATTAGAAAATAAAAAAGAGTTTGGACTAAGCCAAACTCTTAAGTTTTATCTACTCCATACGGGCGGGGGATTGAATGGTGCGATATAGATCTTGCCATATTTAATGTATTCGATAATTACAAACGTAATCACGAGTATAAAGACAAGGCAGGATATTATTATAGCTATCCTTGCGCCCAAATATTTAGCTCGAAGTCTTTCGGCAATGGCGAGATAAAGGGCTATAATAATAAGTATCACCATTGGCAAAAAGACGGAGCCAAAGACATTAAGTCCCAAGATTTCGTCGATCTGATAGGTGACGACGCAAACGAAAAACAATAGCAAATCCACAGTCGAAGCAAGAATCGCTATTTTGGTAAAAAGTCGTGTAGATTGTGGACTTCGGTTTTCGAGATCAACCGAGTCGTCTAATGAATCCTGTATGCTCATAAAGTAATAATAATAGCAATTCTGCCTCCGAGGCAGCTGTTTATTGCTTCGTAAAAAAAGAGGGCGAAGTAACGCCCTCAAAATAAATTATTCTTCGGTCTTTTTAGCTCTTGTTCTCTTCGGCTTTGCTTCTGCCTTTTCGGGTTCTGCCTTTTCAGCCTTCTTTGTAGCCCTCTTGGTCTTGGGCTTCTTTTCCTCTTCTTCCTTAGCGGCAGCCTTCTTTTCTTCGGCTAAGCGCTTAGCTTCGGCCTTAGCAGCCTCTTCACGAGCAACCTTTTCGGCTCGCTTTTCGGCAGCGATGGTTTTGTTATCCTTTTTGATAACAACTTCCTTTTTACCGCTCTTGATATCCGAAAGCTTTTTGCTGAGTCTTGCTTTGCGGTTATCGGCGCTGCTCTTGGTAATGATACCCTTAGTTGCAGCCTTGTCTATAACCGAAATGGTTTCGGGCAAAAGCTGCTCTGCGACTTCGAGGTTATTTGTCTCAATAGCCGTGTTGAACTTCTTTATAGCGGTGCGCAATTCGCTGGTGAGCATCCTGTTACGCTCATTCTTCTTTTCGTTTACGAGCACGCGCTTTTTTGCGGATTTAATGTTTGGCATTTGTATTCTCCCTAAATGAATGTTTTAGAATTTATTAACTGAGATATTTTAGCACATTTAAAATAGAAAATCAAGTAATAATAACGTTTTTTTTAACGCAAAATACGAATAAATACGAAATTTTTTGAGGTTTGTTATGGATAAGAGGACAGATATGGCAATAGAACTAAGTAACGGCAGTCGTAGAAGCAATGGAAAGATTGTAAGAACGGACATAGATTTGGACGAAAATACGGCAAAGCGTTACGGCAAAGCGCCCGGCAAGTACATTACTATCGAGTGCGATGCGGTCAAAACCGCCGATCGCGACTACTACAAGCGGCTCTCTAATGCGATAGGAGACGTGGTGGACGAGCTGGGCGGCAAGGCGAGCAATGTTTTGGTGGTGGGGCTTGGCAACCCAAAACTCACCGCCGATTCGCTGGGCAGCAAAGTGTTTGATAGGTTAGTGGTGACGCGCCAATTTGAAAGTGCCGAAACGCAGATAAGCGGAATCTGCCCCAACGTCATGGGGGTGACAGGTATAGAGAGTTTTGACGTAATAAAGGGTGTTTGCGAGCGAGTGAGCCCCGACCTTGTCATTGCCGTGGACAGTCTCGCGTCGGCGACTACGGGACGAATCGCCTCGGCGTTTCAGGTGTGTTCGAGCGGAATCACTCCGGGCAGCGGAGTGAGCAACCACCGTATGCGGCTAAACAGAGAGTCGCTTGGGTGTCAGGTCATTTCGCTCGGTGTGCCGCTCGTCGTTTATGCGAGTACAATAATAAGCGAGGCGGTTGGGGATGCTGAGGTCAGCGGCGATATAAGCGACCTTATCGTCACGCCAAAGGACATAGATTTTTTGGTGGAAGAGTGCGCGGACGTCATAGCAGCGGCTATCAACAGGACTTTTTGCAGCTTTTAGGCAAGTAACAAGGTTTATCTTAAGCGAATATAATGCTTGTATGATTGTAGGAGTTATGGATAGCGGCAAGGGCGGGCTTACGACGCTAAGTCGGCTTATGCAGGTTTGTGGCGGCGAGTACGTCTTTGTGCGTGACAAATTAGGCCCTTACGGCGACAAGGACGACGGTTTTGTACTGAGTAGGACGCTTAAGGCATGCGCTCTATTAAAAGACTGCGGCGCGGAGATAATCGTCTTGGCGTGCAATACGGCGACCAATGTCGCCATACATAAGCTCAGGGAAAATGATAGGTGCTTTAACTATATAGGAATAGAGCCGGCGGTCAAGCCCGCGCTTGGTAGCTGCAACCGTGTGGCGGTGGCGCTCACACCGACTGCGGCGCGGCAGGAAAAGTTTAAGCGGCTCATCTGCCAAAGGAGGGATAAGGTCAAACTTATAACAAATGGCAGCCTTGCCGGTCAAATCGAAAAGTTTTATTTTGATAAAGAGGCGTTAAGGGAATTGGCCGTAAGCTTATATGCCGAGTGCGATGGCTGCGACGGATTGGTGCTCGGTTGCACTCATTACATATTTTTAAGAGAGTATTTGCTTGAGCTTGACCCGAGGCTAAAAATCTTTGACGGCAACGACGGTGTTGCAAGGCGGTTGCTGCGATTTACGGGGCATATGGGTGTGGCGTCTGTAAGATTTGAACAAATTGATTAGGATATGTATGCTATAAAACTACTTTACTCATAATAATATGGGGGTTGGTTATGGCATATTCATACAAATGCAATATAAGTTTCGGGCTTGTGTATATTCCGGTCAGGCTTGTGGCGGCGGCGAAAAGCAACGACATCAGCTTTAATATGATAGACAAAAAGACTATGAGTCGCATTAAATATGTCAAGACGGACATTAGCGGTAATGCAGTCGAGAGCAGCGACATAGTCAAGGGTTATGAGTACGAGGACGATAAATACGTTATTTTTACCGACAAGGATTTTGAAAAAATCAAGTCGCCCGCAGACAAAAATATAGAAATTCAGTCGTTCGTGGCGGTGAGCGAAATCGACCCCGTGTATTACAACAAGCCTTTTTATGTTGTGCCGAGCGGGGCTGAAAAGGCTTTTGGCGTTTTGCTTGCGGCAATGGAGGAGGCGGGCAAGGCGGCAATCGCCAAGACTGTGCTTGGAACTAAGGAAACGCTTATTGCAATCCGTTCGATAGGCGGGACAATGATGTTAAATACGCTGTACTTTAATGACGAAATTCAGCTCAATCCGTATAAGAATGAAGGCGAGGTCGGTAAAAAGGAGCTTGACCTTGCCAAAGCGATAATAGGAAGTATGGAGGAGCATTTCGAGCCGCAAAAGTATCGTGACGAGTATCGCGAAAGGCTACTTGAAGCAATACAGGCTAAGGTGGATGGCGAAGAAATCAAAAGCCCTGCAACGCCCAAGGGCAAGGTCATCAGCGATCTTATGGAAGCGCTTCAAAAGAGTCTTGACGAGCAGCGTCTGAAAAAGCAGGCGGTCGCCGAGGCAAAAAAGGTCGCAAAGGAAAAGACTGCGAAAGAAACTACGCGTAAACGCAAAAAGGCAAATTAAGTCGAATAAGTTTAAACAACAAAAGCCTCGGTTAGTATCGAGGCTTTTGTCTAAATTATCTCATGCTCATAATGTCGGCGAAATCAAGCGGGTGGCTATGAACATAAAATTTTATTATATTAAAAACATGTAAATTGGGTTTTGTAAAGTTAAGTGCGGGGGTGATGTCAATATACTTGCAATTTACTTCCGAGCATAGGCGTTGCAGAGCAGTATTAACTTCCTTAGCATGACCTGTATCCGACATAATGGAAATTACATAGATGTCGGCTGAAATCTTGCCATGGATAGTGTATAGTAGCCATTCATAAGCGCATATCAATTCGCTTATATCCATGTTGTTTTGTGTTTCGACTTCGCCGAGATTAACGAATATTTTGCTTGGTTGCAATTTAAATACACAATCATCAAGCACTTTGCCAATGCTCTCTATGGTAGCGCCACTAAGACTTCTATTAAAAATCTTTTCGTTAAGATTAAACACGGAAGCGAGTTCGCCTATGGGGAGGGAAGCAAAGTAATCCGAGCCTAAAAATACGATTCCGCCTTTTTCTGCCATGCTGTTTATCTCCTTAAAGGTGTTTATTTCCAATCCAAGACTATTTGCATTCATTTTAGTTACCTCCACTTACTTTTACCGGGGTTTTGTTTGCCATTGCCCTGTCATGACCTTTGTTTATAAAGTAGACAATAAGGTTTGTGCCGACAGACAATATATTAATGATATAGACTATAAGCACATAACTTATGTTGCCGCTTATAAACTTTCCGGCGATCCCGGCGATATAGCCGCTCAATATGAGTAAGATAAATGGCAAGCTCATTGACTTAGCCGTTTTAGCTTTAATGTTTTTTATAACCGACATCGGCCATGAAAAACCAAAGCATATAAGCATAATTGCTTCTAAAATTTCAGGAATCATATTTCCTTACCTCCATGCCCATATTATATCATTGACAAAACCATAAGTCTAATATATAATTTTTATTGTTTTAATAATATTAAGGTTATATATTGGAGTGGTTTTATGGAATTAATGCAGATAAGATATTTTTTGGAAGTAGCGTCGTCGCAACACATAACGCACAGTGCCGAAAAGCTTCACATTGCTCAGCCGGCGCTTACTCAGGCAATTAATAGGTTAGAGGCGGATTTGGGAGTGCCTCTTTTTATGTCCAAGGGACGGAATATTGTGCTTACGGAATATGGTCGCTATTTACAGCAGGCGGTGACTCCGCTAATTATGCAATTAGATATGATTCCCGATTCATTAAGGCGTATGGCAAAACTTGACAGCGAGACGATAAGGATAAACGTGCGTGCTGCGTCGGCGATTGTCACCGAGGCAATTATCGCATATAAAAATAAACATGACAATATACATTTTAGTCTTTTTCAAAGTCCGTCGAGCGAAATCTGCGACATAGAGGTTACGACCAAAATGTTTTATCACGTCAGTCATGGGCAAAATTGTGAGTTTGCTATCAATGAAAAAATCTTTTTGGCTGTGTCCGAAAGCAAATTCGGTTCATGCGACAGCGTAACCATAAAAGATATTGCCGACGAGGGATTTATTTGCTTACTCGGATCGCGCCAATTTCGCGCCATTTGCGATAAACATTGTCACCATGCGGGATTTAAGCCGAAAATTATTTTTGAAAGCGACAATCCTACTGCTGTTCGTAATATGATAGCTGCTAACATGGGGGTGGGATTTTGGCCCGAATTTACTTGGGGACGTACGGCTGACGAGCATGTAAAGTTGATGGAAATTTCGGATATGCCGTGCAGCAGAGATATAGTTATATCGTATAATCCGACCAAAGTTGATAACAGTAATGTCGTTGACTTTTATGAGTTTTTAAGGGATTTTTGTATTAATCGTAGAAACGAAATAAAAGCAACGCAAATTGCAAAAAAGTAACTTGCTATGATATTATAGGTCATCGATAAAATTTGTCTGTAAAGTATTAATTTTTCCAGCATATGATACAATTTACGGTAAAAGGAGAAGTTTGATTAAGCGCGGGAGGGTATACTTTTTACACCTGTAATGACTAATAAAGCTAAAAGGCAGCGGATGCAACGTTTTTATGAAATTGAAAATTTGACAAAATTTCTTTGCCGTTAGCAGTTGACGGAAATATAATTGTATGTTACAATTATTGTAACTAATTTTTGTAAGGAGATTGTTGTGAACGAAAATAATGAAGTTCAAGGTCAGGAAGCATTAGATCAAACCGAGCAGCAGGGAACTGCGTTGGAATCTAATGAGCCGGAGCAGAACGATCAAACGCCCGAGCAAGAAGGAGGGAGCGAGCCTACTCAACAAGAGCCTATCGGCGCGCAAGAACAGGAGGAAGTTCCAATGGCTGACGAGCCTAAAAAGAAACTTGAAAAAACGGGTAAAAAGAAGAGAGGAGCATGTTTTACTTGCTGCTTGTCTTTGCTTATATTCAACTTTGTTTGTATGTGTCTGCTTATTACCGTGGGGTGGATAGCCGGCGACCAGTTGTCGAGACAGAAGCTGGGCATGCCGCTTTCGTCCACCTTTGGTGTAGTAAGAGGTATTCAAAAGTCCAAGAGCCCCAAAATCGAAAGACCGTATACTGCCGATGACGAGGCTGGCTTTTACAACTCGATTGGCGATGCATTGCTGCTCAATGAGGGCGTAATTGACGGCGAGGATTTAAAGGAGACTCTATCGGACAGTCTTAAAAACGAGGACAATGACTTAGGTGAAGCGCTTGGCGATTATGTCGTTAGCGTTATGAAGGCGGAAAACCTTAATCAAAGCAAGATAGACGCAATAGGTACCGATGAGCAGGACACAAATCTTAAAATCAGCGACCGCGAGCTTGCGGCATTTATCAACGGTATTGTTGAGGTTGCAGTAAAGGTTTATGCAGAGGATGCACTCAAAGAAGCAAATCTTGACGAGATGGGTGTGGATTTATCCAAACTTACTTACGAGAACTATGTCAAGGTCAATCAAATAAAGATATACATAGACAATAATATCAACAAGGCAAAGATCACCACATCTGTAAATATAGGCAAAGCGCTTGAAGAATTTAAATTGGCGCTGGACGCTGAGGAATTTGCAGAGAGCATAGCATCTAATATATCAATGGAGTCTTTGACCCCATACTTAAAATTTGCGGTAAAAAGGGCGTTAGGACTTGCAAGGGTGATTTTGCCATCCAAGCTATATGTCACTATTGACGCGGGACTAAGTCAAAGCACCACGCCGACATTGCAAATCAACAATATGAGCAAAGTTAAGATGAAAAACTTTTACACAATGCTTGCAAACCTTAACTTCGACTTAAAAGGTGAAATCGATAACGCGTTTGTTGGCGAGGAAGGAATTGTCAAAACCGCACTCGACGGCATTAATAATGAGGTGTCGCTTAGCGAAGTATTTGCCGACGGTGGAATAGATTGCGACGTCTTTAAGCTTGTTATCGGCATTGGAAAACTCAACTTCAACGAGGTTGATGGCGTATATAAACTCAAGCCGAAGGACGAGCAAATCACTTCGCAAGACTTCCTTGATACATTGCAACTTATCCTGCGCGATACGACGCCTCTTAGCGATCCGGATAGTGTGTACTATTTTTATAGAGACAGCAACAAGAGCGCAGTAGCGGCATATCATAACGCCAATGATGAGGCGTTACTCGATAGACTTGGCGATAACTACGCTCTCAATACCAAGGAATATTCTCTTGCCGAGCTCTTGCATGTTTTGAACATGATCGAGCTTAAGAATCCGGGCAGAGTAGACGGACTTAAGATTTACGATATAATAGATCCGGCTAAAATCGAGGAGCTTTCGAGCATCACGGCGTATAATTGGCAGGAAATGCTTGAGACATTTATCGACAACGTAACTTATGTAGAGGATAGTGACGGCACAGATATGTTCACTTCGCTTATAAAGGAAATTGTCTTTGAGGGCAATAAGGTGGACATAAGCAAGCTTAAGAATTTTGATAAGGACGACCTTTTGTTTGTAAAACTTGAAAACGATGTAGACAAGCAATATCTGTCCATTGTATTAAAGGTGGTAATGCGAGATTTATTGCCGGACGCCGAGGGCAACTTTGGGGTCGGACTTATAAGCGGGCTTATTTCGTCGTCGCCGTCGCTCATCACACTTCACGTTGACATATCCGACTCCGAAATCTACAACAAAACGGAAGTGATAATCAACAATAATGTGGACGGCAGTGACTCGATGTTCCGCGTGCTCAAAAGTCTTGGCATGGACGTGAGCTTTGAGGAAATAGGCGACAGTATTCGCAATGCGTTCCTTAGTACAAAAGACAGGTTGGATATTAAGTACGGCGACAACGGTTTGGTGCTTCCTAACGTGTTTGCTATGATTGATAAAAAGATGCTTGGCAGCAAATATAATGATAACGGCGTAAATGTGCATGATGCGTTTAATCTTATTTACAAGGCGAGCGATAGCAAGATAGTTGAGTTTGAAAACAGCGTTGCTCCTAATAAGATTGCTCAGGAAAAGATGGGCGTTGATGCGTTGCTTGGCGCTATGCTGGATGACGGAATTTCAGATCAACAGTTTGGTGCATATATATCCGACATTATAGGCGAAAGGGCAGGCAGATTGTTGCAGTTTAATATTCTCGCAGCAAATTCGGAAGCTGAAAAGCAGCTTGCCGACAGACGCAAATTCGAGACTTTGGGCTTTGAACTTGATAACTCCAAGGCGTATATCACAATGACTCTTAACATAAGCGTTACTAAGATGGGTGCGTTGCCTGCTAATGTCGAGCGCTTGTTGCCGCACAATATGTTTATAACATTTATCCTCGAATTCAATGAAAGTGAAAGCGAATTTAGATATACGGACTTTGTTCTCAACGACAGCGATATGTCAAGCCGTGATGCGCTTATAGACCTTACCGGAGTGGGCGACGCCGTTCAAAATCTCGAGGGGGTTGCCGATGACTGTCTTGCTCCCGTGAATGATCTTTTACGAGATCTTATGGAGAAAGTAAGCGAGAAAACGGGCGGTTTATTCCAATTGCAGCATAGCCTTATAGAAGACAATGATTTGGATTCTACTATAAGAGGACATTATAAGATCGAGATCTTGAAATAAAATCTAAATCTCGAAGTAACAAAGTAAAGTAAAAAGGTGTATTCAATACGAATACGCCTTTTTTATGTTGCGAAGTTAAAATAGGTCGCACGCAAATATGCGTAGGTTTGCTACCTATATTTTAAAAGATATGAATTTTTAAATTCAATTATCGCTTTCATTCATATATAAGAGCTGTTTTGATAACGGCTTTGAATGTATATGAGAAAAAAGTGTATTTATATAAATTTTTATTTTCAAATGCTTGACAAATTAATATCATATAGTGTATTATATAATTATAATAGTGTTGCCTACCAGAAGTATATCATTTTATATACGAAAAAATTCACAGTTTGATAGATGTGTTAATAGCATGGATATTCGGCTGGAATATATATTTTATCATAGGAGGTTTAATCTATGAAAAAAACGAAGCTTTTTGCAGTACTTGTGGCAGTCGTACTTGCCCTTTGCTGCGCGCTTGTTGGTTGCAACAAGACATTTACCGTTACGTTTGAGTCAAACGGCGGCAGTAGTGTTGCAAGCGTGCAAGTGGACAAAGACGGCAAAGTAACAAAACCGACCAATCCTAACAAGGAAGGCTACAATTTTGTTGCTTGGTTTAAAGACGAAGCTCTTACTCAGGAATGGAAGTTTGATACCGATACGGTAACCGGCGATATTACACTCTATGCTAAGTGGGAAGCAAAGCAGGTAACCCCCGAAGTAACAAAGTATACTGTTACTTTTAACACTAATGGCGGCAACGCAATTGATAGCGCTCAAGTAGACAAGGACGGCAAGGTTACAAGACCTGCCGATCCTACCAAGACCGATTTTAACTTTGTAGGCTGGTATAAAGACGAAGCTCTTACTTTAGAATGGGACTTCGATACCGATACGGTAACCGGCGATATTACACTTTACGCTAAGTGGGAAGCAAAGCAGGTAACCCCCGAGGTAACAAAGTATACTGTTACTTTTGAGACCAATGGCGGCAACACAATCGATAGCGTTAAAGTAGACAAGGACGGCAAGGTTACAAGACCGACCGATCCGGAAAAAGAAGGTTATACCTTTGATGCTTGGTATAAAGACGAAGCTCTCACAGAGGCTTGGGACTTTGATACCGACACGGTAACAGAGGATATTACCCTTTATGCTAAGTGGACGGAAGTTAAGGAGCCTCTTGTAATTGACTTTAGCGGCTATGAAAATACTTATGCGGATACCAAAGGTATTGAAGCGGATGTAGTAATAACCACAAATAGCATAACTTGGGGTGATGCTGTAATCGAGCCGGTAAAATTGGAAGATAATGAATTTTGGCCCATAAGCTTTTTATGCTATATAGACGGTAACTATGCAAGGATAATGATCAAGGAAACCGAATTACGTATCACAGGTATAAAAGAAGATACCGGATATGTAGACTACACCAAATACAACCTTACGTTCAATGTTAAAAAACCTATTGAATTAGACTTTAGCGACTATATTGGTACTTTTACGAGTGGAGGTTATGACAATATAGAAGTTACCGCAGATTCTTTGACTTGGGGTAATACTGTTGTTGAACCCAAAACAATATTATCTGAAACGGCATACCCCATATCGTTTATTGCTAATGTGGGTGATGCACAATATAGGTTTAGATT
>JAFLVB010000010.1 GCA_022508465.1 Clostridiales bacterium
TATTAGATAAGTACCAACCATCAAATCTATATCCGGTAGGCGCTGTTTTGCCAAGTGCTGCGAGCTCTTCAGCTGTTTTAAGTGTTACACTTGCGGTATCTATATCGTACGGCGTAGTTAAACCTTTGATTTCACCGTCTAAATCATACTTTATATTATAGCTATCTTTTGTCCATGTAGCTTTAAGCGTGATCGTATCAGTATTCTTTTCCTCAAGTGCTGTAATAATCGCTGCGATAAGGGTAAAGTCTTTAGTGAGATCTACTCCGCTTACGGTAATGTTTGCTTCCCAACCTGCAAATGTGTAACCATCGCGTGTCGGGATCTTATCAGTTACTGTGACAAGCTTACCAATGTTATATGCCGTAGTATCATTCTCCGGCCAGTTTGCAACGGTATTGTCATCTTTTGCTTCGCCCTTGTCGTATGCGATATAGTAGTCATTTTTCGCAAATTCTGCTGTAATAACGATTGTAGCATTGTCGGCAATGGTATGATCTTTGATTAAATCAGCCGTGAGTGTAAACGAGTATTTACCGTTGGCTTCCGAAGCAATTACATTGCCTAAAACTGTATCTGTGCCTTTTATCGTTACTTTCCAGGTCGGAGTGTTAAAGTTATAACCTGTGCCTACTGTCACGCCGAAAGTAACCTTATTGCTATTAGCATCAAGCGAGATAGTAGTTGCTCCGCCTGTAAGCTCTCCTGCCCCGGCCGGATCAACCGCATACTCAACAGCGTAGGTCTTGTTTGTCCAATGCGCATAGAGGGTTACGGTTGTGCTGCCATTAAGCGCTTCGTAGAGTTCTTCGCCAATGGGCTTGCTTGTATATCCTACTTTCTTGGCAAAGCTTTGGTCATAATACCAACCATCGAAGTTATAGCCGGTGCGTTGTGCCGTCGGCCAAGTAATATTTGTATCTTCGATAGTGAATTTTTGAACGTAGGTTTGTTCTACTATCGATGCGTCGGCTGCCGAAAGATTGTAAGTTATGTCGTACTCATTAATCGTCCAGGTCGCTGTGAATGTTACCGTGCCGTTATGTGCATCCAACAAGTCGGTATAACCTGTTGTATTAAGATCGAATGTGCCATTGAAGGTTATGCCGGCAATATCCGAAGTCCAGATAGCGAACGTGTAGCCATCTGCGATCGGAGTGTCGACGGTGAATGTAGTCATTCCACCTTCCTTAAATGACAACGTCTTTGTGTCGGGAAGGTTCTTAGCAGTAACAGATTTTCCTGTATCTGCTGTACCGTTTTCAAATTTAACGGTATACGTTTTTGCACCCCACTGTGCGGTTACAACTATAGCCTTGGTGGGAGTTGCTGCCTCTAACTCTTTGATAGTGGCAACAGTAAGAGTGTAGGTGTATACGTTTGTTGTTGTTTCCACCTGTCCGACATTAGCTTCCCAACCGTTGAAAGAGTAGCCCGCTGCCGTAAGAGCGTAGAAAGTAATGGTCTTATTGTAGTCATCACCCGCAAGCGCAAGTTTTGCATCGGCAGGCTTGTTCTCTGCGTTATGAGCAGTTACAAATTTGATATCGTATGGCTTAGCTTTCCACTGCGCTACAAAGGTAACGCTACCTGCACTGAATGTGTAGGTGTTATTTGCGCCGCCGTTCTTGTATATGGTGTCGCCGCCATCTTTAACCTTCCAGCCTAAGAATGTAAAACCGATACGTTCTGGTTCTTTTGTAGGTATGGTGATGGTATCGCCGATGTTGTATTCGTCTTTGTAGTCTGTTATATCCGCATTTTTCGGAAGTGTGCCTTCTTTTACGACGTCGTCATCTTCGACCTTTGTTATACCGTCTTCAAAGGTTACGGTATAGCCTATCGGCTTCCAAATAGCATACAGGGTAAAGGTGTCATCCGCGCCAACAAAGCCATTGATTATATCAATCGTGAGTTCAAACGACTGGATTTGCCCGTCTTTTACAAGATAGTCACGTGTCTCGCCATCCTTACCTTTAAGCTGCCAGCCATCAAATGTATAACCGTCTTCCTCAAGTATAGAAAGAGTTGCAGTCTTTGTGTCGTTGAGGGCGAGCGGATAAACATCAGTTTGCTTTTGACCAAGTTTCTTGTTGTTATAGGTATTGTCGAATGTAAGCGTGTACTTGATAGCTTTCCACTGCGCAGTAAAGGTTACATTCCTTGCCGGCATTTTAAATTCTTCGCCCGCACCGTAGACTTTGTTATCTGCGTCACATAACCAGCCGTTAAATGTAAAGCCTGTACGTGTAGGCTCGACTGCAAGATTGAATGTCGAATCTGTTTTGTGCGACGTTGTGCCGTCAGGTATACCGGCAACATCATCGCCTTCTATGCCCGAAATGCTGTCTGCGTAAGATACTTTGAATTCTTTTGCCGACCACTCTGCAGTAAATGTAATGGTCCATTTGCCATCCTTTTCAACTGCGTAGTCTATAATGTCGCTTAAATCTGTTGTTTGCTCTCCACTGCCAAAATATTTATCTTCTAAGCCTGTTTTGGAAAGCTTCCAGCCGAGGAATTCATATCCATCACGTGTTATGGTGGGCAATGTGAACGAGCTATCCTCGATGGTTAAACTCGACGGACCTTGCTCGCCTATTGTGCCGCTTGTCGGATTGTATTCAACCTTGTACGTAATAAAATCCCATTGTGCTAATAAGGTAACATCAAATGCCGGCATTTCAAATTCGTCGTTCGGCTTATAAAGCTTGTTATTAATTTCCTCGCCGCCTTCGGTCTTTGTCGCCTGCCAGCCTTTGAAGGTATAGCCTTTGCGTGTGGGTACGTTTTCAGAGACTGTGACTGTTGCACCATAGTCATAGCCTTGGATTGCATATGTGCCTTCGCCACCGTTTGTATCGTATGTTACTTTGTAAGTATTAATATCCCACAAAGCCTTAAAGGTTATGGTTTTGCTATAATCGTCGCCTTTAGCATACGTACGTATTGCTCGTATAGTAATCGGCTCTTCAACTGCCTTCTCATCGTCGAGTGACCAACCTGTAAAGGTATAACCGGTCTTGGTTGGCTCTTCGTCCGTAAGAGTAACAGAGTCGCCCATTTTGTAAGTAATTTCCGGAACTATGGCATTGCCAAAAGTGCCATCGTCGAGGTCATACTTAACTGTATACTCAACTGCCTTCCACTGCGCAACAAAGATTATGTTAGACGATCCGCAAGTGTAAGAGCGATTATTTATATCTCCGGCGTCGTGCTTATACAATGTATCGTCGCCGTCTATCTTCCAACCTTGGAACACAAATCCAATACGAGTAGGCTCTAAGCGAGGCAACTTAACAATATCCCCTATTTTATAGCCGCCGGCTGCTTTATAACCGCCGTCCTCATAGTCCGGGATATCGTCAATTGTCGGAAGATCTGTAACCTCATCCCATTCGTCCACTTTATCGGTATCATCGTAGCCTTGGACAAAAGATACCGTATAGCGATTTGTCCACCATATTGCTACAAGCGTAAATGTGTTGTTTTTATCCGCATATTTAATAAGAGTCGTATCAAGTACAAATGTAAAGTTTACATCGGGTATATAATCCATTTCTGCTTCGACAAGCTGCCACGACATAAATGTGTAGCCGTCTTCTTCGAGCTTTTCCAATGCAACCGAATTATTGTCTTTTTCTATTGTAATATTTTTGTCTTCAAGCTTCTTGCCAAGTCCGTTGTTATCAAACTTAACGGTGTAGTCAATAGCCTTCCATTGAGCGGTGAACGTTACATCGCCTGCCGGCATTTTGAATTTATCGCCGCTATTCGGATCATAAATTTCTTTATAATCACTACCGTACTTAGTGTAATCCTCAAGCTTCCAGCCTAAGAAATCAAAGCCGGCACGAGAGAGCGTGGGCAAAATAACTTCTTGTCCTACCGTATATTCCTCTTGGGTATCGGGATCCGGCATTCCATCAATTACATCGTCTTGGCTTACTAACGGATGCTCGTCGGTACCGTCTTTGTAATTTACGGTATAGCTTATTTTATCCCAAATAGCGTCGAGAGTGATTTCTTCTTTGCCGTCAAGAGCGATAAGAATATCCTCGGCAAGTTCAAAGACATAAGGAGAATCAGTATCATCAATTCTATAATTTTGAGACAACTCTCCTATAGTGAGCTTCCAGCCTGCAAATTCGTAGCCTAAATAAGAGAGATCGTCTATATCGTCTTTTCCCGGCAAATCAAACTTATCGTTGCCATCCTCGTAAGTAAGAGTTTTAGATGCGGGAAGATTTTTTATTAAATCAGAATGTTCTGTACTTGTAAAAGTAACAGTATAATTTATAGCATCCCATTTAGCTGTGAGCTTATATGTGAGATTAAGGTCGGAATCCTTGGGGATAGTAAGGGAAATAGTGCCTCCCTCAAACAAAGTAGGCACATCTGTTAGTTTGTCGTCGTTATAGCTCCAACCCGTGAAGTCCCAGCCTGCGAAATTAAAGCCCAAAAGGTCGCTAATATGCACGCCATCGCTGCTTGGATTGGGAGTTTCGTTATATGTAAGCGAGATAGTTTTGCCGGCTTCTTCTTGCTTATATTCGCTAAGGAAAGTGGTCCTGTCGTCTGCATCATCTGAAAGCCCGTCAAAATGAGCATTGCCCGCTTTACCTGCCTTACCTGCGTTATACTCAAAGTTATAATTAACCGTATAATTCTTTTGCTCGGGTTGATACGAAGTAGGCTGCGCTGCTATTATCCAAGTTGCGGCAACAACGCACGCGAAAATAGCGCATAAGAATACGAGCATTGTAGCGGTTAAGGTTGTAGATAATCTCTTTTTCATATGCTATGCCCTCTCCGTAAGTTTGGCACTAAACTCGAATTCAAGCTCCGAGTTATTTGCAAACGGATTGTAAATGTATGTCTTGTAGTCTTCGAGAGTGCCTAAATCGAAGGTGTATTCAACTGTTATTTCGACTACGGTTGCTCCGACGCTTAAATCAAGTCTTACGGTAAGATTAAGCACATCGTCCACCTGTGCCTGATTAAAAGCCGCAACCAAACCGTTAGTTTTCGACGTTATCTTTGCCGACACAAAATTATTATTCGGCGCAAAAAGATTTGCCTCGGGCACTATATTGTAACCGAGGGAGATTTCGGACATCACAGAAACATTACCAAAAAGCTCTCTGCACTTATTAAGGTCGAGAGTATATGTTACTGTTAAGGTATCTTTATAGCGGTTATCTGTTGCTAAACTTTTGCTAAAGCCGATTGTTGTGTAATCAAGACCTTTCGGCTCGCTCGCTAACTTGAAATAGTCACTGCTGTTTATAACGTTATCCACCGTTATTGTACCGCTGCTAATTTCCGGTGTTGCCGGCTGAGATATAACCCAACTGGCAAATCCCATGCTCAGTAGTGCGCAGCATGAGAGTATTGCGATTATAGTTAATTTAGCCTTATGGGTCATACATTTCCTCCCTAATCAATACAGTATAACCTAATAATTGTCTTGTGTCAAATAATTAATAGCATCATCCTCAGCCGAGCAATGCTTGCATTGCGACCGCCACGGACCTTAGACGAGTACGAGAGCGAAGCGTTGCAGAAGTGCGCCAAATACGCTTAAATCTTTTTCCAGTATGCGTAAAGAACAAGGTTGCCCGAAACTACGGTAAGGTCGGTAAAGTGTCCCGAATTGGGGCTCGGCTCTGCCTTAGAGTCGTTGGGATCGACATACTCTGTATACCAACCCATAAACTTATATCCGGTTTTTACCGGTGTGGGAACTGTCATATTGGACGACTTGAAGCTATGTCCGCCCGTAATTGTATACGACATTCCGTTAGCTCCGTTATCTGTATAGAATACCACGCTATACGCTACCGTCTTGTATGCGCCAAGGTCGATTATAAGCGACCAATCGCTTGCGGACATCTTACGATAGATCCTATAATTGGTCGTATCGATATAAAAGTCGCCAACGTTGTACTGCGATTCGCCCGGTGCGCCTGATCCCGTGTACCAGCTGTTGGTTTTGGGAACGGTGATAGTCTTAAAGGTGTCATCGTCATAGAAAATATCAAGATAAATATTGCTCGGGTCGCTGAATGTCTGATAGTTTACATCTATCGACTTTATGCCTGTACCCTGTGCGCCCTTGGGAAGGGTGAATGTAGTTTCATCTTCGATCATTTCGCCCGTTTCTTCATCATATTTGCTGTATACGATATGAACTACTACATTGCCTTCCTCGTCCTCGTCGGTGAATATATCCTTTATCGTATCGCCGTCTCTACCGTCTTTTGCCGCCTCAATAACTATATCAAGCGGCTCGATACTATCGTCGGAAAAGCGAATTGTGAGCGTTACGTTGCGAGTATCTGGGTCTACATTGGTGTCAATGCCTACAATGTATGTTCCTGTCGGCAATGTAATCTCTTGCGGAGCGAGCGAAATATCCGTATAATAGATTGTAAGTATGGTCGAAGTGCCGTCCTCGCTCTGGCGCGAAGATATATGGTCAATGCCGTTACCGCGATCGCCCTTTTCTTGATCGGCGATAAAGAACATATCGTCATCGTACTCGTCGCCGACGTACTCTATAACTATGTAAGTGCCTTTTTCCTCATCGCTATGTATCGAGTAAATGCGCGAGATTTGACGACCTGCGCCCTCCTCGTCAAAGAACGAGCATGCCGACGCCAGCGCCGCCACTATGCCGATGATGATTATGCAAAGTATTGTTTTAATTCTTTTTGCCATAAGTGCCTCCTTATGCTTTGTTTGTTAAGTCCCTATAATCGGGAGTCATGGGGGTGCCCGTCTCTGTATCGAACAAGCCCTCGGGATTGTTGCCGAATTGGAATTTGAACGCCTCAAATCCAGTTACCGTCGTTACCGTCTTTGTGAGGGTTTCCTTCATAAAGCGCATAAAGCTGGGGTCAGACAAAATGCCGCTCAAATTTCCGTTCTCTAAGCCCGAAAGATCGAGCTTGGTGTTCATATTTAAATAGCTGTCGAGTAGATCTACATTCATCACATTTGTAAGCCCGCCCGAAGTAAGTCCGTTGGTTGTGACCGAAGACAAGTTTCTGCCGCCGCCGTAGAACGCAATGGGGATATTGATATAATCCTTTTCGTTTACCGTATATATACAGCCGTTACTGCGTGCAACATTTGTCAATATCTCTTTGAGCGGGAATATGTCGTCTATCGTTATGTCAAGCTCTTTATCGAGTAAGCCCAAGCCGTTTACTATCGCCGAAATGTTTTGGTCGATAAGTCCGGATATATCCCACTCATCAAGCGACTTGTAGTCATAGAAACGTGTGTTTCCGCTGATATTGACGGTAACGGGATATGCCGAGCCCGACACGTTATCGGGGAACATCGGTATCGCCGTTTCGAGCATTGAGCCGAACAGTCCGAGTATCGCCGAAATCATTGACGGCGAGTTGTTGTAAAGGAACGGTCCATTGAACATGGTGTCCACACCTATCGATGCTATTCCGCTACGATAAAAGATTGTGTCATTTACTTGGGTACTGCCCATTATTTGATCGGCAGTGATAGCGTCTGCTCTGTTAAGTCCCTCTTGTAACGAATGCAACGCCTTCTTCATTTGCTCCTTGGTGTATGATGTGCCACTGCCCATCAATTCGTCAAGGTTACTGAATCCAACGTTGAACAGGTTAAGTATTTTATCGCCTTCGTCAGAAAGATACTCGCTAAGCGTGCAAGTGACTGTCGTGCCGTCGAGCTTAGTGAAGGTGTGTCGAGTGCTGTCAAGCGGACTATTCTTTTCGTACTCGTTACTGCCCACCGAAAGCAGGAAGTTGCGCGAGGTACTGAGTATACAATTATTTATTGTAAGGTCTTTAGACGAAAAACTGCGTAATATGTTTTTGCCGTTAGACATTACCGAGTTTTTGATAGTGTTGCCATTACCGTTTACTTCCACTACCGTGCCCGCATAATCGAGGTTGTCGATAATAAGTCCGAAGTCGCAGTTTTTGACCTTGACATCATTAAGCGTGATATTGTTGCCGTCTATGTACAGTCCGACGTTGTCTTGTCCGTATGCAGTAACGAGCGGAAGACTGCTGTTGGGGTCGCCCAACATATAGAACGGCTTAGGTCCGCGGAACAGATCACCGTCGCCCGGCTTATAGTAGTCATAAATTTCGCCGGCAGGTCCTGTCATTGTCGTATATGACGACGGGAAGCATAGGTTATGCAGGTTGAGCGTGTAGCCGTTACCGTAAAAGTCCTTTTGGATATGCAAGCCTGCATACAAGATTTTGTCTATCTTTTTGTAACCGCTCGGAACTTTTGAATCACCCTTCCAGTTGTCGGGATCGTTCCATTGATCGATAAATTCGCTGTTGTATGTAGTCTCGAACTTGTATGCCTCGTTGGCAAAATCGAACTTGCCGCCGTTAAGCGTACCGAACATTGCCACATTAGTTGCAGTCGACGAATTTGCATTGGCTCTCGACTCGAAGTTTGTGCGCAGAACTACAATTTCGCCACTCTGCGAGTTGTTGGTGCAAGCGAGCAAGTCCTCATATGTATAGACATTGACTCCACCCTTTACAACCTCGAAGGCAAACGTCGTCGTCATACCGTGCTCGGTGTTTTTGAGCACTACCGATGACATTCCTTCTATCGCGCTGTTGATTGTAATTTTGCCACTCGTAAGGTCAACCGTGAGGTTTGACGAAGTGTTCTCGGTGTCGAGCACGATTTTATTTCGCAACGATTCCTCGGACACCGTTATGTCAAAGTCGATTACGGCAGGCTGCTTTTGTCCGTTATTCAAGTCGTACTCGCCGTAGTAAATATTCTCGTCCACTACCTGACCCGAGCCGCCCACTTTGGTGTTGATGACGAACGCGCTGCCGCTGTATATAATACCGTTCATACTTATGGGCGTGATCGTCCTCTTTTCGGTCGTGCAGGAGATTATTACCGAGCCGGTCGATAACGTCTTTAAGTACCAATTATCGTTGCCGTCTGTAAAAGTTTCGGCGTGAGGCTGCTCCGCTCCGTCCGAATTTTCCACCATCCAGACAAGGCGATTGCCTTCGCTTGCGGGATAGCGGCTGTCCGCTACCACTCCGTCCGCCTTGAGCTCGAACTGCGCACCCACCTGGAAAAGCTCATTGTCCTTATACGTCCAGTTGATACGAATGACATCGTTGTCAATGAGGTTGAAAGCGGTTTTGATAGTTGCTATGCCAAAGAGAGCGATCAAAAACGGCATAACAAGCAATATTGCCAAGTTCTTTTTCTTCATCAGTTAACCACCTCCAACTTATCGAATAGGTCGAGTGTGCGCTGCTTAAAGCGAATTACCCAGGGCAGCCCGCTCGCTACTATAATAACAAACCCTATAATATATGCGATGTAGATGCTAAGCCCGAAGTACGAGGCAATAATCATTGCCGCAGAGTACAGTATGGGAAGCATATACGAGAATGTCGATGACAGGAAGTAACTGCGCGCGCTGTTATGTCTGATTTTCAGCTCCTCGTACAGCGAGATAACGCTGTATATCACCTGAATAAGCACGGTGAGTATAAATCCGAAAATCGCCGTAGTAACAGATATTGTACCAAACGCAAGCAGCGTGATGTATGTAACAAGTACCGATACAAGCACAAATACGAGCGGCATTGCTACCTTGATAAATAGCTGCGTAAACACGTTGACGGGCATGGTCTTAATTAGCCTTATGTTCTTGCCCTCGTTGGATATGTAGCTGTTTGCACCCTGACTTATAATCAGGCTGGCAAGAATGATGAGCAATATGTCTATTATGGGCGGGAATGACGTAAGTATAGATACATAGTATTTAAACACGCCCGTATTGAAAACGGTGTTTATGGACGAAACAATGAGGTAAACCAAAAACGGCTGAACAACGAGCAGTCCGGTAAACGAGAACAAATTGTCCGAGTCCTTAAACAGCAGAGTAAATTCCTTTTTGATAAGCGCCTTTTTAGTAGACATAGTTTTAAATGTAAACTTCTTCTCTTTGGTGCTGAATCCGAAGCGTATGTTACGCAGATAGTTAAACGAAACAACGCACAGTACAATTCCGAATATGAGCACCCCGAGCGCGACGCACAAATGCACCAATATGTAGCTCGTTCCGCTTTCAAAAAATATGCTTACAAGCCAGGTTACGGGGATCATAAAGCGCCTTGCGTTTATCATTTTGCCAATGGTGTCGGCGTTTAGGATAGCGTCAAAGTTTCCGCCCGCAACGACGTTGACAAAGAGGTTGAGCACCCTACTATACAACCAGCAAAGCAAGAAAACAATTATGACCGCAACTATAAACTGCAAAAGCGGATGCTTTTTTAAGAAGTCGCTGAGTAACTTATATGGGTACATAAATATGAGCGCCACGCCGCATTCAAACGGGAATGCGAGCAAAGGATAAAACAGTCCAAAGTAGTACAGCATCTTGCCCCTATTGAATATAGAAGCGTAAGACGCTATAATGGGATATGTAAACATAAGTCCCATAACGTACTGCATCAAGAACAAGAACAGCAGCTTGGACATTATTATATGTGCGTTCTTTATGGGAAGCGTTGACAGATTGCTTACGTCCTTGTCGTTAAAGAACAGTTTTTTGGCTTGTGTCAAGCAAACAAATATCATAAGTACGGACACAATAAATAACGCAATGGATAGTAGTGCGAGCGGAGCATTGACATACGAGCTCAGCTTTTTAAGAAGGCCCGACACGATGAGCGTCTCGATAATAATAAACATCGCTATAATAAGGACGTTTATGATATACGAAACTATCCTCCACTTTCCCGCCTTACCGCTGGCGAATATTAACTTGAAATCCTTGTATAGAAGCGCCAGCATTCTATCCTCCGTACGTTTCGATAAACAGTCTTGATAAGCCAAGTCGCAAGTTGGGCGACTTGTTAAGGTCATGTAAGCCTTGAACAACGCCGTTGTTGACAATCGCAACACGGTCGCAAAGCTTGGACACAAGTTCGATATTATGCGAGGTCACAAAGACGGTTTTGCCGTGATCTGCGTACTCGCGCATCATCTTTTTGAGCTCCTCGACAGCCATAATGTCAAGACCGACGGTCGGTTCGTCCAAAATCCAAATGTCCGGGCTATAAAGCAGGCTGGCAACAAGGCAGAGCTTTTGCTTCATACCGTGAGAGTAACCCGCGATAGGCACTTGCAAATCGCTTTCGCTTAATGCCAATCTGCCTATTAAGTATTTATAGTTGTTTTTAAATTCCTTTTCGCCTACTCCGTAAATGCTCGCTATAAACTCGAGATAGTCATATCCCGTCATTATCTCATAGCAAGTGGGCTCGGAGGCTACATAGCCGAACGTCTTTTTAGCCTCTACCGACTCTTTGACAACGTCGTATCCGTTAAGCGTTATTGAGCCTTCGTTAAATCTCTTGACGCCTATCATACAGTCGATAGTCGTTGACTTACCTATACCGTTACGACCGATAAAGCCAAACAGCTCGCCGCCGTAAACGTCGAGATTGATGCCCTTAAGGACCTGCTTTTGTCCATATGACTTATGGAGATTTTTAATAGAGATTGTAGGCGTCTTTGCCTCTGTCTGAACTTGATCCATCATATTTTCCTCAATTTGGTGATCCAAATTTTATCCCCTACAAAGGTGTAATCTGTGCCGCAGCTTGAGCAAGAATGATAATGCTCACCTGCTTTTATATCTGTGCCGCCGCAAGCAGGGCAATGTGTCATATAAATCTGTTTGCTTGCTCTGTGCATTCTCGTCTTTTCCTCAAGATAACGCCTTAAGAGCGCGTTTTCGGAGATACCACCATCGTCAAGCGACATTACCTTGCCGTTTTCGACATAAGCGCCGTCCCATAGCGTGAGTGCGTCCACCGCAGTAGCTCCGGAACTATCGTACTTATGGATGTTGCGAGTGACTTCCTCGAAGTTGATTGTACTATCAAACACAAGCAAGTTCCGTACGGCTGCATCGCTATCTAATTCCTTATGGTCGATAGTTATAAATAAACCGCCGTACTTTTTCGCGCTGTCCACATCGATAACAAAGCTTTCCGACTCAAACTTCATAGGCCTTACTATCTGACCTTTTGTGTCCTTACCCTTACTTACTACCTTGTAGCCGCAATTGTTGAGCGCAAGCAGCAGTCTTGTAAAGTAGTACACCGCCATATCGTTAGCGCGAGCCTCTTCGTCGCCGTAAGTTACATTCTCGATATAGAACCTATAACAAGCGCCGTATGCTCGGTTATGCTTAAATAAGTTGGTAGGCTCAACGTGTGTAAAGTGCGTATTCGCCTTAGATACTATCTTATAAAACCCGGTCTGCTTGATGCGTCGTATCTTTTTGGTAAGAGTAGCAAGCTTGTCGTACGCCTTTTCGAGCGAAGAGTCGTCTTGCGTGAGCGTACTGTTTTGCGTGAGTGTCCCGACCAAAAAGTTATAAAACTTACCATAGTCGGATAACTGCATTGCAAGCACGTCGATAAGGTGAACAATAAAGCGGTTTTCGTAGCTTTTTAACTCGTCGATGTTTTGGAAGTAATACACTTCGGCGGGCGTCATGACCCCGTTTTTGTCCTTCCAAAGCTTTTCGTCCTTGACGGTGTCGATAAACATTTCGGGCGTAAGATTATAAGCCTGCTCAGCGCGCAAAATGATTGTCTCCCTCGCATTGACTATGTGCGGACGTGTAACTATTGTCGCTATTATACCAAGCAGCTTTTTGATCTCATCAAAATAATCAAGGTCACTCGAGAGAGAGACGCGCTGCAAAGATAGGCCTTCGAGCTCGCGAATATTGGCAAAGAACGAGCCGTCGTCTAAATGCGTCGAAGCATACCCTTTTATGCTTGATATAACAGATTTTAATAGCTTTTCTTCGCAGTGAATCATAGATTAAAGCTTCTTTAAGAGATTTTGGATGGCCTTTTCGCTTCTTGCGAATGTGCCTGCGCCATAAACGTTTTCAAGTACGGACATAAGCTGCTTGAGGCCGTCCTTAAGATAGTCCTCAAATCTGCCTTCGAGCTTAGATATAACCTTGCGAGCGAGAATGAAGTCGAGGACTTCTTCCTTACTACCGCCGCAAGCAACGTATGTCGGAACCATAATCGAAATCTGGTTGAGCACACGGTTACCTACCGCAACATCAAATGTGTCATAGATGTAGCCCGTAACCTTAGAGAACTTGTTAAAGTCGTCCGAGGTAAATGCGTTGGCGGAATTAGCAACTGCCTCGTTAAAGAGCTGTTGGAGCTTTTCCATACCCATTGCGATAGGTGCGCAGTCTTCGGTAGGCTCAAACGGCAAGTTGCGGTTTTCAAATTCTATGGTTATAGCTCTGTCGTAAACCTTATCTGCGATTGCAAACGTTGAGTCGTCCTTGTTTGCGGTTGCGATAAAGTAGCAGTTTTGCGGAATGTGAATGTTACCTTGCTCGAGCTTTACGGGCGGTACAAAGCCCATAGGAAGCTGCATAACTCTTAAGTTCCAAGCCTCTGGCGGGAATTCGAGCACGGACAAGAAGTCTGCAAAGTAATACTCAACACGCGAGATGTTAAATTCGTCGAGGACGAACATAGAGATTCTATCCTCGTCGTAGTTAGCTTCATAGAGTGCCGACAAGAAGTCGGTTTCGTTATATGTCTTAGAAAAGTCGTTAAAGTAACCAAGCAGGTTTGTTCTGTCACGCCAAGTTGCTTGTACCGCAAGGAATGTCGCACTACCGCCGATATACTTTGTAAAGTAACGTGGAAGCGAGGTCTTACCTGTACCGCTCAAACCTTCCAAGACGATAAGTCTTGTTGCGTTAAGACCGCTTATAAACATACGGATGGTCTCGATATCGAAGTACAACTTCTCGTAACGAGCGAGGTAGTTGCGGAAGCCTTCGCAAAGCTGCTTTAAGCTAACGTTTGCGCTGATGATCTTATCTGCGGTAAAGCCATCATACTTGCTGTCGATTGCCGACAACGCGGGGAACACCTTTTCTCTCGTGTCAAGTTCGACAGCACCGGCCACCGCAGATCCGCCTACGCCTACACCGCCGCCTACTACGCCTTCTCCTGCTCCGCCCGCAAAGCCTTCAAACGGATGGGGCTCGGATTCATCAAAGTTAGCCGAAACGGGAGCAGGCTCTTCCTCCTCGATGATTTCATCGAGCGGCTCGCTGTCAAAGAATTCAAACGGCTTGCCAACCTTAAGGAAGTTAATAACAAGCATGCTTACCGCTACCACTATTGCACCGAGCAATATGTAAAGCACAATCGCGATGGTAATGCTCTCGCCCAAGAAAACCATAAAGTTGCGAATATTCTCGCCCGAAAGCTGCGGTTGAATTACTATGCCAAGTCCGAGCGACAAAATAATGCAAGCAAACAATGTGCCGACATAGATAAAAATCATCTTGGTCGACCATTGCGGTTTGCCGTTGACATATGCAAGGCGCTTTTCAAATACGAATGCTACGGTAAAGATTACCGCATATACCGCTATAAGTGCTACGCCTATAATGCCCTGAACGTGAGCGGCTATATGCTCGAATCTAAAGCCGTCTGCAATTTTTGCAATGGGGTTTTTGGTGCTCAATATTGCTGTGTCGCTGTGATCAAGGCACAACGCTACCAATACGAGCAGAATAGCAAAAAGCGCTACAACAGAGAACACTATAAAGTTTTTTCTTGTAAAATACTGCTTACTTGTCTTTTCCATCGTTTTTCCTCGTTTCGATTAATATTTTTTGTGGCTCGGAGCCGTCATACACCTTAATCATGGTATCGTCCGGCTGGTCGCCTGTAATTTCTGTTTTATCTATAAATCCGGTTTCGTCAAATCGATAAGCATAGCCGCGATAATATATCGTCTCTTTAAACTCTGCCCTCATTCCCTTTGCCGAAAACTCGTCGCTGTCTATTGCCGACAATAATTGATTTGTGCGCTTAGTCTCGCACCTATCAATCTTCCTAGATACAATATCTATCATAAACAGGCAGTAAAGAAGCGCTACTACCGTTATAATTCCCGAATACGATTGCAGGAACATAACAATAACTCCGGCTAACGGGATCCGCCTTCCTCGATAAACGCCTATCACGTCGCTTAGCTTTGGCTTATAATCGTCATTGACGTTGTTCGCATCGCCACGCATAATAAGCTGGGCGTTGTCGCCACCGCCGTTTATCGCCACTATTCTATGAATGATATTTGTACCGTCTTTATTTTTATACGCTATAATGTCGTAAAGTTTTAGATCATCGATTGAACCGACCTTTTCGAGTACGATAATGTCGTACTTATCTATCTGGTCGTTTAAGTCTAAGAGATAATCGTTATCCTCGTTCTTCTTGCCCATCGAGCCTGACGCAACAATCATAATCGTCTTACCGAATATCGGTCTATCGCCCGCAATGCGCGTTATTAGCGCGAACATGAAAAGCGGAATGATTATTATAAGGAAGAGTACAAAGACCGTTGTCCTGACTATGAACAAAATCTTTTTAATCTTCTTTGTCCGCTCGCTGCGCTCGTTTAGTGTCGCGTCAAGAAGCTCGATATCTCGCTTGCCCGATTCGACCTGCGCTATCGTCGAGTGAACATACGACTGATAAAGCACGGTGAAAACGATCGAAAAGCACGCGACGCCCGCAAACGTGGCTATTATGGATATTATCTCAAGTGGCTGCATGATTATTGATTGGGGCTTGCGGTAATCGTGAGCTTAAATGTAGGCTTACTGAACAAGCCTCCGCCTCCCATGACAGTCTCTTTAAGGTCGTCGATAACTCGCAAAACTTCCTCGTCGGGAATATCTATTCCGTCGGTGTCGTAGTACACGCTCGGGTTGAGATGATTAAAAAGCTCACCCCACTTTATAGCAATGTCGAAGTTAAATCTCCAAGCCGTCGTTGTGCCGTCGGCAACCATACTGCCGTTTTCGGCGACAGAAACTACTACTTCCTTAGCCTTGCCCGTCTCGAAGTCATAAAACTCACTTATATCAAGATAGCCTTTATTTGCCGCATCTATAACGCCCTGGGGTAATTCCAGAACATAAGAAAACTTCCCGAGGTGCTGGGCATTCATCAAGACCCCCGAGATGTTAATTTTCATCTTCTCGTAAGAGCCGCCGTCCCATGTTACTCTGCCGGTGTCGTCGCCATACTGGGTATCAAAGATAAATCCGCTTATTACGGCGTTTTCGTCTCGCACATCGGTGCCGTCCACGTTCAATACGCTGAACGACATCGGACTTATTGCGATCTCCGAAACCTTAAGCTGTCCGTCAGCCCCCATGGAGAGCGAACTGAATAATAGCCATACCGAAATACCTGTAACAACAAGCGCTACGGCTGCGAACATGACTACGCCGGCAAAAAGGCGTTTACGAGTATATTGTTTTCTTGTTAACTTTGCCATACTATGCAGCTGTAAATGTAAAGGTAAACGTTGTACCGTATTCGCTACCAAGCAACTCATAAAGGTTATTTAAAGCGTCTTCCGCAGCTTTACTATTATCTGTTGTTTGGCCTTGTTCATTATAATAGAAGTACGGATTGCGTCCACCGAATACGCTACCCCAAGCATAAGTTACGGTAATTTTAATTGTCTTAGCAGCTTCGTTTGCTTTAAATTCCACACCACCATCGGGAATGGTAAATGTACCGTTTTCGCTGAGAGTGATACCTGTACCATCTGCATCAACAAGCTTATATGTGGGTCCGGAAATATAACCATTGCTTACCGCTTCGTCATAATTCCACCCCTCTTCGGTACCTGCATTTGCATATGAGTCGGCAACGGTTAAAGTATGTAATGTTCCGCTTGTAAATGTCAAGGTGATATTAACACTAAGTGACTCTACATTGCCGTTGGGGTTGGTAATCCAAATGGACTTCCCGTTCCCATTGCCTTGTTTCCAAGTCTCAATCGCCGCATCCGAAGGTTTACCGAATTCGATACCCTCTTCATTATCTACAACAGCAGAAAAAATAACCGACTCGTTAGATGCCGATTGTGCGTGAACATTACCTGTTGCCTCTTGTTTTTGCGGCGTAGAAATAACCCAGGCTGCAAAACCAACGCTGAGCAAAGCTACGCTCACGAGAAGCGCTGTTGCCAAAATGGCAACCTTTGTACTACGTTTCATCATCTTTCTCCCTTTAAAAAAGTTCTGAATTATTATGCCATAACATTATTGTATAGGCGTCCACCCTCTGTCAATCTACTAAAGACCAAATTGTCCTTAGCGTATATGTAAAGAATAAACATCCTTATACATATGTATGACCCATAAATTATAAACCGACTTTTACCATTTGTCAACTAATTCGCCTTATATATTCGTCATTTTTCTCCGTTTTTCGCTTTGTATGGTACATTATTGTGATTATATCCATTTATTTAAGCAAGAACATACTAATAAGTCAAATTTTAGAGTGTCGGTATACAAAAAAAGCCAACGGAAGAATATTCACGTCGGCTTTTGATGGAGAAGAGAAGAGTTATTTGTCTATTAATTGTTATTGTTGTTATTTTATTTATATTGTATCTTATTATTTTTCTAAATCGTCTGTGCATTTGCATTTGTCGCAAGATGAGCAGCATCCGCAATCACACCCGCACGAACTTTTGCCCTTCTTTTTATTGACAAAGTGTAGGATTATGGGGATTGCCACTATTATTACCGCAGCGGCGGCTATAAGATATTCGTACCACATAGCCTACTCCTTATCAGAAGAGTGCTTTTTTATCCTAAGCCACACAACCATGCCGGCGGTTATTATAAGTGCAACCAGTACAAATGTCACAAGCAGACCCGCCCAAATCGCAACTTCGTAAAGAGCTATCATCCAGTAAATTACCATAGAGATAATATACGACGAGGCAAACCACCAAGCAACGGTTATCCAAAAACCTTTTTTGGTACTTTCGCCCTTAGCGGTTGCAACGGCAGCCATGCACGGCAATGTAAAGAGGTTGTATGCCGCAAATGCGAAGATGCCCGCAACCGAAAGTCCGATTGTTCCTTCGGTAAGCCCGAACACCGCACAAGTTGCTACAACGTCCTCTTTTGCGATAAGACCTGTGATGGTGGCAACCGAATACTTCCAGCCATCCTCACCTATCGCCCAGCCGAGCGGATAAAAGATATACTGCAAACCTCTACCCACATCGGCGAGTATGCTCTCTTCTATGTCGACCATGCCTGTCCAGAACGCCCAGGAGAAGTTGGACAAGAACCACAACACTACGGTTGAAGCTGCAATGATAGTTGCCGCCTTGTATACATAATGCTTAAACTTTTCCCAAAGGTGCGCCATCAAATTCTTAAACTGCGGCGCGTGATATGCGGGCAGCTCCATAATAAACGGCGGGATTTCGTTGCTTTTGCTAAACAGCTTCATTATAAGCGCCGAAACTATCGCTATCACTATTCCGAGCAAATATATGCCGAATACGAATAAGTCGCCTAAGATGCCGCCGAGCACTGCTACGCCTGCGAGCATTGCCCATATGGGTGCTTTTGCGCCGCACGAAAAGCAAATAGACAGTCTTATAGTGCGGTCGCGTTCCTGCTCGTTTTGGAGCGTTCTTGCCGCCATCATTGCGGGAACCGAGCAGCCAAAGCCCATAAGCATGGGGATAAACGCCTTACCCGACAGCCCGATTTTACGGAACGCTCTGTCCATAATAAATGCTACACGTGCCATATATCCGCTGTCTTCCAAAATGGAGATAAAGAGAAAGAGCAGCAGTATCTGGGGTATAAAAGACGCAACCGCGCCAACGCCACCGATAAGTCCGTCGATAATTAGCGATGCGTACCAAGTACCATCCGGCAAAACACGTCCCAAAAGCGCCCCCAGGTAGTCAAAAACGAATCCAACCCAGCTTTGCAGGAACACGCCGAGCGACGGAATACCGCCGAGTGCCTCGCCTTCGTAACCCATTCCGGTAAAGAAGTTGATTGCACCTTCGCTCTTTATTTCAAGACCGAAGATTGCGTTTAGAAACAGCAAGTCTTCGCTGAACACAAAGTGGAACACGGCAAACATTATTACCAAAAAGAGCGGTATTGCCCACACCCTGTGTGTCATAACCTTGTCGATTTTGTCCGACTTAGTCATGCCTTGCTTTTTTGCCCTAACGACTGTCGGAGTAAAGTGCTTGGATATGTAGTCGTAACGCCTGTCCGCAATCACCGCCTCGTAGTCGCCCTCAAATTCGTCGCCTATCTTAGCCTTAAGCTCTACAGCTATCTTGTTAGCCTCGGGATGGGCCGCAACTTCAAGCTCGTCGCCCTCAATTAGCTTGATTGCATGAAAGAGCTTGCTTTCAAGGTCATTAGGCAATGCTTCGTTTACTTTATCTATAATTGGCCCCACTATGCTTTCTTGCAGCACGGTAGTGCTGTTACGCCCGCATTTTGCCACCCCATATGCCACTTTCATAAGCTCGTCGGTGCCTTGCTTTTTTAAGGCGCTTATTTCGACAATGGGTACCCCCAGTCTATTACTTAGTTCTTTTATATTGATCTTGTCGCCGTTTGCCTTAACCGCATCTATCATATTGAGTGCGACGATTACCGGCACATCTATCTCGAGGATTTGCGTTGTAAGATACAAGTTGCGCTCGAGGTTGGTCGCGTCCACTATGTTAATAACGCACTCGGGTTTTTCGTCCAAGATAAAGTTACGCGTTACGACCTCCTCGGGAGTATACGGCGAAAGCGAATATATGCCGGGCAGGTCGACTATTTGAACCTTTTCGCTTAGCTTTTTGTATGTACCTTCGCGCTTGTCTACCGTTACGCCAGGCCAGTTTCCGACGTGCGCTGTTGAACCCGTAAGCGTGTTGAATAGCGTCGTCTTGCCGCTGTTGGGGTTGCCGGCAAGAGCAAATTTAATCATTGCCTACCTCCATCAAGATGGTCTGCGCCTCACTCTTGCGCAGCGAAAGCTCATATCCTCTTAGCGTTACCTCGATAGGGTCGCCGAGCGGAGCAACCTTACGCAGCAAAATTTCCACATTGGGAGTAACGCCCATATCAAAGAGGCGACGTTTGATTTTACCGTCCGCAGCAATTTTCTTGACAACGCCAGACTGCCCTACCGCGAACTCACTTAAATATTTTTCCATTTTTGCCTTCCTTTATCAGTTCGCCATTGCGAACCACCTAATATCAATAACAGTTCGCATTAGCGAACTACGACATTATATTACACTAAAAATATAATTATGTCAAGCAGTTAGCGGGGGCGAACTAAAAATTTTTTAATTTTTTTAAGTTTTATCTTTGCAAAGAATTATGACTATAAAAATCCGTATATTCTCAAAAAAACTTATAAAAAAACAATTTACTTTTTATATAGAATGTGCTACAATAATATATGAAGAAATATCGTTTTAGGGACTTCAACGAAGGAGAAGCGATTATGAATCAAAAAAACAGCATTCAAGATGAAACAGCGAGGTTACATTTTAAGACAATCAACCGCGATATGATTATAGGCTGGATGATTATTGTCGTAGCTCTGCTGGCTACATACACGGTGGAATTCATAAAGGATGGAATAACGTTGACGTATTTACTCGCCATCGTGCCCATTGCAGTTATCCCCTTGCTCATCGCGGTAATCATCTACTGCAAGAAGCCTGATTGGCAGAGGCTGTGCTACTACATCGTACCGGGCTACTTCGTGATGTACTTATTCGTAATGATCACGGGGAAAACGAGCATGGTGTTTACATACATACTGCCGATGTTGTCGCTTTTGACACTATACCACCACCCCAAATTGATTCTTTGTACCGGCATAGCCGCGCTCCTTATCAATATTGTCTCGATTATAGTAAGGTATAATTCAGGACTACTTGATATAACAAACAGCAAGGACGCAGAGATTCAGATCGCACTTATCTTACTGTGCTTTGGTGGATGTTATTTCGCTTCCAGGCTGTACGACAGCATTACCAAAAAGAACTATGAATATCTTAAAACTGTCGATGAGAAGAACGAGCGCATACAGGCCTTGTCGTTGCAGACTCTAACCACCATGGCGAACATGATCGATGCAAAGGACTCTTACACCGAGGGCCACTCGCGCAGAGTGTCCACCTATGCTGTCCAACTCGCCGAAGCTATGGGATTTAGCCCGGAAGAGGTCGAAAACATCCGCAAAATAGCACTACTCCATGACATAGGCAAGATCGGCGTCCCCGATGGAATCCTCAATAAGCCGGGACGCTTGACAGACGAAGAGTTTAACATAATGAAGGGCCACTCCAGCATTGGCGGCGACATAATCAAAAACATCAAGACAGTCCCAGGGCTACACGACAGCGTGCTCTATCACCATGAGCGCTATGACGGCAAGGGCTATCCCGCCGGACTCAAGGGCGAGGATATCCCGTATATCGCAAGGATAATCGCGGTGGCGGACGCCTTCGACGCAATGACGAGCGACCGAGTTTACCGCACACGACTAAGCAATGACCAAGTGCTGTCCGAACTCGAAAAAGGCTCGGGCTCGCAATTCGACCCTGATATTTCGCACAAAATGCTCGATCTAATCCATGAGGGGACAATTAAAGTCTCCGACCTCCCCTCGTGAGCGACATTTGGCAAATAAAACTATTACTATCGGTGCATACGATAAGTAAAAGCGTCCATTGACGGCAAGGTTTACTCTGACAATCCACATAGATACGTGGTGCGTAACGACTTTGCAACACTATTAATATTAAATAATTCAAGGTAGGCGTAAATGAAATACGGAAAAAAACAAATTATATTTTCCTCAGCGTGTTTAGTCGCAGCGATAGCGCTTGCGATATTTACCGTTTACGCCTGGTTCACCACCAACGAAAAAGTTAGGTCCGACGGCATAAACGCCAGTATAGTTTCTGGCGATGTGCTAAGCTTTGACGTCACCTACTACAACCTTACTTACCATGCTCCATCCAAAGACGAAAACAAAGAGCTTTACTACAAAGTCGAGGACAAAGTAGATCGCTATAAATTTGACAAAGATGACGACGAGGAAGAGGAAAGCGAAGCACCGATCATGCCCGACTACAGACCCGATTTTGGCCTGTACAACGAAACTACCGCCGTACTGATGGATATCCAAATCACCTTCGCTAAAACCGGCAACTTTTATCTAAAGCTCAACACAACGTCGAACGAAGTATATAATAGCTCAAGTTTTAAAAAATACATTGAAGACAACAATCTTTCCAATGTAGTTTATTTTCAGGAAGTGCTCGTGGACGACAATAATAGTAACGATTTCCCGCTTACTACTAGCAGTGACGATTTCAAACTTAGTAAAGGAAGCCAATTCACCCTAAAGGCACCGGAATATAGCTTTTTAACAAAAGACAATGATATCTATAATTATTTTGATGGCTTAGAGGACAGTAAAAAGAAGGATCCTTCCATCGAATTTCGCGGCGATACTGCGAAAAACTATATAGTGCCAACCGCAACCGGGAAAGAAACCGTTTATCATTTCTACTACATTATGGACTACATCCCGGATCAAATCACCTCGCTGTATTCACTTTTGCTTCACTTCTTCTCCGACGAGACTGAGCTTACTCTGAGTACCCCGATTATATTTCGATACGATATGCTATTTGAAATAGGAAAAAATAATTAAAGAGGAAACACTATGACCAAGAAAATAGGCTTTAAAACATTTAGTTTAGTATTTGCGCTGTTTGTTGCCGTATATGCAACCGGCGTGGCTTTTGCTTGGTTTATTCAACAACGCTATAAATTGGATATTCTCGGCCACTCCCTAGGCGCATACTTTGCCTATGGTGATGGCACTGGTACCAAACTAAAGAAGAGTGATCACACACCCTGGGACCCCGATAATGATGAGTGGTCCGACTGGGATATATCCACAGGTCCATTTGGTATAACAAACAGCTCCCATATGTTCAACCTTGCTTGGCTGCAAACCACCGGACTTTTCAACGAAGAAGATTCGAGACGCAACAAAGACATAATCTATCATTTTGAGCTTGCTAATGACATAGATATGACGATAGGCAAAAAAATCGTAGTCCTCCCCCCTATCGGTAATGCGGAATATCCATTCATAGGCGTTTTTAACGGCAAGGGCTATGCAATAAGCAATCTTGTAATCTCAACTAATAAAAATGTACTTTTCGGCAACTTTGCAGCTGATAAATACAAGTTTTCCAATGCTGTAGGTCTTTTCGGCAATACGGCAAATTCAAAAGAATACCAAAAATACCAAAAAGAATCAGCCGCCGCTCAAGAAGGCGACGAGGAATATAAAAAATATCAAGCCTCGATATCCAACTTTATTTTGGTAAATCCCACCGTTGAAGTTGCTCTAAAAGGAGCTGCCGGCGTAAACACAGAATACGCGAGTAATGATGACCGTCCGGAGGAGAAAAACAAAAAGGGCGTCGGACTTGCAGTCGGCTATGTTGGCGAAGATGTTAAAGTCCAATCCATTGGCGTCTATGGCGGTGCCCTTGCCGTAAGGAGAGGCAACTATCAAACCTACAATAGCATAATCGGCATAATCGACCCCAAAACACTGGAAAACAACACAGACATTTTTGGTTCGGGTGTAGGCGGAGAAAATCCGGGTAACTATTTCGGCAATACGTTAAATACCAGCAGTTTGATAGCACGTCTTGAAGAGATAGCGAAGGTAAAGTACGATGCGAATGGCAATTCCATTCCAAGTTCCTGGATGCTCCCTGCCGTGACTAATTCAAACGGCCAATGGTCACCGGGAGTGGGTGAAAAGCTTGCCTTTGCAGCGGATGGCATCGTCAAATTTGATTCCAAACCCTACGAAGTAGTTGCAAGGGACAATACGGGATACCTCCTCGGCAATAAAACAGAGATACAAAATTTAACAATAAAGTTTACAGCTCCGCTTAAGTCGGTAGACTTAGTCTACGTCGATGACGCTACGGGTGAGAGGCTTGATTCCGATTACTTTGAGGGCAACCGCGTAACGCCCAACTGGATATATACGCAGCCTAATGATTGGAAGAACTCTAACTATCAGTCAAGTTTCGGCTTTGCTCCCATTGATCCGACAACTTTTGCTAAGCTTCCCCCCAAAATTAGAGCTCTTGTAAACTATGAGGCAGGCCAAACAATAGACAACTTTACTGGCGTGCAAGTGCAGACAAACTCTTGGAATGAAATTGGGGCCAGCAGCACTATCCCTCGTGGTGATATTTGGGGAGACCCGGAGAAATCAGAACAAAATCAATGGTCTTATTTCGGACAGATATCCTGGAACGGCCAAACGTATGGCAGTGGTCTTAAATCCGCAGACGGCACACCCGTGGATGAACACGGGCACAGCTACCACACCGACGGTACTCTCGTCGACCGCTATAATTATATACTCAACGACGACCATATTTACTTTGAAACCAACCATTCTTACTATATAGGTAACGTGGACGGATGGAGTACTCCTGTATATGCTCTTGATTCAAGCGGTCGTGCAATTAACAATGAAACCGGCCCAACTTACTACTACTATATCGACGGGAATTTGATTGACGTAATAGACGGAAAAAATTATCTGTTTTATTTCGTCGACGGTGAAAAGCGCTACATCAGTGCACTCGACGGCTTCCGCGAGCCCATATACGGAGTTGACTCTGAGGGCTACGCACTCAAAGAAAACGGAGTAGATAGGTTTGATGTAACTGACTTCTACGAGGTGGTCAATGGTTTCTATAGGCGCGCAGACGGCACCTATGTTATAGGAACGTCCGGGTGGGAGCACGAGCCGCCAATTTACTTCATTGACCCCAACGGCTACGCTTTAACCGCTGCAATTGATAACGGCGGCATGTATTATATAAACCCCGAAGTATATCAACCCGGCGTATATCAAAAGACGGGCGGATCACTTCTGTATTACGACATCAACGGCAACCCAATGATATTCGTAGGTGGTCAGTATATCAGTATCGGTCCCAATGACTTTGATGACAACGATTATGCAATAAACTCAAACGGGTGTTACTACACCGCTACGGCAGACGTTTATTTGAAGAATATAAACGGCACCTGGTATTACGTGGACGCAGATGGCAAAAGGATTATAAACGATAACGGAAGATACGTTACGCCTTACGGTTTTGATGCAAACAATCATGCAATAACCGAAGAGGGCTATTATTACGACGCTACTGATAATAATATGTTCTACCATTATATTAACGGTAGATATTATAAAATACAGAAGTCTGGCGATATTTGGTCGTACGTTATCAATGGCCGCTCAATGACAGTCAGAAAGGTAGGCATAATAAACGGAACGGGCTACGCCATGTATAACGACGAGTGGTATTACACTTCGGATCCAACCGTATATGAAGACTTGAAAGGTTACTATCTACACAACAAAGACGGCGAATTCGACGGATATATTTTGTATGACAAACAAGACTGGGAATACAAGGATGTAGCATTTTTTGGCAATGACGGTATATTATACGCCAACGATGGTATTAGTGGGAATTACGTAAAGGGTGATTATTACACCGATAAAAATGGTTACGTAATAACGACCGAGGGCGCCTATGCTCTCGACGGAAATAACAATATTACGGGCGAAAAAATACCCTATCACATTGACAATAACGGAAATCTTACCTATGACCCGGATGGGAACAATCAATATAAGCAAGTGACAGTATCAGTTACAAGCGGTTGGATTCATGAATATACGTTTAAAGCTAATAACAGTGCTAATACTGATACTTATAATCAACCTTATCCCAAAATCATTATAGAGGCAACCTCCAGTATCCCATTCGCAAGTCCGATTATTGAATCCAATCCCAATTCGATTTATTTAAAGCAGGCAGCCGGTTCGTCTGATTATAGTGACAGAGTTCAGGCAACCCGCGCCAGTTCTGATCATGATTACGTAAAGGTTAAAACTGCCGATAGCACCAAAAGACCAATGGGTGTTACTTATACTGCTAAAGATGATTATTTTGGTCAATTCTATCGCATGACGGGAGGTGTCGCTCTTCCCAATAACGGTATCTGGTTCAAACCCTCACAGGCAGGTGTGATTAGATTTGTAATGTATGCCACAGAATTCGATCAAGCCTTTACGTTATTTAAACTAGAAAGGCCGATACACGCCGATGGGTCGGCTTCCTTCGACAACGATAGTATTAAAATGACCGCAGTCTTAATGCAGAGATTACCGGCGTACGTTATGTTTTATTATGAATGGGCGGTGTCACAAGCCGACATTGAGGCCGGCAACGTAGAGTTTGTAATTTTTGGTGGCACCAATTACACACCTTATCTTCTCTATCTTGACCTTGGTGCAAGTGCGCTTAACGGCGACGGCGAGGAATCTGGCAATGGCGATGCAATAGTTAAGTTTATCGACTTTATATATAACAATACTTATATAGAGCAAGATCCAAACTCAACTAACTACGGTAAATTTATCTATGATCCAACAAGGAATACATACATTCCCACAGGCGTAAGACTTAGCTTTAATGACACGGACGAAAATTCCGTGCACACAGTCACCTCTTACTACTTCCGTCAAGAGCAGCTGCCCGATAGCTCCGGTCAACCCGATAGTAACGGCTACACAATCTACGCCCAATATAAATCATCCAACAAAGACCATTATGAGCTTGTCCAACTAGATCCAAAAAGCGACAACAGTGCGTCTCCCGAAATGGCAAAGATTACTATTACTACAAAGGACGATGATGTTTCCATCACCCAATCCGGCATCGTCATACCAGATCCTTTCGTTATTCCGGACTTTATTCACCCACTATCTAATAACTAAGATCTTTAACCAAAAAAACCTCGCTCCCCGCGAGGTTTTTTTGATTAATATTGACCTCTAAAAAAGCTCCCACCTGCCGAAGGCATCGAGGGGAAAGCCTATTTTTTACGGTTGGAGGCTGCTATCCCACTCTCTCCTATACAAAACAACGGTTGGAGGCTACATCCCACACTCCTAAACAAAACAATGGATTCAACTCCGCGGCGTTCGCTTCGCTCGGCTGAGTGTGCCACCCTCCCCCTGCTAAGCAAACTTAGTTCGCTTTTATCTGCTATACATTAGGAGGAGGACCAATAAGGTCACATACGTCCACACCCCCGCGGAAGTCGCGGGGGTGCTCTTTTGTATCTTATTTATTTATCTTTGATTGCTCTCTATATCTTTATCATTAGTTATGTCGTCTTTAATGTCTGTAACTAACTCTTCTTGTCCTTCTGGTATTTTCTCTTGACACTCCGTTATTTCGTCCGACTTAGTGATTTCTTCAGGCACCGCAAGTTCTTTTTGTTCCGCTTGGGCTGGAACGTCTTTAGACTCACTATTCTCGGGCTGCTCTTGCGCGTTAATGTCAATTTCTGACATATCCGTACGTTTATGACTATTAAAACAGCCCATCAGTCTGCTCTTTAGGCGCTGCCAGATCTTGCACAGGGGAGCCTTCTCTTGGCTCTCAGTTACTTCTTCCGTTTCAAATTTCTCTTCATCTTGAGACGATTCCCCGTGCATATGGGCGTCATTCTCCTTAGTTACGTCCAAATCTTCATGGGGCTTTTGCCCCTTGTCTTTGACAAGCTTGATGATATTTTTGCTTTGCTTTACCGCAAAATATATCACACCGAAAATTATAACCAGATACAACCAGTTTATAGGAACTCGCAAAAACGACATTATTGCGCCTAAAAACGTGGAGTGGAAAATCTCCTTGCCGATAAAGTTGGTCGAGTACACATAATCGTCGTCGTACTTAGGATTGCTTATGCCCCAGGTTTCGAGATATATGGATTTATCGCCAATTTCGTTCACGCCTTCGTACACGCCGACCACGCGATGGACAACTCGCTTATCCTTGAAGGTTCCGTTTAACCCTAAAAATACGGCGTTATCCCCCTCCTTTATGTCGGTAATGTCGCAACTCTTGACGATAATCAGATCGCCGACCTTAATTTCGGGGGACATGGAGTCTGTCACCACGATAGCAAACGAATATCCGAAGATTTCCGCCTGTCCGTTTTTTGACCGCGCCGAAACCGACGTTATAAACACGTACAGCGCGAGGCCGAATATCGCCACCGACAGCACCAGACTGACCAAGGAATATACTTGCTTCTTATTTGGTTTCTCCATCGTATTTGTCTTTTAGCTCTTGCAGCTTTTTCAGCTCGCGATCGCGCTTAGCCTTTTCACGGCGCTGGCGCAAACGCTCCTCGCGCTTAGCCTCCTTAGCCGCATCTGCCTCGCGACGTTCCTTCTCGTACTTGTCGGCAGTCTTCTGCGCAAGACGAGTCTGGGCCTCGAGAGCCTTAAGCTTTTTAGTCTTATTCTTTTCTATATTATCAATCCTACGCTTCTTTTCTTTTGCGAGGTCCTTTTGCAGTTTTTCGAGCTTTAAGATTTCGCGCTTTTCGAGCTTTAGCGTCTTTTCAAGCTCCTGCTTTTGCAGCTGCGCAAGCTGGTGATATCTTTTTAGCAGCACCTTCTGATTTTTGACCGCAGCCTCTTTAGCTTGAATCGCCGTTCTGCCCTTGGGCTGCTTTTCGTACTCGGACGTGATGATGTCCTTGTACATCTCGCCGTTAATCTTGGCGATTGCGCGGAAAAAGTGGCGGAAGTTGAGGTCGAGCTCTTTATCCTCCTCCATCTGATTGCGACGGATTGCGCGAATAAGCTCGTTGCGCATCTGGCGGAAGTAATACTCGTTGACAGCGTCCTCGCCCTGCTCGTTGGTATCTGCGCCAAAGTCTGGGTCGTACTTATAGTTTTGGACAACCTTGTAGTGGCGCTCTGTGCGCTTTGTAATGGGGAGACTCGCATACTCGTCACGCCTGAGATTGCCGTCGAGCACAAGTGATTCGAGTGCAAGCGTATTGATAGCGGTCAAATCATCATAATAATCGCCTTCTACCGGCAGCACCTTTTCGGTGATTTCGGCAGAATATCCCATCGTATTGTACGAAGAAATGAACAACCACAACTGATAGCAATTGCGATAGTCGACGTTCATACGGAGCATATTGGTCTTTTGGATGGGCGGCTTGACAGGCTTTGCCTTAGCCATTATGCGGCAGAATTCCGAATTTTTAATTATATGTATTCGCCTACGAATAAAATCGATTTTCTCAAGCTGCTCGTTTAGCTTTGCCGCAGCTTCCTCGTCATCCGAAGGTTTATTAACCTTTATGTCGAAGCTGCACTCAAAGTCGCTTTCGCCCATTTTAAATGCCGAGTGCATTTTAAGGTTGGTCTTGTCAAAATTCTTAGCCTTGTCACTAATCTCCGAATAGCGCCTTTCAACGAAGTCATAGACTCTTTCGATAAGCGCATAGACAAATCTGTTTTCGTAAATAGCGAGGTCCTCTTCTATTTCGGTAACGAGCACCTTGCTTGGACGCACGTTGTTCTCAGTAAAAGCCTGGATATTCTGCGTGTGCGAGGCAAGATGACGAACTGTATTCGCATTTGTCCTTTTTGCCTTTTCGACAGCAACGACCTCGTGATCCTCCTTAATGAATCTGCGCGGATTGCGCACGATCGTCTCGATAGAGAACAGCACACCCTCTATCGTATAAATCCACTTATCGTCGAGGGCAAAGCGCTCGGCAACAAAGTTATGGAACACCTTGTTGTTGCCCGAACGTAAAGCATCGAGGAACTTATTATAAAGCTCCTCGTCGCCCTGAAATTTCTGTATAAAATTGCTTAAAAACTGTTCTTCCATAATAATTACCTATGAACTATGACATCTTTTGAAGCTCTTTGATGTACTCGAGGCACTTACTCATTTCACCCTTGCCGAACGTCTTGTCAAGGAATGTGCTAAGCTCACTTAGCTCCTTGGTAAGGAACGGGAGGTTGAGCGCTTTGAACTTGTGCAAGATCTTGGAGCAAACAATGAAGTCAATACCACCAATCTCTGTGCCGCCGCACGCCATATAAGCCGGGACGAACAAGCGAAGCTGCTTCATGATACGGTTACCAAACGTAACCTTGAACTTCTGCATTATAAAGTTATCGAGTAGCTTAATCTTTTCCTTATTCTCTTCGGAAATCGAATATTCCTGATGAGCTTGGTCAAACAGCTGCGCAAGATAGGTCTGCGTGCAGTTGAGTGCTTCGGTTATGGGCGCATCAAAGTAATTTGCCTTTTGGTTGATCTCAAGTGTAATTGCACGGTCATAAACCTTATCTGTAATTGTGAATGTCGAGTCGTCGTTGTTCGCGGTGCCGACAAACCAAACGTTTTGCGGAATAAGAAGTTTACCGTAAACGATGTTCGCAGGGTCGGACGGGCTGGGCGCAGCAACGATGTCGACCTTCCACTCGCTGTAATCGGGCATTTCCATGATAGACAAAAAGTCTGCAAAGTAGTACTCGATACGCGCGATGTTCATTTCGTCGAGAACGACAAAGTTGGGGTCATCTCGGTATGTACATTCGTAAACGCGGGCAAGGAAGTCGGTCTCGTTGAACTTCTTGGTGAATTCGTTGAAGTAACCGATAAGCTCTGCTCTATCACGCCAGGACGGCTGAACGGAGCAAATTGCAGTTTCGTTTTTAAAGAACTTACCCATTGCATACGGCAAGCTCGTTTTACCTGTACCAGATATACCTTCGAGGATAAGGAGATGGGATGTTGCAAGACCTGCAAACCACAGCCTTATGGTCTCCTTGGGATAGTACAGTTTAAGCTGAGAAGCCGCAAAGTTGACGAATCGTTCAACGATTTCCTCAAGATTGAGCATATCCGAGTCTTCCATAAAGACTATGTTTGGCTCGCGAGCGTACTTCTCGTCCAAATTGATAAGTTTTGTAAATCGGCTCTCGCCTGCGTCGACTTGTTCTTCCTGACCTGCCGGCAGCAAATCCTGCGCCGAGGATGCCAATTCTTCGCTGGTATCGACGTTGAGCTTGAGCGCGAAAATCTGACTCTTTTCCTTTACGAGCTGGTCAGCCTGCTCTCTTAAGCGCGCAATTTCCTCGACGAGTTTGTCCTTTTCGACAGCCTCACCGCGGAAAATAATGTAGCGGCGTATGAGCTGAACAAGACGATAGCCCAAAAAGAATATAAAAGTCGAATTTATGGCAACGATAAGGATAAGCACAATCCACGCCATCCAGTCGAATGTGCCTAACGCGTTGCCGAGCTGCTTAAAGTAAAAGCCTATATCCTGTATAAAGAATTTGTAGAAAGCTTTACCTATGCTGCTGATGAACGCCCAAATATTTTGCAGCAGATACCACAAAAAATCGACGTAATATTGAGCAAAATCACCCATATAAGTCCCCTAATATAATATTCTCATCATTTCCCTGAGGTTTTTTATTCACCCACCTTAGCCGAGGCACAAAGTGTCGAACGATACGGAGCGTTAGCAGAGTACCTGCTCGTGCTCCCATTTCTCTCAAGGTGGAGGGCTAAAAGAAAACCTTGTTATTTCGCCTCTTCCGTCGGCTTCTCACCTTCGGACTTTTCCGCAGGCGGTGCCGATTGTTCCGCGGGAGCAGTTGTGCCACCCATATCTGCAGGGATTTGCACGCCCTGAGCGCGGAGCTTAGCAATAAGTTCTTCCTCGTACTTAGCCTTGTTTACCGAAGCGTTTGCCTTTTTAACCTTGAGGATTTCGCGAACAAGGTTAAAAGCGCAGTAAATAACGATAAGGAAAGACGGAATTACAATGCACGCAAGGAAACCGTTTGACGAGTTAAAGAAGTTAAGGATCTTTCCGATCGCGCCGGCGTTACCTGTAACAACGCCTATAACGCAGTAAAGTCCGCTTGCAGATTCGTCAGCCGTAACCCAATAGCTATCGCGACCGGTGTTGTGATCACCCTTGGTCTTGTAACTAACCACGCCATCGATATTGCCTATTTCGACAATACGGTGGGAGTTGATAAATTGTACTCTTTCGCCGTTGACGGTCTCCTCGACCATGAAGGAAATGATGTCGCCTTCTTCGAGGTTACGCCTTGCCTCGGCGCTCTTGAGGACCTTGACCTTTATGAGGTCGCCCTTCTCGAAGCCGAGCAGCTTATCGGTGCCCACGAACTCCTCGGGCATAACGCCGCCGCTCATAGACTCTGACTGTACTACCATGTAGGCTGTACCGAACATGGATGTATACCCCTGCTTTTTGGAGGTAATGTTATTGATCGTGACAAGTAAAGCAACAACAAGTATTACCCCCACTACCACATTTACTACAATATTGACTATTTTATTAGTCTTTTGTTTTTTCTGTTCGTCCATAGTAAGACTCCTCTATACTATAAAATTACACATATATATTTTACCACAAGTAAAACAAAAATTCAAGAGATATGCAAGGGTTTTTTTAAAAAAATATTTGGCAGATATTAGGTGCGCCTTATGTCGTGATTGAAAATTGTCTTGTCAAATAAAAATGACATTTTTGATAGTAAAGATAGCAACTTATAATCTTTATTAAAAATGCCCAAAATAGCTGCTTTTAAATTAACTCGGGTTCTCGCCATTTTATAACTTTGTCAATCCATCTTTTCGGCTAATGGCAGAGCGATTATTAAGTCACCCTCTTTAGCCGAGCAAAGCGAGCTTTAAGGCTCCCATTAGTAAGGGGAGCTGGCTGCGGGCTTGTGAGCAGACTAAGGGGATTGTGTATAACCTCCTCCCTTCCCCCCTTGCGTAAAATCGCACTTTTGCGAAGAATTGCTT
>JAFLVB010000011.1 GCA_022508465.1 Clostridiales bacterium
CCAAATAATAGTCGAGCATATGCTCAAATGTATAGTTAAGGTTGGGATTGACGCTGCTTATAATGCCGCCGTCAATATCGTCCGGAGTAATACCCTTGTTTTTGAGCATGCCTACAAGATAAAAGCCGTATTCGTCACCCGTCTTACTCATAGAGCTTGACAGCCTTAAACTTTCGACGAGCTCGTCCCCGTCGAAAATACCTATTTTTGTATTTGTATTACCTACATCAAGTGCTATTATCATTATCTTATCCTCTGTTTCTGCGCCTTTCGACCACTTTTGTAACAGTAAATATAGCTGGCGAAAGAATAATATTGAGTGCAAACTCTATAAAGAAGTTAAAACTGACTAAAACTACAATAATCACATACAGCGCGCTTGATTCCGGATAAGCATCTCCCATAACGTTCATAAGAGCTCCGCTCATAGCGAGCATACTGAGAATAAAAATGCCTGTATTGACTATGGGGGCGGCTGCCGCAGCTACAAACGTAGCAACATACTTGTTCTTTTTTGCTACCAGCTTAAACAGCAATGCGGGAACGACACCTGCCGCCATCCCTCTAAACAAGGTAGAAAGCGGAAAGAACACGGGGTGTTCTGCCATAATTGCCATAGACAGTGGATTACCAAGTAAACTGATAAGTACAACAATCGAAAAAGTTAATCCAAGGAAAATCCCCGCTTTCACGCCAAGCAATATGCCTCCGAGAACTATCGGTACAAGTACAAGGCACAAGCTCGCTTCCCCTATCTTCATAAAACTGCTAAGCACTTGAAACAAAATGACAAGCGCCATTAAGACTGCAAGGTATGTAATATTCCTTGTCGAAAAAAACTTCTTTTCGTTCATAAAACCTCCATCGGGTTCATATAGATACCCGTAGCAAAAAAATTACATAAAAGCCCATTTTACGGTCGGACTAAAAAATATCCGCCTAAGGCGTTTACCGCGGAGCAATGCAATTAGCCAAAAGAAATCGGATTGCAACTTCCGCGCAATGTATTATATCATTCGCATTTATGTTTTGCAAGCATTTTTATATAATAGTAGCACATTTAGTGCGGCAAATTCATATAATAAATAGACAAAAAAGCTACGACAACCGTCGTAGCCGTTAAGCCGCATTAAGTATGTATTTACATTTTATTTGCAGCAGCTGTTTTTGTCACCGCAAATGCAGTTAAACAAAATGAACCAAAGAATAAGATCACAGCAATCGCCGTTTCTTCTATCGATTCCGCAGCCGCAACCACAACCATTATCCTTGTTACCGCAGCAGCAAATTAGCAGTAAGAGAATAAACAAATCGTTTCCTCCGCCGAACATAGCGTTTAATTCCTCCTTGTTTGATATTTTTAGATAATCTCCGGCGGAGAGAGGTTTGCTTGGCCAAAACATTCCCCTCTCCGACCTTTATCTTTGGTAAATTTATCTTTTGTATCGGGTGGCGCCGCCCGTAACTAAGTGAAACAGATATATCTACTGTCATAATATTGAATTAGCGGCAAATGTGTGCCAAAAATTATTTTATTTTTGCTTGACTTTTTTTTGCGTTTTTATTACACTTTTTAGTGACTTTATTTTCAGGAGTTATTATGGCAGAACTAACTATGGACAAACTCGTAGCGCTGTGCAAAGGCCGCGGCTTTGTGTATCCGGGCAGCGAAATTTACGGCGGCCTCGCAAATGCGTGGGACTACGGCCCGCTCGGCGTCGAGCTTAAGAATAATGTAAAAAAAGCGTGGTGGAACGAATTTGTTACTCGCTCGACCACCAATGTAGGCGTTGATTGCGCCATCCTTATGAACAACTCGGTTTGGGAGGCGAGCGGTCATATCGGCGGATTTTCCGACCCGCTTATGGACTGCAAGGAGTGCAAATCCCGTCATCGTGCCGACGACCTTGTCGAGAATTACATTGCTCGCAAGGGCAAAAATGTCAGCATTACAGGCTGGGACAACAATCAGCTCGAGGAATATATCACCGAGAACAAAATTCCATGCCCCGTATGCGGCAAGAGCAACTTTACATCTATAAAGAAGTTCAACCTTATGTTCAAGACCTTCCAGGGCGTTACCGAGGACAGCGCAAGCACCGTTTACCTCCGCCCAGAAACAGCTCAGGGTATCTTTGTCAACTTCCAAAACATTGCCCGCACGACGCGCAACAAGATCCCCTTCGGCGTAGGCCAGATAGGAAAATCGTTCCGTAACGAAATTACTCCGGGCAACTTCATCTTCCGTATCAGAGAGTTTGAGCAAATGGAACTTGAATTTTTCTGTAAGCCGGGCACAGACCTCGAATGGTTCTATTATTGGAAGGACTTTTGCCACAACTGGCTGCTTAAATACGGCATAAAAAAAGAAAACCTCAGACTACGCGACCACGATAAGGAGGAGCTTGCGTTCTACTCCAAGGCAACGACCGACTTTGAGTTCAAATTCCCGTTCGGCTGGGGCGAGCTTTGGGGCGTTGCAGACCGCACCGACTACGACTTACGTTGTCACGAAAAGAAGTCGGGCAAGAGCATGGAGTACACCGACCCAGTCACCAACGAGAAGTATGTGCCTTACTGCATAGAGCCGTCGCTCGGCGCAGACCGCGCAACGCTCGCATTTCTTTGCAATGCGTACGAAGAGCAAACTTTGGAGGGCGGCGACACTCGCGTGGTGATGCACTTCCATCCGCAGCTTGCACCGTATAAGGCAGCAATACTTCCGCTCCAAAAGAATTTGTCCGAAAAAGCCGACGAAATTTATAAGATGCTTGTCAAGAAGTTCAACTGCGCTTATGACCTTAGCGGCTCGATCGGCAAGCGCTATCGCCGTCAAGACGAAATAGGTACTCCCTATTGCATCACCGTTGACTTTGATACGCTCGAGGACGGAACCGTTACCGTGCGCGACCGCGACACAATGGAGCAAATCCGCATAAAAATCGACGAGTTAGCAAACTACTTAACCGAAAAAATCGAAGCGTAAAAGTAGACAAATAAAGAATATTCGATACACAAAAAAGCGAGGACACCCTCGCTTTTTTGTTTGTGTAATCTTATTATTCAAAAACTATATACCCGTCTAAGCAATGAATCGTATAGTTGACTGCCTCTTTATTCCAATTATCGGCTTTTGCAATATCATTCCAACCTGCAATATTACCTTGATAGTAAATTTCAAAATCAAAGCAATATCCAAAAGCATTTTCGCCGATGCTTGTAATGCTGTTAGGAATTATTATAGATTTTAATTCTTCACATTTACTAAATGCACTTGAACATATACTCGTTACACTACTTGGGATAGTTATGTTATTTAGACTTTTGCAGCCTGCAAAAGCTCCCGAACCTATTTCGGTTATTCCATTGGGCAAATTAACACTTTTTAAACTTTCACAATTTAAAAACATTCCACCCTCTATGCTTGTCAAGCTGTCCGGGAGGGTTACACTTTCTAAATTGAAACATTTAAAAAATAAAGCATTCCCAACTTTTTTTACGCTATTGGGGATTACTATGCTCTTTAAGCTCTCACACCCTACAAATGCATTATCTCCTATTGCCGTAACGCTATCGGGAATCGTAATATCCTTTAGGCTTATGCACTCCTTAAAAGTTCTAAGCCCTATTTTAGTTATCTCACCCATAAATGTAACGTTCTTTAACTCCGAGCAATTTTCAAATACTTGATCGCCTATCTCGACTATCGTGTCGGGGATTGTTACGTTTTCCAATTTGCTGCCCGTAAACGCTCGCTCCACAAAGCTTGTTACCTTAACGCCATTATAATGAGTAAGTATATTGACAGAAGTAACATAATTGTTTACTAAGCCAAAAACCTGATAATTATCGTCATCATATCTTATATATTTAACGTTATCATAGGTCTCATAAGGTAGCGAATTTTCTTGGCAAAAGTACCACCTACCTAATCTTATTACTTTATCGTTTATAACTGCGTCCCTAAGCAAAATATTTAATTTAAATTTCTTCCCATTATATTTATAAGTCGTTTTTCCTTTATACCCTTCCGGATCAAGCCCATTTGACGCAGCAATATATGATAAATCATAGGTGCATTTACCATTGGGGCTAATGGTTATATAGTTGTCTTTATTAACTACATAGCCGCCTTGATTTGAGCTATAAAAATAAGCATAATAAGTACCGGCAATTTTCTCCCTATACTCAGACGACTCGCATGAGGCAAGCGCACCAACCATAGTGCAAGCAATAAGCAGTAAAGCTACTAAGATAAATTTTTTCACGTAAATCCTCCTTTGGTGCGACTTTGCGCCGCATTTACTATGTCGATTATTACATGGAAATCCGAATTTGTCTACCAAGTAGCGCTTGCTTTTTGTCAAGTAACGCTTGCACTTTTGTATTTGAGGATTTTGGCGGTTTTTAGAGTAAGAAATATGCTAAGTTACATTTTATAGATGTAAATAACTTTATCCATTAATTTATAGTCACCCTCATCATGCGCTTCGTGCCAAGTCCCTCAAGGTGGAAGCCTATGATAAGGCGATTATTTTGTTATTATTCTCAAACGAAAAATATAGCAAAACCCGAGTGGGTTACACTCGGGTTTAAATTTTTTATCCTTTACTAAAGATATTTATTTACTTAAGGCTTTAAGTCCTCACCAATCTTCGCGAACGGAAATTTTGATATCGTCGTAATAATCAAAGTATTTACGCTTAAAGTTTTCCACTTCCCTTTGCTCTTTTGCCTTTTTATCGGGTACAGGCTTTTTGGGCAGCGTAGTTTGCTTTTCGATAACCTTTTTTTCGTCCATACTACTCATTGATATCGGCGATGCGTGCTTCCATTTCGCGCTCTGATCTGTCAGTAGCCTCTTGCGGATAAATGTTCTTGTACTTCTTCATACCTGTGCCGGCAGGAATAAGTTTACCTATGATGACATTTTCCTTAAGACCGATAAGCGGGTCAACCTTGTTCTTGATAGCAGCCTCGGTAAGAACTCTTGCCGTCTCCTGGAAGGAAGCCGCCGAAAGGAACGAGTCGGTTGCAAGTGCTGCCTTGGTGATACCGAGCAAGGTGTGCTTAGCTACTGCCGGACGGCCGTAGTTTTCCATAGCCGCGGAGTTAGCCTCGTCGAATGCCGAAAGGTCAACCATAGCACCGGGCAACAAATCGGTGTCGCCACTATCCTCTACTCTTACCTTTTTGAGCATCTGTCTTACGATAACCTCGATGTGCTTGTCGTTGATCTGCACGCCTTGGCTGCGGTAAACGGATTGAACTTCGCGTAAGATATAGTCCTGAACATACTTGCGGCCCTTTGTACGTAATATGTCGTGCGGGTTGATAGGACCTTCGGTGAGTGCGTCACCGCTCATTACGGTTGCGCCCTCTGTGATATTTGGCTTAAGCTTAGCGCTGTACGGAATTGAGTAAGATTCCTCTTTGCCATCCTCGCGCTTAACGATAATGTCACGCTTACCGTCCTTTTCGACAATGCTGATAACACCGCCGTGCTCAACTACTATAGCAACACCCTTGGGCTTACGTGCTTCAAACAATTCTTCGACACGCGGCAAACCTCGAGTTATATCTTCTGCTGCTGCGACACCACCCGTGTGGAATGTACGCATGGTAAGCTGTGTACCCGGCTCACCGATTGACTGAGCTGCAATAATTCCGACAGCCTCGCCCACTCTTACAGGCGCAGAGCCCGACATGTCTTTGCCGTAGCATTTTACGCAAACGCCATGCTTAGCCTTGCAAGTGAGTACGGTACGGATACTTACGCCTTGGATACCTGCCTTTTCGATAGCGATAGCAAGGTCCTCGGTGATGAGCTCGTTGCAAGCAACGATAATTTGCCCAGCCTGAGGATGTCCCTCGGGATAGTACACGTCCTCGGCTGCAAATCTGCCGTTAAGACGGTCTGTAAGCGACTCGATGACCTGATTGCCTTCCATAATGGCTGTGGTGTATGTGCCCTTCGGCTTTTGACCTTCGCAACAATCCTCATCGCGAACGATTACGTCCTGAGATACGTCGACAAGACGTCTTGTAAGATAACCCGAGTCGGCAGTTTTGAGCGCCGTATCGGCAAGACCTTTACGACCACCGTGAGACGAAATGAAGTATTCAAGAACCGACAAGCCTTCACGGAAGGAAGAACGAACGGGCGTCTCCAAAGTTTTACCTTGCGGGTTTGTCATAAGACCACGCATACCGGAAAGCTGAGCTATCTGCTTCATGCTACCACGCGCACCGGATACAGCCATCATGTTGATGGGGTTAAACTTTGTAAGTGTCTTTTTGAGTGCACTCGTTACATCGTTGTTTGCCGCAGTCCACTCGTTGACTACAAGTTTGTACTTTTCGTCCTCGGTCATAAGTCCGCGGTCGTAAAGACGCTCTATATTGATTACGCGCTTTTCGGTGTCGGCAAGGATTTGCTTCTTTTCGTCGGGGATATTCATATCGAATACGCTCGTCGTGATCGCGCCGATTGTTGAGTATTTGTAACCGAGCGACTTGATATTGTCAAGCATCTTGACTGTCTCGGTTGCGCCTTTAAGTTTAAATGTGGTGTCTACTATCTGTTGGAGACGCGACTTGTCTACGCAAGCGTCAACCTCGAGAGTAAACGGATTATTTTTGTCCTCAGCCTCGAATACTTTGCCGTTTTCGTCCTCGCAAAGTTTAAGTCCGAGGTCTTGCGGAATTATATCGTTGAAAATCAATCTACCTACCGTAGTTTCGATACGCTTGCTGCACGTCTTGCCGTCGATTTCCTTGGTTACGCGCACCCATATCTTACTTTGCAGTTCGATTTCCTTATTGGCATAAGCCATCTTGGCTTCGTCTTCGTCGCAGAAGATCATGCCTTCGCCCTTAGCACCCGGCTTAGCTATGGTCAAGTAGTAGCAACCGATGACCATATCTTGGGTGGGCGAGCAGACAGGTCTACCGTCGCTGAGCTTTAAGATGTTGTTTGTCGAAAGCATAAGGAATCTTGCCTCGACGCGTGCCTCTACCGAAAGGGGTACATGGACAGCCATCTGGTCACCGTCGAAGTCGGCGTTGAACGCGCCGCAGGCGAGCGGGTGAAGCTTGATTGCGCGGCCTTCTACAAGGACGGGCTCAAATGCCTGGATACCAAGTCTATGCAGCGTAGGCGCACGGTTCAAGAGAACGGGGTGCTCCTTAATAACGCCTTCGAGTACGCCCCAAACTTCCTTGCCGGCGCGCTCTACTATACGCTTAGCGCTCTTGATGTTGTGTGTCTTGCCCTGAGCAACGAGTTCGCGCATTACAAACGGCTTAAAGAGCTCGAGCGCCATCTCCTTGGGCAAACCGCATTGATACATCTTAAGTTCGGGACCTACTACGATAACCGAACGGCCGGAGTAGTCAACACGCTTACCGAGCAAGTTCTGCCTGAAGCGTCCTTGCTTACCTCTAAGCAAGCCGCTGAGCGATTTAAGCTCGCGATTGCCTGCGCCCGAAACTGCCTTGCCGCGTCTGCCGTTATCTATAAGCGAGTCGACAGCCTCTTGGAGCATACGCTTTTCGTTACGAATAATAATGTCGGGAGCGCTTATTTCCAAGAGCTTCTTAAGACGATTGTTTCTGTTTATAACTCTGCGATACAAGTCGTTAAGGTCGCTTGTCGCATAGCGTCCACCATCAAGCTGAACCATCGGTCTAAGCTCAGGCGGAAGTACGGGCAGAACGTCAAGCACCATCCAGGTGGGATCTGTGCCGTTTTTTAGGAATGCGTCCAAAATGTCAAGACGCTTTATTGCCTTTACCTTCTTCTGACCCGTCGAATTATTTACTATCTCTTTGATTTCTTTATATTCTTTTTCGAGCTCAACTTGGGAGAGGAGTTCCTTGATAGCCTCTGCGCCCATGCCCACTCTGAATGCCTTGGGACCGTACTTTTCCTGAGCCTCCATAACCTGAGCGTCGCTTAAAACCTGCTTGTACTCGAGGTCGGTCTCGCCCGGATCGAGCACAATAAAGGAAGCGAAATACACTACCTGCTCGAGCGCTTTGGGAGGAATGTCGAGGAGCAAGCCTATACGGCTTGGCACACCTCTAAAGTACCATATATGAGTAACGGGAGCGGCAAGCTCAACGTGACCCATTCTTTCACGACGTACTTTTGCCTTGGTGACTTCTACGCCGCACTTGTCGCAAATTACGCCCTTATATCTAACGCGCTTATATTTACCGCAGTGGCATTCCCAGTCCTTGGTAGGTCCGAAGATTCTCTCGCAAAACAGACCGTCGCGTTCGGGTTTTTGCGTGCGGTAGTTGATAGTTTCCGACTTAGTAACTTCGCCGTGCGACCACTCTCTTATTTTGTTGGGGCCGGCGATTGCTATTTGCATAGAATCGAAATTATTTAATTCAAACATTTATTTTGTCCTCCATTAGCTCAGTTCTCTTCGTTTTCATCTTCAAAACCGAACAGGTCGTCATCATCGTCGGACAACTCCTTGTCAGCAAACGGATCGTCGAAGTCTAACTCGTCGTCGAGAATACTTACAGAGTCGAGATTTTCGTCAAGCGAAATGTCGTCGTCAAATACATCCTTATCCTCGGCAAAGTCAAGATCGTCATCATCCTCGTCAAAGTTGAGTTCACGATGATCGTAAGTCTTGCGCTCTTCCACAACCTCGTTGTCGTAGTCATCCTCGATAAGTTCGCGAATGCCGACTTCTTCCTTGTTTTCGGTAAGCACTTTGACGTCGAGAGCAAGCGACTGAAGCTCCTTGATAAGCACCTTAAACGATTCGGGAATACCCGGCTCTGTCATGTTAAGTCCTTTTACTATGGACTCGTAAGTCTTAACTCTGCCCACAACGTCGTCGGACTTGACTGTCATAATCTCTTGCAAGATGTTGGCAGCGCCGTATGCGTACAATGCCCAAACTTCCATTTCTCCGAAACGCTGTCCGCCGAACTGCGCTTTACCACCAAGCGGCTGCTGCGTTACGAGTGAGTACGGACCTGTCGACCTTGCGTGGATCTTGTCGTCTACAAGGTGGATAAGCTTAATCATATACATATAACCTACCGTAGAGCGGTTTTCAAACGGCTCACCCGTACGTCCGTCGTACATCTGAATCTTGCCGTCAACCTTGCCGTCGGTAGAGAATCCGTTTTCTTTTAAGAGGTCATGTATGTCGCTCTCGAGTGCGCCGTCAAATGTCGGGGTTGCAACCTTCCAGCCGAGCGCCTTAGCTACAAGTCCGAGATGGACCTCAAGCACCTGACCGATGTTCATACGGGAGGGAACGCCGAGCGGATTAAGCACGATCTGGAGCGGCGTACCGTCTGCCATGAACGGCATATCTTCCTGCGGCAATATTCTCGAAATGACACCCTTGTTACCGTGACGGCCCGCCATCTTGTCGCCGACCGAAATCTTACGCTTTTGAGCGATATAAACTCTGACAAGCTTGTTTACGCCCGGGCTCATTTCGTCGCGGTTTGCACGAGTGAAGATCTTGACGTCTACTACGATACCGCCCTCGCCGTGAGGAACTTTGAGCGATGTGTCTCTTACTTCGCGAGCCTTCTCGCCGAATATAGCACGCAAAAGTCTCTCTTCGGGAGTAAGCTCGGTTTCGCCCTTGGGTGTTACCTTACCTACCAATATGTCGCCCGAATCGACCTCGGCACCTATTCTTACAATACCGTCCTCGTCGAGGTTTTTGAGTGCATCCTCGCCGACGTTGGGTATATCTCTCGTGATCTCTTCCTCGCCGAGCTTGGTGTCACGAGCCTCTATTTCATGCTCCTCTATATGGATAGAAGTGAACACGTCGTCTTTTACTATCTTTTCGCTGATAAGTATAGCGTCCTCGTAGTTATAACCTTCCCACGACATGAAGCCAACCAAAATGTTGCGTCCGAGCGCGAGTTCGGCATTCTGCGTCGAATGTCCGTCTGCAAGCACTTCGCCTGCGTTTACGCGCTGACCTTTGTTTACTATCGGCTTTTGGTTGATACATGTGCCCTGGTTGGACGCTTGGAACTTTTTGAGCGTATATGTTGCAATCGTGCCGCCGTCCTCTGCCACCTTGATGATGTCGGCGTCTACATACGTTACAACGCCCGGCTTGCGGCTTATAACCATTACGCCCGAGTCGTATGCTATCTTATGCTCGATACCGGTACCTACTATGGGTGCCTCGGGCTTAAGAAGAGGAACTGCCTGACGCTGCATGTTAGAGCCCATCAGCGCACGGTTGGTATCGTCGTTTTCAAGGAACGGAATAAGTGCGGTTGCGACAGAAATCATCTGGCGGGGCGAAACGTCCATGTAGTCGATTTCGTCACGCGGACGCTCTGCTATATCTTCTCTGTAACGCATAAGCACACGTTCGTTGACGAACCAGTTGTTTTCGTCAAGCGGTTCGGTTGCCTGCGCTACCGTGTATCTGTCTTCTTCGTCTGCAGCGAGATATTCAACGCCTTCAGCACCCGGAATAACGCGCTTGTTTACCTTGTCCACCTTGCGATAAGGCGCCTCGATAAAGCCGTATTCGTTGATGCGCGCATAGCTACTAAGCGAGCTGATAAGACCGATGTTCTGACCTTCGGGCGTCTCGATGGGACACATACGCGAATAGTGCGTGTAGTGAACGTCGCGGACTTCGAAGGAAGCTCTTTCGCGGTTAAGACCGCCGGGGCCGAGCGCGGACAACTTACGCTTATGAGTAAGCTCTGCTATGGGGTTAGTCTCATCCATAAACTGCGACAACTGGCTTGATCCAAAGAACTCTTTGATTGCGCTCGCAACGGGGCGAATGTTGATAAGGTTTTGCGGAGTAAGCTCGCTGTCCTGCTGGATTTGCATTCTTTCTCTTATAACACGCTCAAGTCTTGCAATACCGATACGGAATTGGTTTTGTAATAGCTCGCCTACGCTTCTTACACGGCGGTTAGCAAGGTGGTCGATATTGTCGATAAAGCCGATGTCGTATCTAAGACCTATGACATAGTTGATCGTGCTGATAATGTCGTCTATTAAAATGTGCTTAACGATAAGATTGTCTACGTTCTTAGCGATAAGGCCCATAAGCTCCTCGGGAGACGATGCCTCGTCCATGAGCGATTTGAGCGTCGGATAGTGAACCATCTCGTTAATGCCGAGGTCAAGGGGATTGCAGTCTACAAAGCTGTTAAGCTCGACCATATTATTTCCGATAACAACGTGATAATAAGGCTCGCTGGATATAGCAACCTTAACCTCGTTGATACCGCTGTTCTGGATCTTGAAAGCGGTCGGCTCGTCGATAACTTCGCCCTTGCGTGCATATAAAACGCCGTCGCCGTCCACAATATCTTCGTAAGCGACTTTACCTGCGATTCTTGCCCTAAGAGCCAACTTTTTGTTAAATTTATATCTGCCCACGCGCGAAAGATCGTACTTGCGGCGATCGAACATAAGTCCGTCAACGTATGTGCGAATACTGTCAACGTTGGGAACTTCGCCGGGACGGAGTTTGCGGTTAAGTTCGATAAGACCTTCGTCCTCTGTCTTGGTCGTATCCTTTTCGCAAGTCTCTACTATAAGCTTTTCGCCGTGGAAAATCTTGATAATGTCCTCATCAGAGCCGAACTTGTTTTCGGTCTGGGTAGCCGAAAGCGCACGTAAAAGTACCGATGCCGGCACTTTACGAGTTCTGTCAACGTGTACCCAAAGGAGGCCGGAAGCATCCTCTTGGAATTCGAGCCAAGCACCTCTCGACGGAATATTGGTTGCTCCGTAGTATGCCTGACCGGTCTTGATGTCCTTTTGCATATCGAAGTACACGCCCGGCGAACGCACAAGCTGTGATACGACTACACGCTCGGCACCGTTTATAATAAACGAGCCGTTAGGTGTCATAAGCGGAAGATCGCCCATGAACACTTCCTGATCGATAGCGCTACCTACATCGCCATTCTCGTCGTACACTTCGAGTCTGACCTTAACTTTAAGGGCAGCCGCATAAGTTGCGTCACGGTCTTTACATTCCTTTTCGCTGTACTTGGTCTTTTCATCTAAATGATGATCCAAAAAATGAAGCGCTATCCTACCCGAAAAGTCGGTTATGGGCGAAAAATCTTTGAGGACTTCGCCTATACCGTGACTTAAAAAGTCGGTGTAAGAAGACTTCTGCACTTCGATAAGCTGCGGCATTTCGATAACTTCCTGGCACTGAGCAAACGAAAGTCTTTCGGTGTTGCCATACTTAATCTTCCTGATGATTCTTTCGGACATTTACAATCTCCTTTAATTATGTTCGCGTTTGCAAATAAATTTGGTATTATACCCCGGAGTAAGCTCCGGACTCGCGTGCTGCGCATGCTTTTCCGCTACCAGCGGGGTATTCCACCAAATTTGTCGTCGCAAATTTGCCCTTGCAACAAGCAAATTTACTCCTCGAATAAAAAATTCGGCAGAATACTGCATTTTATTAGTGTAAAACATTTTGGCAATAATTGTCAAGCAAAATAAAGTATAAAATTTTATAAAAATTAACAAAATTTTTTTGAACACTTATTTTCGACAAGATTAGACAAAATTTTATGCCCATAGTAAAAGCCCCCTATCGCATTGATAGAGAGCTTTAGTCGTAGCCACCTACATAAATTAATCTTCTATTACTTATCTCCTACAGTATTGTTGTCCACCGGAGTATTGTCTTTAAAGCTAACTTCCCACAATCTTGCAAACAGACCGCTGTATGGCGTGCTATTTTTAGCTAATGTGTCTATATCAATTATGTCTCTATTATACATAATCAAATCGGTTCGCTGGTAAACGGGCAATTCAATAGCAAAATCCATTATCAAATCATATGCTTTATAATAAACATTAGCACGATAAGCCATGTCAAAGCTACTTCTGCCCTCATCAATCAACTCGCTAAGCTTTTCGATTCTTTCTTTTTCTTGAGAATATAAACCGGAAGGATCATTAAGAATTTGCGGATAGCCCCATTTTTTAAGCGACAATGCCGCATCCTTATGGTAATTAGAGTAAATATCCGGATCTATGCCACCGATCTGTTCCCCTGCCCACACTTCAAGACGACCTTGTTCGATCTTATTAAGCGCATCGGCATCGATTTTAACGGTAATCTTAAAGCCGTGTTCATTAAGAATTTCGGCAGCATTTTTCATGATTATATATGCAGGATGATCGTCGGACGCCCCAGGGACGGTAAAAGTGTATTCAAGACGGTGTTGAGTTCCGTCAGGAAGAGTTCTGACACCAACTTGAGTCCCATTTTTCGTCTCATAACCGGCTCGTTGCACTAATGTGTCTATAGTAACACCGGCTTGATCATATCTATAATAAGGCTCTTGTCTAAACTTCACATATATTCCATCATCAGGATTAAGCGGATTTTGAGGCGAAGCCCAAGATACCGTGGACACAGGACGATAAATGCGCGAACCAAAGTCACCCAAATATGCCAAGCTAAGGTTTACATCCATGGCATGCATTATAGCCTGTCGAATTTCAAGATCGGGGACATACTTAGGATTGATACCTATATAGCCGTAACCGTTTTTGGGCATTGTTATAAAGCTAATATTTTGCTGACTGCCAAGTAAATTAGCTCTTTCAATATTCGGAATAGCATATGCCGCATGAATCTCGCCTGATATTATAGCGTTCACCGCTTTGGTAGATGAGATTATATTATATTGCATATATTTAATCTTGCAGTTGGTTATACTTGCACCATTGCTTATCGCTTCCTTATTGCTGCCGTATCCAAGCCCCGAAGTTGTATAAAAATACGGATTGCGTATAAAGTAAATTGTATTATCACAATAAAACTCGTTATATGTGGGTCTTAGTTCGGGTGCATATTTCTCATCTAAAGTATCCTTGCTTGCAACCTTATACATACCCGCACCGACAGGCACCGAAAGTATATTGCTCGCCTTTACCACTCTATTTAAGTAATCTATATTTGCAAACGGGCGTCCTACCGAGACAGGCTTGCTTTCGTCATAACCCGGGCAACCTGGATAGTTAAATGAGCGATAGTCGTCATTTGCGGTAAACACACCATTAATATCATTATCCGCATTGGAATAATAATGCATGGGCGCCACATTGAAACTAAAGTTCCATATTGCCGCGGGGTCTACTCTATCTATAACGATTTGCAATACATACATATCTTCGGTTAGTTGAGTGGAACCAATAAATCCTACAAATTCGTCGCCTGCGTGAAGTTTATTTACAGTAATACCCGAAATAAAATCCACCATGAAATAATATTCATTTAACCAATTGCTCTTTTCTTCTGCCACGAATTGTTCATATGCAGTATTTGCAGTATTCTTATTAGTAACGATATCGCACAAATTATGTATAAGCGTCTGCGATTCCCAAAGCAGATTCCAATAATTTTTGTCCGCCTCGCTTGACTTTAAGCTACTGCCTATTGCACGGCCGAAATCATCGGTTATTATATCGCATTTGGGGCCGTTACCCGCAGTAGGAGATAAGATTCCGTCATCGCCTTTTGTGCCCTTATCTTCACTTGCAATATAGTTGCCAAAATCGTTAACAATACCCATATATGAGTTATATACAATTTTTATCAACGACTCTTTGTCATGCCACCAGCTCCAAGTGTCGCCATAGTCGATCATCTTGTCGCCGACCTTGAGCTCTTTACCGTTTTTGTCGTAATGACCCTTTGCTTCAGCTGCAGTTTTATATATATCTATTGTACCATCAGCTTTAGGGGTCATATTGATAAATCCCATATTGTAAAGGAAGACTTCCCAAGCCTCGGTAAAGCCAAGTCCATACACACCTTGTTTGTTCTGTTCGATATAACCTCCTAACTCCAACACCGCGTTGTTATATTCACCGACTATCTCATCCCAGAACAAGTATCTTACAGTCTCTACATCCCTAACAATTTCTATTCTGTCCTCAAGCGTATCATAAGACATACGATACAAAGCTCTAATATCATCGTCACTGTCATAAAAATAGCGTAAAATATCAAGTCTATGTTTAGCCATTGAGGTTACAGTTTTGTTGAGCTGTTCATTATATTCTTTATTCGCATACGGCTCCTGAGTACAGTATGGCATAAGCCCTTTTATCTTGGTCGAGCTAAGCGCAGACGTGCCTGTATATACGGGATCGAGATATGTATATAAGCTAAATATTACATCATTGATTGTAAGCGGCTCCCCATCGCTAAACCTCATATTATTCTTTATAAGGAATTGATATGTGGTATAATAATCTTCGGGAGATATATTGGCTGGTTTTCTGTCCCCCAAAGAAGGCACCGAATTAGCATAATCAACACCATCCAAAGTAATAACCCGGCTGTAATTTAGAGCTACGGTAGGCTCATCATCACCACAGTACGGCTGCCCCTCAGTATCACTCATCAACAGCTTTACCTGCGTTTTATCTGTTATCTCCTTACTTGTCTCATCACCAAAGAACGGATTAAAAATAGTCCCGGCATCATATATGCCCATCACAAACGGTTTGTTATTATTGTCCGTATTGTCGGCGTCGCTCGGGTCATCTTTATCATCGGGATCTGTATCCGATATATTCGGATCGTCCTTTTCATCATTGTCGTCCGGATTATCCTTATCGTCATTAACCGACTTATCCACCCATTTTGCGTAAACAGCCATGTCTGAAGTCAATTTTTCGTTAAGCAGCGAATTTACTGTAAACGGACGTTGCCACTCGCCGTTGTCCCAATACCAGCCATCAAAGATATATCCCTCTTTTTCTGGATCATCGGGCATCTTTATAACTTCATTGCCAAGTGTCTTAACTGTTGCATATAACTCGCCATCGACAATGAATTTTAAAGTAAAGTCAAATTCGAGATTTTGACAAGCCGACAAATAAACGAGATTAAAAATGCTTATGCAAACTAATAAGACAGCAATAAGTTTCTTTTTCATACAAAAACCTCCTTATATCATTATACTTATAGTGTACAATATTTTCCTTATTTTGTCAATATATTTTACAAAATTCCTTTTATACTTTTCAATGCTTTTGGCACATAAAATAAACCGAGACGTTACATCTCGGTTTTTGTCATTCTATTATTTTATCTTGTTAAGTTTTGATCGCGGCTCGGTCCTACGCCTACCATAGCAACCTTTACGCCAAGCGTGTTTTCTATAAATTCTATATACTTCTTTGCGTTAGCCGGCAAATCGTCATAGCTTCTTACAGACGAAACATCTTCGTCCCAGCCGTCAAAAGTTTCATAAACAGGCTCGCAGTCGCTTAGGTCCGAAATATCTACGGGGAAGTCTTTTAGCAGGACGCCATTCTTATTGTATCCCACGCAAACCTTAAGCTGCTTGATACCCGACAACGTGTCGAGCTTATTTACCGCAAGCGAGGTAAGTCCGTTTACTCTGACCGCAAAGCGCAAGATTACAAGGTCGAGCCAGCCACATCTGCGCGCTCTACCCGTAACCGTGCCGTATTCGCCGCCGCGCTGTCTTATAGCGTCACCTATCTCGTCGTCAAGCTCGGTGGGGAACGGTCCTTTGCCCACGCGTGTCGTGTACGACTTGCAAACACCGAGGCAGTTGTCGATAAGCGTCGGTCCAATGCCCGTGCCTATGCAGAATCCGCCGGCCGTGGGGTGCGAACTCGTAACATACGGGTACGTACCTACGTCTATATCGAGGAGTGCCCCCTGAGCGCCCTCGAACAGCACGTTTTTGCCGGCCTTTATCGCATCGTAAACAAAGACGGATGCATCTATTACATACGGCGCCAAAAGCTTAGCGTACTCAACGTATTCATTGTAAATCTCGTCGTAGCTGAGCGCCTCGCCGCCGTAAATTTCGGTTATGATTTTATTCTTTATATTAAGGTTGATTTTGAGCTTTTCGGCAAAGACCGCGGGATTGATAAAGTCGCACATTCTTATACCGCTACGCTCTGCCTTGTCCATATAGCAAGGTCCTATTCCCCTTTTGGTAGTGCCGATGTCGCTGCCGCCGCGCATTTTCTCGCTCAGCCCGTCGAGCGCGATATGATATGGCAAAACCACATGAGCGCGTGCGTCAATCTTAAGACCATCAAGGCTCCTGCCGTTTGCCTTGATTTCGTTCATCTCGCCAAGCAACGACTTAGGATCAAGAACGATTCCGTTACCTATAACGCACACCTTGTTATCGTATAAAATTCCGCTGGGGACAAGACGCAATTTGTACGTCACTCCGTCCACTACTACCGTATGACCGGCATTGTTGCCGCCCTGAGATCTAACGACAACGTCGGCTTTTTCGGCCAATATGTCTATTATCTTACCTTTTCCTTCGTCGCCCCATTGAGCGCCGACAAGTGCAGTTACCGACATTATGTACCTCCAAAAGGATTAAAAATCACGCTAAATATATTAGCACGCTTTATAAAAAATGTCAACACATTAGCGATAATTTTTTACTTAAAATGTAATAGTCTGTTTTTAAGTTTTAAGATTGCCTTATCGTATTCTTAGGCTTAAAACACCCATTGTCTTATTTGCATATGCGTTACTATGCTAAAAAATCGAAAATATATGCAATTGTAAATAAGTAACACGCTGTATTATACAAAGTAACACGAATATCTATTCCGTTTTGGCGATTTTGTGCTATACTTAAGTCAGCGAGGTAATTATGCAATTTAACGAAAAACTGAAAAATTTACGCTTAGAAAAGAAAATGACGCAGGATGAACTGGCAAAAAAGATTTTCGTCAGTCGCAGCGCCGTTGCAAAATGGGAAAGTGGTTTGGGACTACCAAGCGAGCAGTCGTTAGAGCTGCTTGCCGAGTGCTTGGGAGTAAGCCCCGACGAGCTGCTTACCGATCCAAAAACGGAAGCTATAATTGTCAATAAGAACAGTACGCTTTCTCGGCAGAAGATAACGATTATTGGCCTTATTGCTTTTCTTGGCATTATAATGATTATAGTGGCTATAATGTTGCCGTACTTCACTACCCAACGCGCTCCTAAGCCCGGTCCGGTAATAACATACGAGCTTATCTTTGAAACAGAGAAAGATTTGCAAACGAGCGATTTGCCTACATACTCTGATGACGAAATTAATGGCAGCGATTTAGATTTAGATTTTGCCCCATCGAGAACTTTTGTCACTTTCAATGACTATTTTGTTCAACTACCCGCACTTGTTATAAAAGTAACCACAGATGGAGTCGTAAGCTATGAGCAAGCCGATATTAACAATATTCGTATCTCGGGTAATGCGTGGATATCGTCCGGTGATGATAATGGCTTGCATTTATCTTTTGTTAACATTGACGCTCCTTATGCGGAAGCAGTAGTCAACCTAAAATATTATGATTTAAGAAATCCTAATTATTATAATATTTATCAGGTGTCTATAAAAGTTCTAAAGCGCCCCGCCGCTCCTGCGGTTCCTGTTAAAGAAATTTTAATCAATTTGGAGAACGGAAAGGAAACCATAGAACAAGGCGAAACAAACAAGCCGCTTTATGCTTCCGTAGTGCCGTCGTATGCGTCATATCCCGCCTTTGACTTTTCCATAGAAAAAATACTACGCCCCGACGGCACAGAATATACAGAATACCCCTGGCAATATGCTTATATAAACGGGGATTATCTTTCTGCCACTCTTTCCACGACCAAAGATATTGAGATTGGTTCGACTATAATTATTGTAGCAACCACGCGTGCCGAAGGTGTTCGCAGTAACACACTTAGCATACAAGTAACCAGAGTTCCGATAAAAAGCATGGGGCTTTTTACCGAATATGCACCCAATGACAGCATAGTCGTCGGAAAAACTTTTGTCATCAGAGGCGTTTATGCGAACCCAACAAACGCAACCTTTAATGATTGGCAAGAACAAGCAACGCTCACTCTCCTCACCCCCGACCTTGCAACACTTAAAAAACATGATAACATGTGGAATATTACGGTTAAGTACAACCTAAACGCAGTCGGCTCGATTATTCAGTTAGAGGTTTCAACGCCCGAAGGATACACTCAAATTTTCGAGTGGGAGATCTTGCCTATTCCCGTTGAAAACATAACACTTACTAACGCAGATACGGGCAAAGAATTAGATTATATTACTTATTTCCCCCGCGGAAGCACTATTCAATTAGCCGCCGTTGTTTCCCCCGCAAATGCAGCCTATGATGAGATTAGCTATAGTTATGCCAATTACGCCGGCGAGTTCCTTTATAAAGACTATATTCAACTTAGCGAGGACGGCATTTTAACTATAACCGAAGATGCTAAGCCCCAAATGTTTGTAATTATCAAGGCTTCTGCCGGGCAATATGAAAGCATTCATTATACAATAAGAGTGCAGGAAATACCTGTGGAAAGCGTTACACTTAGCCTTGAAACGAACGAAATCAAAAAGGGAGTTTCTTATAGTTTATCTGCCGAAGTTTTTCCTGCCAATGCCGATGTGAACACAAGGAAGTATTTCCTGCTTGAAGACATAGATGGCATTATCGTCTCGGAAAATGGGCTTCGTGTTAACACCGCTCCGGGCGGCACAGTATTCCATGTGCAAGCAGAATTTGACGGAGTCAAAAGCAATATCCTTGAACTAACGGTAGAATATATTCCTGAGATTGAGAGCATAACACTTATTAACGCCGATACAGGCGAAGAGTTAGAAGGTGTAATACATCTTACTCACGGAAACTCTCTTAGAATAAAAGCTGTTGTTATGCCCGAAAATGCAGTATATGACGGGGTAAATTATAGTTACTATAGCGAAAAGAATAATTTTAGCAGATATGTCCAAATAAGTGATGATGGTATTTTGACTATATCCGAAGATGCTGCCCCGGGAGCGATTGGTTGGATAATAGCTTCTGTTGGTCAATATGAAAGCCCCATTTACACGATAGCAATATTGAAAAGACCTGTGGAAAGCGTTACACTGAGTATTGAAACAAATGAAATTCAAAAGAAAGTTGTATATAGCTTATCTGCCGAAGTTTTTCCTGCCAATGCCGATGTGGAATCAAAAAAATATTACCTGCTTGAAGATATAAAGGGCATTAGAATTGTTGGAAATAAGTTGTATGTCACTACCGCTCCGGGCGGCACCGTATTCCATGTGCAAGCAGAATTTGACGGAGTCAAAAGCAATATCCTTGAATTAACGGTGCAAAATATGCCTTTACAAAAACTTACAATCCGTTTGGAAACTAACAGCCCCGCCAAAGGACAGTTGTATAAAATTCACGTAACCCCCTCCCCATTTAACGCCGATTATACCAATGTGACCTTTAAAATTTTAGATGATATTATAGGCATATATATTATCGGAGACCAATTATTTATAGCTCCCGAAGTAAAAACTGGTACGGTATTCCGTATTCAAGCATTTGCAGATGGCATAGAGAGTAATATACTGACGCTGACTGTAGTTGATGGGCTAACGTAACGTCCCTACTTTTATAAAAACCCTCTCTTAAATAGAGAGGGTTTTTATTGGTGCGAAGTCGACGCGTATTGCTAACGCAATAACTTGCGCGTCTGCCCTCAGTCGAGCGTAGCGAGAACCACGGAGCGAAGCGGAGTATTCCGCCACCATTTTTAGCCTCCCACATGGGGAGGCATAGTGCGAAGGATGGGGGCGGCGGGAGCGGCGCTCCCTTGGTTGCGAGTGTAGCGTTATTCGCTTGATTGAACGCTAATCTGTCGCAACCGTGAATCCTTTTTGCTACGCAAAAATGCTTCTTCCCCATCCTTCGCACAAAAAAGAATGACCCTCTTAAGAGGGTCACTCTTTTTTTGGTGCGAAGGATGGGACTTGAACCCACACGAGAATTAACCACTAGCGTCTGAAACTAGCGCGTCTGCCATTCCGCCACCTTCGCTTATGCAAATGAAGTAGTAGCGTCTGAAACTAGCGCGTCTGCCCTCAGCCGAGCAATGCTTGCATTGCGACCGCCACGAGCCAACGGCGAGTATTCCGCCACCTTCGCATAAAATCATCTATATGCCTAAAAGTCGTTTGGCATTACCCGACAGAATATCATCCAAGTACGGAGTATTTAGCTGCCTTGTGTTTTTAAGCTCAATTTGAGCATTCGTCCAGGGACCATCTGTACCAAACAGCAGCTTTTTGTTGTCGTGATTGTTAATCACAAAGTCGATTTGCTCTTTTGTCAAGAACATAAACGCAAACGAAGTATCGAGGTAAACGTCCTGCCCTATCAAAAGTTTAAAGCATTCATCCCAGAGATCCCAGCCGCCGAGGTGAGCAAACACAAGTTTTGCGCCCTTAAAATCCTCATAGACCTGTCTAAGTAACCTGGGGTTAGAATTGTCGCCCGGTACCATAAGGTCATGCCCGCCGTGAAACAGCATAATCATATCGTGCTTTGCGCCGAGCTCATAAGCCTTGTATGCGGCTTTGCTCGTTAGCTCGCAGCGTTGGTAATATGGGTGGAATTTTAAGCCCTTAATGCCATGCTCACGCAGTCTTTTGATTTCGCCTTCGATATCGGCATAATCGGGATGAACAGAACCGAAAGGAATAAGCTGAGGGTAGCTTAGCAAATCGATTGCATAATCGTTGACCGCCCTAACAGACATAGAAGTGTTGGCAATGTTGAGAACCACCGAGTAGTCTATGCCGTTTTTAGTCATACTGCCAATAAGTCCATCCGCAGTACCGTCGTAGTATGGACCGTATGGCGAACCCGGAGGGATAAGCGAAGTCGCTTTTTTTGCAAGCAACGGCTTGTAGCAATGTGTATGAAAGTCAACGACCATACTCAAGATTATACTATTTGAATAATCGTTTGTCAAACGATTTTGGGCGAAAAAGAAGTTGTTTTGTAAATGTATCTATAGACAAATAAAGCACCACTTAAATAATTTATTTAAAACACTATCCATTATCTAAAATTTGTGATATACTTATAGCGTAAATTAACTCAAGGAGAAGCGTATGTTTAATAAAATTGTAATTATTGAGCCTGTTTACATAAGCGAAAGCGGATTAGCCGAGCTGAAAAAGTATTGTAATGCACTTGAGGTTTATGATACTGCGCCTCAAAGCGAAGAGCAAATTATTGAGCGAATTAAGGATGCCGATTGCGTTTTGGCTGCGCTCAATACAGGCATAAGCAAGAATGTTTTGGACAATTGCCCAAACATAAGATTTATTCAGCTTTGCTGCTCTTATTACGGACCCCGTTATTGCAAAACGGATATAGAATATGCTGTAAGTAAGGGCATCAAATTCGCATCACTAACCGACTACGGCGATAACGGCGTTATCGAATGTGCGATTGCGTCGGTTATAAACTTGCAGCACGGCATTGGCGGCAAAAAGTGGCATAGAGATGCTCATGACCTCACCTCGCTTAAGGTCGGCGTATTGGGCCTCGGCGATGTGGGCAAAAAAGTGGCTAATGCTTTCCGTTCTTTTGGCGCAAAAGTTTACTATTACAGCAAAACACGCAAACCTCAACTCGAAAGCGAACTCACCTACCTGCCTCTTGACGAACTGCTCTCTACAGTCGATGTGCTTACAATTCACCTCAACCGCGACGTATGCCTTATAGGCGGGGACAAGTTAGAAAAATTCGGAAACGGCAAAATCCTTATCAACAGCTCTATCGGTCGCTGCTACGAACTTGAAAGCTTAAAAAAGTGGCTGAGTGGCGAAAACAATTACTATGTGTGCGATAAATTAAGCCTCAATGACGACTACAACTTGCTCAATTACGATAACGTAATATATGTCGACCATGGCTGCGGCGTAACTGTAGAGGCTTTGGAGCGCGCCTCCGACCAAATTGTATCTTATATAAAATCCAATTGTTAAAATAAATACAACGTAAAAAAAGAGGCCATAAGCCTCTTTTTTGTATAGTTAATTTTTGTTTTATTTTTCGGTGCAGAATTCTACTTTTTTGCCTTCGAGGATCATGTTGGTCGTCCTTACTGCGCACATCTTGCCGCACATCGAGCAGGTGTGTCTGTCTGCCGGCGGAGCACTCTCAAAGTATCTCTTTGCCTTTTCGGGGTCGAGCGCAACCTTGAACATCTCGTCCCAATCGACAACGTGGCGCGCGTCAGCCATAGCGTTGTCTCTATCACGCGAGTGAGGCACTCCCTTAGCAATATCTGCGGCGTGAGCTGCTATACGGCTTGCGATTATGCCCTCTTTTACGTCGTCAAGATCGGGCAGGCGCAAATGCTCGGCAGGCGTCACATAACACAAAAAGTCCGCTCCGTTTGCCGCTGCGATCGCCCCACCTATCGCACCCGTAATATGGTCGTAGCCGGGCGCAATGTCAGTTACAAGAGGTCCGAGCACATAGAACGGCGCATTGTGGCAAATTCGCTTTTGGAGCTGCATATTTGCGGCGATTTCATTCATTGCCATGTGTCCGGGGCCCTCAACCATAACCTGAACGTCCTTAGCCCAAGCACGCTCGGTAAGCGCACCAAGCTCTATAAGCTCGGAAATCTGTCCGCCGTCTGTCGAGTCGTCTATGCAACCCGGGCGCAGAGCGTCGCCGAGACTGATTGTCACATCGTACTCTCTTAAAATTTCAAGCACCTCGTCGTAATGCTCATAGAACGGGTTTTCGTTACCCGTCATCATCATCCAGGCAAAGAGCAGCGAGCCGCCGCGCGACACAATGTTCATCTTACGCTTGTCGCGCATAAACGCCTCCACGGCACGACGATTGATACCTGCGTGAATTGTCATAAAATCAACGCCTTCCTCTGCATGAGCGCGAACGACACGCAAAAAGTCCTCTGCGGTGATTTCAAGGAGATCCTTTTCGAGATAGCCGATAGCGTCGTACATGGGTACGGTGCCGATCATAGCCGGCGACTTTGCGATTAGCTCGCGGCGGAAGGTGTTGGTCTTGCCGTAGTTACTCAAATCCATAATAGCCTCGGCGCCGAACTTTATCGCCATATCCACCTTTTGCATTTCGACATCGTAATTCTTGCAGTCGCCCGATATTCCAAGATTGACATTGATCTTGGTGCGAAGTCCCATGCCGATACCCTCGGCGGAAATCGATTTATGATTGACGTTGCACGGGATAGCAACTACACCCTTTGCAACATAGTCACGGAGTTTTTCGACATCCATGTACTCTTTTTTTGCGACAAGCTCCATTTCGGGAGTGATGATTCCCTTTTTAGCAGCTTCCATCTGCGTCTTATAATTTCTCATAATATGCTCCTTATATTAATTATCTTATTTAATTTCGCCGCTAAGCGAATTGTTTAGCTGATTAAAAAACTGGGTTACGTCCCCACTCATTGCGCCGCTCATCACGCATGCTCCGGCTGCCCCCGAATGAGCTACCCGCCTTACGTTTGATGCGTTTATCCCGCCTATCGCATACACGGGTATTGAAACAGCATTACATACCGAGTGTAAAAATTCTATTCCGCGTCCCGGCAAATCCTTTTTGCAGTCGGTTTCAAAAATATGCCCCGCCGTTATGTAGCTACATCCAAGCCTCTCTGCCTCGACTGCCTCGTCTACCGAATGGCACGACGCGCCGAATCTCAAGCCGCTTTTATCCAAACTGCGTAATAGTGGCATTGGCATATGCACAGGTGCACCAAGCTCCCTTGCTACTTGCGCATATGTGTGCAATATGCATCGCACATTGTGCCGACTGCAAACTTCCATAACCGATATTGCAAGCGATTTGTATTCGTTTTCAGGCAAATCTTTTTCGCGCAATATGATTGCATTAGGACCGGCGCAAGCGACTTTTTCTATGCGGGTAAGGAAATCTTCGTTACATAGCTTACGATTGGTTACACATAAAATATCAAACATAAATATAGTCGTTTAGCACGGGCTGCAAGCCCTCGTCCGAAATATCGTCATACACCTTTTTCAAACTGCGGTTGTCGTCAATTTCAAACTGCTCGTCGCCCTGAGTACCGCCATTATCCTTGCCGCTATACTTGCTTTCGTGGTCGCCGATGCCCGTCGACACTCCCGCCGAAATCTTGGTAGCGGCAATCTTGACTATGCCGTTACGGAAGGATGCGCTTTCGCGCGACGACACCGTTATGCCCACAAAGGGCAAAAAGATACGATATGCGCAAATTATTTGACAAAGCTGCTTTTCGTGCACATCGAGCGGATTGATTTTGTCGTTATTGATTATAGGTCTGAGCCTCGGACACGACAGCGACATCTCGGCGTGAGGGTATTTACGCTGCAAAAAGTAGACATGGAGTGCGCTTGCAAGTGCATCCTTGCGGAAATCGGCAAGTCCCAATAGTGCCGAAAAAGCAACGCCACGCATTCCCGCTTTTAACGCACGTTCCTGCGCGTCAAAGCGATACGGCCATATCCTTTTATGCCCAAACAGGTGTAATTTTTCGTACTTTTCGGTGTCATATGTCTCTTGAAAGACCGTGACATAGTCGGCGCCGCATTCGTGCAAATAGGCATATTCGTCGGTGTTGACCGGGTAAATTTCCAGCCCCACCATGCGAAAATACTTTCTCGCCAGCTTGCACGCCTCGCCTATGTATTTAACATCGCTGTTAGCTCTGCTCTCGCCTGTAAGGATCAAAATTTCTTCCATGCCGCTCGCCGCGATAATCTTCATTTCGTGCTCTATCTGCTCCATCGTCAGCTTCATTCGCTTAATGTTGTTGTAGCAGTTAAAGCCGCAATATACGCAATAGTTTTCGCAGTAGTTGGCTATGTAAAGGGGCGTAAACAGATATACGGTGTTGCCAAAATGCTTACTCGTCTCTAATCTCGCGCGCTGTGCCATCTCCTCCAAAAAGGGCTGGGCAGCAGGCGAAAGAAGCGCCTTAAAGTCTTCTATCGAGATTGCGTCATGCTCGAGCGCGGCTTTTACGTCCTTAGCCGTGTACTTATTGTAGTCGTACGAGCTCATATGCGCCATGACCTTTTCGCACACGTCCGACTCTATCTTCTCCATGCCCGGCATGTATTCCATATGATTACTACGGAACGACGGCTCGGTTTCCAGCTTATGCTTGACCTTTAGCGCCTCGGGCGAAAGATGATTTGAGTCTACAAAAAAGCGATTTTCCATACCCATTCCCCTAATCTTGCAAAAATCCCGTGAGCGGGTCGGACGCCGATGCTCCACGCGTAAGCACTCTGCCAAGGCCGGACAGGTATGCCTTACGTCCCGCCTCTATCGCCTGTCTGAACGCCGATGCCATAAGCGGCAGATCGCCTGCCGTAGCAAGAGCGGTGTTTGCCATAATAGCGGCAGCACCCATCTCCATAGCCTCGCACGCCTGCGACGGTCTGCCTATGCCCGCATCAACAATGATAGGCAGGTCGATTTCGTCTATAAGTATCTGAATAAAGTCGCGAGTCGCAAGCCCCTTGTTTGAGCCTATGGGAGCGGCGAGCGGCATAACGGCAGCCGCACCAGCATTTACAAGGTCACGAGCGGTGTTAAGGTCGGGATACATATACGGCATAACGACAAAACCGTCACGAGCAAGAATTTCTGTTGCGCGTATCGTTTCGGCGTTGTCGGGAAGCAAATACTTGGTATCCCTCATTATCTCGATCTTAACGAAGTTACCACACCCCAGTTCACGCGCAAGACGTGCTATGCGCACCGCCTCTTCCGCATTCCTCGCCCCGCTCGTATTGGGTAGCAAGGTTACTCCCTTGGGGATGAAGTCGAGGATGTTCTCCTGCTCTTTGGTGTTTGCACGTCGCACGGCAAGCGTGATGATTTCCGCACCCGCGTCCCTGACCGCCGCCTCGATAAGGCTAAGCGAATACTTGCCCGAGCCGAGTATAAACCTCGAATTAAACTGGTGCCCGCCTATAATCAATTTGTCATTTTCCATTAGTCTATCTCCTTATTGTAAAGGCTAATGCGATAAGATGTATCGCAAATATTCTCTGTATCCACCCGCAAGATTGCACGCATTATAGCCCTCGTCACAAAGCAATTCGACAACCTCGGCGCTGTAATCTCCGACCTGACAAAACACATAAATGTCCTTTGTCTTATCAAGCGAATACAATTGATTAATATTATCCATCGGAATATTGATCGCACCCGCTATCGTCCCAAGACCATATAAAGTCTTGTCACGCACGTCAATCAATAAATCGTTTTCGCCGCGAACATAGTCGCAAATATCTATCTCTTTCATACGCCACCACATCCGCAACTTTTAATTTCGTAATCGCTGCGGTTCTCTGCAAGCGATTTTATGGTGGGATTAACTCCGCAAACGGCGCAACCCTCGTCAGAGTGCGCGAAATTAGTTACCCCCATATGCACATTTAGCCCGTCAAATCGCAAAACCTTACCGACAAGCAGCTGCCCAATACCTAAGAGATACTTGATAGCCTCAAGTGCCTGAATACTGCCGATAACTCCCGTAACCGCCCCAAGCACTCCTGCCTCTGCGCAAGTAAGCGAATCCTCTGGAACATTCCCAAGCAGACAGCGCAAACACGGACCTTGTTCCGGCACATATGTCATGACCTGACCGCCAAAGCGCACCACGCCGGCATGGCAATACGGCTTTTTTGACAGTACGCACCCGTCGTTTATCAAAAACTTGGTTTCAAACCTGTCCGTACAGTCAAGTATAAAATCGTAGTTCTCTATTACGCCTTGAATATTGTCCGCCGTCAATCTCTGCCTATGCAGCACCACTTGGACATCGGGATTAAGTTCGCCCACCGCGTGCTCAGCCGAAACCACCTTTTCCTTGCCGACGCTACTCGTCCTATGTATAATCTGTCGTTGCAAGTTGGATATATCGACAACATCATAGTCGCAAATGCCGATTGTCCCTACTCCTGCGGCGGCAAGATACATAATAGCGCTCGATCCAAGCGCGCCCGCGCCGATAACCAGCACTTTGGCGCTAAGCAATTTTTTTTGGCCCGATACGCCGACTTCTTTTAGCACAAAGTGACGGGAGTAGCGCTGGGCCTGCTCTTCAGTTAACTTCACTTTAGCCGCCCCCCACAAAGCTCACTACTTCCAAACAGTCGCCGTCAAACAAAACGACCTCGTTATATTTACTTTTAGGCACGATCTCGCCGTTACGCTCAACGGCAATACGACTGAGATTATACTCCGTGCCCGACAAATACTGGGCAATCGTCTTGCCCGCCGCGTCAATATAAGCGCCGTTTATCTTTACCATACTGCCTCCATAAAAAAATGAGAAGTCCTGACGTCTCCCCATAAAATCTATAGCCTACGTTGGGATTATCCAAATCAGGTTTAAGGGTCGAAGGTCAAACCTTCCTCTCAGCCTATATATAAGCTCCCCTGCTATTAACTTGAACGATAGTTTACAATAAGCAAAAATGCTTGTTTACAAGGGCATTTTTGCGCAGCCGTCACGGCATTTGCTCGTCCGTTTAGGACGAAAAACCCGTAGGGTTTAAGGGCACACAGCGACCTTGCAAATATAGTATACACTTTACCACATAAAAAATCAAGCCTTTTTAATAAAAATTATAAAATTTAAAACGGCAAAAAAGCGTAGCAATTTCCACGCCTTTTTGCTATGTACGTCGCACCCATGGAATCGGTATAAACACAGTATATATTAATGTAGTTGCTTTGTCAGCACTTACCAATATTTTTGGTAGAAATTCGCTCGGCTAAAGTTGGAGAGACGGAGACACCCCTTGCACAGATGAGTCTATGATGCCGATAAGTTCGTCACACCCTTGCTAAGGTGGTCTAAAAAGGTTAAAAGTTTTTTGCTTACTTTTTTACAAAAAAGTAAGCCATATTTCGACAAAACCTGCAATATATTAAGATATGGCTATAAATATCTTTTTATTTACATTAGGCTTAATACTAATAATTGTCGGCGGGAACTTTTTTGTAGATGCGGCGGTGTGGCTATCCGAAAAGCTGCTTGTTCCAAAGTTCATTATCGGCGCGACGATTGTCAGCCTTGCCACCACCCTGCCCGAGCTTATCGTATCTATAATCGCAACGCTAAGCGGCAAGTACGAAATGGCTGCCGGCAATGCAATAGGCTCGATAGTTGCTAATATCGGACTTATCCTTGCAATAAGCATAGCCGTTATGCCGTGCGAAGTTAAAAAATCCGGACTAATCCTAAAGTCCTGCTTGCTCCTTGGATCGGCTTTTGTGACTTTGTTCTTTTCGACACAAGGCACGCTGGGGATTATTCCCGCCGCCATTTTACTGCTTTTATGGCTTAGCTTTATGGCTATTAACCTTATTGACGGCAAGCGTGCCGAAGATGCTGCACCATCGCTACATACACCCGTAAGCGGCAAAGAAATAGCAATAAGTATGATAAAATTCGGTCTTGGAACGGCAGGCCTTGTATTTGGCAGCGACCTGCTTGTTGATCAAGGCAGCGCTATAGCCTCCTCACTCGGCGTGCCCGAAGGCATTATCGCCGTGACGATAGTCGCCATAGGAACAAGCCTCCCCGAACTTGTAACGACGATCACAGCGCTATGCAAAAAGCAAGCGTCACTCTCTATCGGCAATATTTTAGGCGCAAACATTATGGACATAGCGTTAATAATGCCAGTATGCGCGTTTATCTCGGGCGGTCTTATCATAAGCAGACAGACGCTGCTGCTTGATTTGCCCGCTTGTATATTACTTACTATCGTTGCATTTAATGTGCCTGCTTGTCGCAAAAAATATTCGAGAGCTATCGGCATCAGTCTGCTTATAATGTATGCCATATATTTAACTCTGCTTTTGACATTTTTTAAATAAATTTTGTAAAAATACGCTTTACTTGTCCCAAAAATGTGGTACAATATAATTGCAAAGCAAGCTTGCATATAGGGCTAAAGCCGAGCTTAATAATAAGCAGTGGTCTCCCTTAAAAGTTTTTTGCCTACTTTTTTACAAAAAAGTAAAGGACAGGTAACAGTATGGATATAGCTAAATTCGTATTCGATGCCATTGACGTCGCATTCGACAAGAGATTTAACAAATACTTTTATATAGAGGGCGCGGACGATGTGGTAATCACCAAAGACGTGCTATATAGCTACGCCGACACCAAGACGTGTCTACTCGACTACTACTATGTGCCTAAAAAGAAGGGGCTATACCCTGTTATTTTTAATATCCACGGCGGAGGATTTATGGCTGGCGGCAAGGAATATCGCCGCGCGCTTTGTACTTGGTACGCAGTAGACGGACTTTTTGTTATAAATGTCGACTACGGTCTTTGCCCCTCCTGCCATTTTCCCACCCCCATATTGCATCTTGTCGAGGCTCTTAACTGGGTAGTAAAAAACGCCAAGCGTCTTCGTCTCGACCTTAGCCGCATGGCGGTATGCGGCGATTCGGCTGGCGGATATTACGCCGCTATGCTTGCTGCCATCACTCAAAGCGAACAAATGCAAAAGGCTTTTAAGGTCAAAACCAAAGCAAAGTTCAGCGCTGCCATACTTAACTGCGGTCTATACGATATCCACGAATCGCTCAATCGCCGAATGTTATTAGACCTTAATAAAAAGATTTTTACTTCTTATACGGGCATTGAAGAAAGCGAATTCAGCGAATACAAGTACAAGGATTTTTGTTCGCCCTTGCCGTTTATAACGGATGGCTTTCCGCCCACCTTTATTATTTACGCCGAGAGGGATATTTTTTGCGGCGGTCAGGCGGAACATATGATAAAAGAGCTTGAAAAGAACGACATCTATTACGAAAGCTATCATTCGGTATCAATGCGACGCAACCATTGCTTTTCGCTTGACTGGGCTAATCGTGAAGCAAAAGAGGTCAACGCCCTACTCAAAGACTTTGTCGGCAAAATGGTGGACGGCACTCTACCACGCCGACAATCGGAAACGGATATTTGCATACGAGAGTGCGAAAAAGCATAGCACCATTCACATAGTCTAAAGATTTTTTATACAATGGTTATATGAATACTTTAAGTCTATGTATGATTGTAAAAGACGAGGAGCTTGCTCTCCCGCGTATACTAAAAGTCGCCGGAATCTTTGCCGACGAAATTATTATTGTAGATACAGGCAGTACCGACCGCACGGTAGAAATTGCCAAGAAAGCGGGCTGTAAAGTTTATCACTTTGAGTGGATAAACGACTTTTCGGCTGCGCGAAATTATGCGTTTTCGCTTGGAAAAAGCGACTATCTGATGTGGCTGGACGCCGACGACGTCATCACTATTCCACGCGCTCATATGATATCTGCGCTAAAGATGTCGCTAAACGCCGACGTTGTTATGCTACCCTATCATATGGGCGACCCGCCATCGCTCGTTTTTTGGCGCGAAAGGATAATAAAACGCGACCTGGGGTTAACTTTTAAGGGCAGAGTGCACGAGGCGATCGAGGTAAAGGGCAAAATAATTTACGAAAACATCCCCATTGTCCACGACAAAATCAAGCCTTCCGACCCTAAGCGCAACCTTAATATTTTTAAGGAAATTCTTGCCAAAACCGGAACTATGGAGGGACGTGAGGCGTTTTACTACGGCAGCGAGCTATATTACAACGGCATCAACGATGACGCCGATTTTTGGCTAAGAAAATTTTTAAGCGGTTACGGCAATAGCGCAGATAAAGGTCAGGCTTCGCTATTCCTTTCGCGTATTCAAAAAAACGTGAATGATAGACGTGATGTGCTTATCGGCGGCATTAAGTTTACCTTTGCCCCTGATCTACTTTGCGAGCTTGGTGAAACGTTTATGGCAGAGAAAAATTATAGAGCAGCAAAGGCCTGCTTTATGACCGCGCTTGTCGCCGACGAAAAAATCACTTTTAGCAATCCCGACTGCAACGGATATTTGCCTCATATACGTCTTTGCTACTGCTATTGGCATCTTGGCGACAAAATCAAATCAAAATATCACAACGATATGGCGCTAAAATTTAAGCCTAATGACCGTTTTGCAAACATTAATGCCTCCCTATTTTAGGAACAGTCAGCCATTTTTAGCAATAAAATGGTAGTGTACAAAAGGAGGAATTTACAATGTTTTATTGTAACGATAAACAAAACGGATGTAGAAGGCACTGCGGTTGTGACGATGCGTGTTGCAATAGTTGCTGCGGCAGCTGTGGCAGCTGCGTAGGCCCTCGCGGTCCGCGTGGTCCTGTTGGCCCTGTTGGCCCTCAAGGTCCGCGTGGCATTGCAGGTCCTATCGGGCCTAGAGGAGCGACCGGCGCTACGGGTGCAACAGGTGCTGCCGGTGTGGCAGGGCCTACTGGTCCGACAGGTGCGACCGGCGCGACTGGTGCTACAGGTCCGACAGGTGCAACAGGTGCTAATGGATTTAGCATACTTGGTCCCACCGGGCCCACTGGCGCAACTGGCGCTACGGGTGCAACAGGTGCTGCCGGTGTAACAGGACCGACTGGTCCGACAGGTGCAACCGGGCCTACTGGTCCGACAGGTGCTACAGGTGCTAACGGTGCTGCCG
>JAFLVB010000012.1 GCA_022508465.1 Clostridiales bacterium
TTAAACTTTGCAAAAATGATCCTTTTGCCTCCCGTTTACCTGCTTTGAATTTATATTCATTTTTTTCTTTTAGTAAATCAAGCACGGGAGTTTTTAGTTTTAAGTAGGCATATAACACAGCAACGATAAGAAAAAGTAATGTAGGCGCTACAATTAAAGATAATACCAAGATAGGATGAAACTTCACTTGCATATCAATTAATAGGTCAGCATTTTGCTGATTGTAAAATGTCGGCATATATGCAAATGCAACTATAAAACCGAAAACGCATCCGACTAAAACACTTGCTCCAAACACCCAAAAATGTTTGGCGATTTGTAAATTAGTATATCCGATTGCCTTCATTATGCCAAGCTCTTTACCGTGAATGTCTATATAGTTTTTTACATAATACATAAGCATAATGAGCGAAGTGATTATAAGACATCCACCCGAAACTATACATACAACTTTGCCCATAGAAACAAGTGCATTATATAGTGGCAAACTTTCGCTTGAAATACTGTCCTTTATAGCTATAAGATCCAAATTATAATTTAAAAATAGAGTACAAACAAAGACAGCGCAAAATGCAATAATCGAAATGCCTATCAGTTTAAAACAATCTTTAATTCCGACTACCATATTACCACCCTATTTCATATGCGCTTTTTTGATATTGGTTGTTAGAAATCTCAGAGATCTTGCCGCTGTTCATTTTTATAATTGTGTTTGCCATTTCGGCAATATTTTGATTATGTGTTACCATAATTATGGTGAATTTAAATTCCTTATGTAACTTGTCAATATAATCAAGAATTTCTCTGCCTGTTTTTTCGTCTAATGCACCTGTTGGCTCGTCCAAAAATAACACTTTAGGTTTTTTTGCAAGCGCTCGTGCGATGGACACGCGCTGCTGTTCACCACCCGATAGTTCGCTCGGCAACTGCTTTTGCTTATCTTCAAGCCCTACCGCTTTAATGATCTGTTTGTAGTCTTTATTGCCTGCTAAGTCAGCGCCCATACGAACATTCTTTTCCACATTCATATTGGGCAATAAATAATATTGTTGAAATATAAAACCAACCTCATCTCTTCTCAGCTTTGTAAGTTCTCCGTCACTTAGTGAGGTGATTTCTTTATCATCATATTTTATACTTCCGCTGTCAGGGCGCTCAAGTCCGGAAATGACATTGAGTAATGTCGATTTTCCCGAGCCCGACGCTCCTAATATTACTACAAAGTCCCCGCTCTCAACTTTCAGACTTATGTCATTAAGCACCTTCAAACGATTGTTACTTGTGCCATATGACTTATAAATATTAGTTACTTCAATCATTGCCTCTCCTTTTGAGCTCTTTAAGCAGTCCTACAAAAACTTCGGATAGCATTCTATCCACATCTTCGTCGGTAAAAGCAACAACTTTGCGCGCAATTAGCGTTGCTATGCCGTGAGTGTAAATCGTAAGATGTGTATATAAATATTTAGCATCGACCTCATTAAGACCGTATGGCACACGAACCGAATTAAGTATAAGCGAATAATTGTCATCGATAGTCGGTAAAAATTGATCTACACTACCTATGTCGGCCTCTGTCATAAATAATAGCTGAAATAGCTTTGGCTCATTTTTGGCAAACATTATATATTGCGTACCTACGCCTTTGAATGGGATCTCTTGGCATAAGCCTTTTTGAATATACTTTGCATATTCGGCTTTTGCAAGTTGCTTAGTCTCCGTGATAACTTCTTCCATATTATCAAAAACCGTAAAAATGGGACAAGCCGAACTGCCCAGTCGCTTTGCGAGTGTCCGCGCGGTCAAGCTCTCTATCCCACTTTCGCGAACTATTAGCAGAGATTCATTTAAAATTTGTTCTCTTGTAAATTTGGCTTTTGGTGGCATACTTTCTCCTATTTAGAATGATTGTTCTAAAACATATGTTCTACTATAAACTAAAAAATAGTGTTTGTCAAGTCTTTTGCAAATAAATGCAAAAAAAACCCGAGCTTTGTGCTCGGGGTTAAGTCAATTATAGGTTATTGATTTTTCTTGTCGTTAAGTCTCTTTAAGAATTCGGGGAAGTCATCCTCTACCGACACTCTTGTCGTATTGAACGAACGGCTGTTTTGCCTTTGCTCATACTGACCGCCTTGATTATTATTGTACGGATTCTGCATTTGAGACTGTTGATTGTTGTAATTTTGGTTTTGATTCTGTTGGTTGTAGTTTTGCAGATTATAGCTTTGGAAATTGTTGCTATTATTGTTGTTGCTGCTCGACTGACCAAACGGGTTATTGGACTGGCTGAACGGATTATTGTTGCTGCTCGATTGACCAAACGGATTGTTTGATTGTCCAAACGGATTGTTATTATTCTGTTGGCCAAAAGCATTATTGCTCGGTTGACCGCCAAAAGCATTATTACCAAAAGCATTATTATTTCCGCCAAATGCGTTGTTTTGACGCTTATTGAACGGATTGTCGTCATAAAGACTGCTGGAAGTCTGACGTTGAGCGCCCTGTCCGAAGATACCTATACGATTATCGTTAGCACCGCCCTTCATAGCGCCCGGCTGCTTAACAACAGTCCTTTCGTTTGTGGGATTATCAAATCCGGTAGCAATAATCGTTACCAAAATCTCGTCCTCGAGATTTTCTCTTACGTCCGCACCAAAGATTATATTTGCGTTTTTGTTTACAACCTGTCTTACGAGTTCGGCAGCTTCGCTTACCTCGGACAAGGTCATATCCATACTACCCATAATATTAAGGATTACGCTGGTTGCGCCCTCAATAGAGGTCTCGAGCAACGGACTGAATACTGCCTGCTTAACAGCCTCGGTAGTTCTGCCCTCGCCCTTGCCGCGGCCTATACCCATATGAGCCACGCCCTTGTCACGCATTACCGTGCAAACGTCTGCGAAGTCAAGGTTGATCATTGCAGGCGAAACGATAAGGTCGCTTATACCTTGAATACCTTGTCTTAATACGTCATCGGCATACTTAAAGGAGTCAACCATCGGCATATTGGAAGCAACACGCATAAGCTTTTCGTTAGGAATAACAACAAGTGTATCTACTACCTTACGAAGGTTTGCGATACCTATCTCGGCATGCTCCATTCTCACTCTACCTTCAAAAGCAAACGGCTTGGTAACAACAGCAACTGTAAGTTTGCCGAGCTCCTTAGCTATGCTTGCTACAACGGGAGCCGCACCCGTACCTGTGCCACCGCCCATACCTGCGGTAATGAATACGAGGTCTGCATCCTTAATTGCCTCGGTGATAGCAAGTTTGCTTTCCTCTGCTGCACGCTGGCCCTTTTCGGGATCTGCGCCCGCACCTTGACCATGAGTAAGCTTGTCGCCTATCTGAATTCTATAAGGTGCTTTAGACAGTTTAAGCGCTTGCAAATCGGTGTTGATTGCAATAAATTCCGCGCTCTTAAGGTTAACGGCTATCATGCGGTTAACGGCGTTGTTTCCGCCTCCGCCAACTCCGACAACCTTAATGACTGCCGGCAGCTTTGAAAAATCTTGTTGTTGTTTATTTGTTTCCATGGTGTTTACCTCCGAATTTACTTTTTAAATAACTTCTTAACCTTATCTAAGAAGCCTTGCTTTTGCGGTTCTTGAATTTTGATTGCAAGATCCAATAGTCCCAAACTGCTTGACCACCCCGGAACTTCCATTTGCGGAATTCTCGGAGCAACCACTTCGACACGTCTTTGTAACATGTCGGATAATACTTCCTTAGCGCCTCTCATGTACGCAACTCCTCCGCCCGTAAGACTGTACGGGATATTATTGGGAACTACATACTCGTTGAGATCAAGGCACTTTTGCACCGTCTTGGCGATAGAGCCTATGCGCGCCGTAACAATTTCGTTTACAAGTGCGGCGGGATATCTGTCGGTCACTTCGTAATAGTCGTCGGGACCCATGCTGAGTGTGAGTGTTACTCTACGCTTGAGCGCCTCTGCCTCGGCGTACGAGATCTGGAAGTAATTGGCAAGGTCGCCAGCTATGTTGCCGCCGCCCAAACTGAACGAATGAAGAGACAAAATTCCGTCGCCGCGAGCAACTGCCACACTTGTGGTAATGTAGCCTACGTCCAAAAGCACTACATATTGATCGCGCTTAACTTCGTCGAAAAGGAAAAGTGTTTCCGCCAATATGCTCGAAACATATTCCACCTCTGCGATGCCGAGAGCGTTCATAATGCTGTCAACGGTATTAATGAACTTAGTCTCTGCCATAAGATACGAGATATGTCCGCCCAGCTTTGACGAAACCAAACCTACCGGCTCGATAAGGCGTCTTTCGTTGCTCAAAGTATAATAGACGGGCTGAATATTGATGACCTTAACTGCGGGATCACGATAAAAGGTGTTACCTTGCTCGTGCAATTCCTCGATATCCGCAGCCGTGATCTTGTGCTTAATGTTGTCAAAAGTTCGCTCTACGTCCTTGCACACACATACTGTGAAGTCCCCCGGTACGCCGACATAAAGCTTTGTTATCTTAGTCTTTGCCGTCGTCTCTGCAATGTTGATTGCGTGAGCCACGGCTTGTCCGAGCTGTTCGGGTCTAAAAAATTCGCCTTCGCCATAGCCGGCATATTCGGTTTCGCCTTTGCCGCTGATAGTGAGCGTATTATTTATGCCCCTTTGCCCTATCAAAATAGTAATCGTACTCGAACCAAAGTCAAGTATCGCTACATCTTGCTGCGTCATATATTTTTCTCCTCGTAAATATTATCTTTTTCTGGTTGTAATCAGTCGATAGTGCCGTTTTCGTCATAGAAATCCACAATGCCCTTTTCCGTTTCCGTAACCGTGATTAATCCGGTTGTGCGGTAACTCGGTTTTGCCGTGTATAACGATAAGGCATAGCGGAGCTTCTGACCGGCATTTTCATCGCCTTGAATTTTTATAAGCACTCCTGTACGAGTGAATACATAAATTGCCAAATTGCTATAATCAATGTCTATGGTGCTTATGATTGCCGGAGCATCGGTTTCGCGGAAGTCAAGTAACTCGAGCATATTTATCATGTCCTGTAGCGCCGCAAACCTCGGTGCCGACTCCAACGTACCGCCGACTTTAGGCTCTTCGGTAAGCCCAAGCACAACTCTTATAACGCTATCGCCACCGCTTTCAGCCTGCTTTTTGAGAATCTTGCCGTCAATTCCGCTTATATAAAAATTGCCTTCGTACATGACCTCGAAATAGTCGTAGAGTTTTACAAAGTGGATATTGACTCTGTTAGGGAATAGCCTCTCGATATTGACGACTTTAATTCCGCCCACTCTTTCCTCGACATTTTTTATAAGCTTGTCCTCGTTAAGAGTGAAGACGCTTTTGCCTATGATGTTGTCCTTTTCCTTGGCAACCTCGGCGCAAAGCTCCTCGTCCTTGACATTGTTACAAAATGCGTTTACAGTCCTGATACTGAAAATTGCACTGCCTATCGCTATAAGCAGCGTAATCGAAAGAAGTATTCCGAATATAATCAGCAATCTTTTGTTACGCATCATATATAGTATAGCAAAAAAAAATGCAAAATGCAAGCAATATATATTCTTTTTTTGTAGCGTATGGCAAAAAAAATTCTTAATCCGTTTTATTTATGCGTGATATATTTGCGCCCAAGCTGTTGAGCTCATTTTCGAGCGATTCATATCCCCTGTCGATGTGCTCCACGCCGTTAATGAGCGTTATGCCGTCGGCAGCAAGTGCCGCCACCGTAAGCGCTGCACCGCCGCGCAGATCTTGCGCATAAACGTCCGCTCCATGCAATCTTTGTCCTTTTATAATAGCTGTGTTATCGCCGTCCAAAACTATGTCCGCTCCCATGCGCTCAAGCTGATAGGCAAAGCGAAAGCGATTTTCAAACAAGGTTTCGGTGACAACACTTTTGCCTTTTGCCGTAGCAAGCGCGGCAACAAGGATTGGCTGCATATCTGTGGGAAATCCGGGATAAGGCAAAGTGACTGTCTGCTTAATCGCTTTAAGTCTATTATCGCAGTAAACTCTTATCCCTCGCTGCTCCTCGATTATATGTGCGCCCGCCGCCCTAAACTTATAGACGGTCGCGTCCATATGATCGCCTATCGCGCCTTCTATGTAAATATCTCCGCCGCTCACTGCCGCCGCTGCCATGTATGTACCCGCGGCAATTCGGTCGGTGATCGGCTTGTATCTCGCACCGTGCAAACACCTTTTGCCGTCTATAACTATTAAGTTGCTGCCCGCGCCGTATACCCGCGCTCCGATCGTATTTAAAAACGCGGCGAGGTCGACTATCTCAGGCTCTTTGGCGCAGCCGTAAATTGTCGTTTGCCCGTTTGAAAGCGCGCCCGCCATCATAAGATTTTCGGTCGCTCCCACGCTCGGATATTTGAGCGTTACTATTCCACCCTTTGGAGTGCCTTTGCAAACAATGCCGCAGTTTTCCTCGGCGCACTCCTCGTCTACAACCACGCCTAACTTACGTAGTCCGTCAAGGTGAAGGTCTATTGGTCGCTTGCCTATTTCGCACCCGCCGGGCATGAAAATATTCGCCTCACCGCAACGAGCGAGCAGCGGACCGAGAATAAAGATTGACGAGCGAATTTTACTCATCAAACCTCTGTCAATTGTGTGAGGATTTATTTGCCTGCAACAAATAGTTATATCGTCGCCATTTACTTGCACCTTAGCACCTATGCTTTGCATTATGCCGAGCATATCACTTATATCGCTCAACTTCGGACAGTCTCTTATAAGCACTTCGTCCGAGGTAAGAACGCACGCCGCTATAATAGGTAAAATCGAATTTTTTGCGCCTTTGAGCTTTATTTTGCCGCTTAATTTATTTGCTTTGGTTACGACGAGTGCGTCCATAATACCTCCGTTTACCTAATTATATGCAGCAAAATATCAATGTGTTTATATAAATTCTACTAATTATGCGTGACATAAACTGCGCAGCATTTTGTATAGCGCATTTATCGCCAATAAATAACAACAAAAAAAGGTTGTAACTCATACTACAACCTTTAAAATAAAATTGATTACTCTCCCACTACACCGTCATCATATCGGCGAGTTTAAGTAGTTCCGACTTAATATCGGTAAGCGAAAATTCGCTGTCTTCGACCTGCTCCTCGAGCTTATTTTTAAGCGCGGCAACATCATTGACAACATTTCTAAGCCCTTCTGCCGAAAAGCCTTCAAGATTTTTCTTAATAGTAATAATCTCGTCCAAAATAAGGTTGCCAAAACTCTCGGTGGTCTGCTTGCCATCCTCCTCTATCTTTACGGTGGTGGCAGACGCAAGTTGCTTTTTGAGCGCCTCGATTTCTTCGTTTTGTTTAAGCGTAATAGTTTTAAGTTCTGCAATCTCTTTATGTAAATCCTTAAGTTCCGCAATTATTTTGTCAAGTTCTCTTTTCACCTTAAACACCTCCCTCATAGTTTACAATAAATAAGCAATTTTGTCAATCGAAGATAATTGGCTATTTGAAATTATTACATAAAAAATATAGCAAAAGTTATGTTAAGATTTATATAAAAACGCCGTTTTTCGATTGCTTTTTAAAAAAAGTAATGTTATAATATATTTACAATATTTATTCAAGGAGTATTTTATGAATAGAGTTTACAATTTTTCTGCAGGTCCCTCTATGCTTCCTTTGGAAGTTCTCAAGAGAGTGCAAAGCAAGTTGCTCGACTACGAAGGTTCGGGCATGAGCGTTATGGAAATGAGCCACCGCTCAAAGTATTATGACGCAATCAACAACGAAGCCGAAGCTCTCCTCAGAGAGCTTATGAACGTGCCGGAAAATTACGACATCATATTTGTTCAGGGCGGCGCTTCGATGCAGTTTGAGGCTATTCCGCTTAACCTTCACACCAACGGTAAGGCAGACTATATCCTTTCCGGTAACTTCTCGTCCAAGTCTTACAAAGAGGCTAAGAAGTTCACAGACGCTAAGGCTGCTGCAAGTAGTGAAGACAAGAACTTCACTTATATCCCCGAGACCACCAAGGATTCCTTCCGTCCCGATGCAGACTACGTTCATATGTGCTATAACAACACTATTTACGGAACTCGCTTTACCAAGATTCCCGAAACTCCGGCTGGCGTTCCCCTCGTTGGTGACATTTCGTCTAACATCCTCAGCGAAGAAATCGACGTAAGCAAGTTCGGCGTATTGTATGGCGGCGCTCAAAAGAACGTTGCTCCCGCTGGCGTTACAGTTGTAATCGTTCGCAAGGATTTGCAAGATAAGTGCGCTGACATCTGCCCCACCATGCTTAAGTGGAGCACTCAGATCGCTCAAAAGAGCCTTTACAACACTCCGCCGTGCTGGTCTACCTATGTAGCTATGGAAGTTTTCCGTTATCTTAAGGAAATCGGCGGCGTTCCCGCTATGCAGAAGATCAACGAAGAAAAGGCTAAGATCCTTTACGACTTCCTTGACAACAGCAAGTTCTTTGTAAATAAGGTTAATCCCAAAGACCGTTCGCTTATGAACGTTCCGTTCTTCTCGCCCTCTGCTGAGCTCGACGCTAAGTTCATCGCAGAAGCTGCTAAGGAAGGCCTTGTAACCCTTAAGGGACACAAGCTTGTTGGCGGTATGCGCGCAAGCATCTACAACGCTATGCCCATCGAAGGCGTTAAGAAGCTCGTAGACTTCATGGCTAAGTTCGAGAAGGAAAATAAATAAGGAGTAAATCATGGCTAAGATTTTAAAGCTTAACAAAATAAGTAAAGTTGCAGACAAGGAATTCCCCTCGTCTTATACTCTTACCGAAGAATGCGACCAGCCCGACGGAATTATCCTCCGTTCGTTTAAGATGCACGACTATCCCCTTGCAGATTCGCTCCTTTGCGTTGCAAGAGCCGGCGCAGGCGTAAACAATATTCCGCTTGACAAGTGTGCAGATAAGGGTGTCGTTGTATTCAACACCCCGGGCGCTAACGCTAACGCTGTTAAAGAGCTCGCAGTTTGCATGCTCTTTATGTGCGGCAGAAGAATCGCTCCCTCTTTGACTTGGTCACAGAGCCTTAAAGGCACTGCCGACATCGGCAAGCAAGTTGAGGACGGCAAAAAAGCGTTTATCGGTGGCGAAGTTATGGGCAAGACCCTCGGTATTGCAGGTCTTGGCGCTATTGGTAGCAAGCTTGCTCAAGCAGCTTTCGCTCTCGGCATGAATGTTATAGGTTACGATCCGCATATCACCGAAGAGCGCCGCAAGAGCATCCACCCCGATCTTAAGGTTGTTTCGCTCGAGGAACTCTTTAAGCAAAGTGACTTTATCTCGCTTCACGTTCCCTATCTTGACAGCACCAAGAACATGGTTAACGCTAACAGCATAGCTACTATGAAGGACGGCGTTAACATTATCAACTGTGCTCGTGGCGAGCTCGTTGACAACGCTGCTATCGTAGAAGCTGTTAAGAGCGGCAAGGTTAATCGCTATGTTACAGACTTCCCGTGCGAGGAAGTTCTTGGCGTAGACGGAATCATTGCTACTCCTCACCTTGGTGCAAGTACTCCCGAGGCTGAAGACAACTGCGCTTATATGGCTGCTAAGCAGATGGTTGACTTTATCGAGAACGGTAATATCGTTAACTCGGTTAACTACCCTGCTCTTAGCAAGGAGCGCACAGCTGCTCGTCGCCTTTGCGTTTGCACAAAGGATGTTGATAGCATTAAGGCACTTCTCGAGAAGCAAGGCGTAAATGTTGCCGATATGGCTGAAGCTCATCGCGGTGCTTACGGTTATGCAGTAGTTGACCTTAATTGCAACTGCACAGCTGATAAGTTCAATGGCGTAGCCGGCATCTTAAAAGCAAGATTTATCGGTTAGTTTACAACTTAAATTTAGTTTAAAAAATTGATTATTTTAAATCAATTAACTAATAAATTCAATATAACTTTAAAGCCGTCGGATTTCCGACGGCTTTAATTGTATACAAGAAAGACGCGGTTTTAGCCACGTCTTTTTCTTATTTGCGACGATAGAAACCACACAAAGCAGTTGCTGTGTTGTATCATCTGAAATATACAGGAAGTCTAAAAATTTATTAAACAGTAAATACGGGAAGAACTGCGCCATTATAATGCTCGGTTATGTAATTAAATACCTTTTGAGTTTTGAGCGCTTTGATAAGAGCTTTAGTTTTAGCGGAGTTTTCGTTCCCCTCTTTTACTGCGATTATATTGGCATAGAGCTGAGCCGCATCTCCGGATGCATTCTCGACTGCAAGAGCAGTTTTTACATCGAGATTAGCTTCCAAAGCATAGTTACCGTTGATAACGGCTATCGTTCCGGCATTGGCATTATTAAGCTGTGCGGGAACATTCTCTGCGGCAACAAGAACAACCGTATTGCCATTATTATCCACTATATCTTTATCCGAAAGAGAATCGGATGGCTTAACACCATCTTTAAGTGTAATATAGCCGTTATCGCGCAAAACCAAAAGTGCGCGAGTGCAGTTAGTGCCATCGTCCGGAATAAGAATAGTGCGACCTGTCTTTGTTGCCTCGAAATCTTCTTTGCTAACGTTTTTTCCATAAACAGCAAACGGCTCATAGTGAATTTTTTCTACCGAAAGGATATGGGTACCGTTATTTTTGTTGAAGTCATTAAGATATGGCGTATGCTGAAAATAGTTTGCATCAAGACTGCCGTCTTCGAGCGCAGTATTAGGAAGTACATAGTCAGTATAGATCTTGATGTCGAGTTTAAATCCCTCTGCCTCTAAATCCGCTCTAATCTGTTCGAGAATTTCGGCATGAGGTGTGGAACTTGCCCCTATAACGATTGTGTCGTCAGGCGTGGAGGGAGTGCAACCCACAAAAGAAAGAGTGAAAGCACAAATCAGTGCCACAGTTAATATAGTTAAAAATATTTTTTTCATTATTTTATTTCTCCTTTATTTTTTTGAGTTTTCTTGATTTTGTTTTTATTCGCTTATCTGTCTTTAACGCTATAAACATTCCGACTTCCTGTATAATCTGGACAATTATAACCGTTATTGCGACACATATCCATATAACATCTTTATTGAATCGTTGGTGACCATAGACTATCGCTACCATTCCGAGTCCTGTCCCGCCTATCGTACTTGCCATCGCAGAATACCCAAGCACCGTTACCGTCGATATAACCGCACCTATGATGAGCGAAGGTTTTGCCTCGGGCAAGTACACCTTAAATATTATGGCTAATGTTCCGGCTCCCATTGACTTCGCTGCCTCTACTACTCCGTTATCCACTTCTTTAAGTGATGACTCCACCATGCGCGCTATGTACGGTGCTGCTGCTATGACAAGCATTACAACAACAGCACTATTGCCAAGAGAGGTGCCTACAATAAATTTAGCTACCGGCAAGAACGCTACCATAAGTATTATAAACGGCATGCTTCGCAGAATATTGACAAAAAATCCGAGAATTCTGTTAAGCCATACGCACGGACAAAGACCATCTTTATCTGTTATATTTAGCACTATACCTATAGGTAGCCCTATTAAATATGCAAATGCCGTACTGGTCAAAGTCATTAGTATCGTAACTCCTGCCTGAATAAAAATATCATTGCTCGTGATAAGCTGTTTTAGCATTTCACTCATTTAAATCTCCTCCTTAAATATAACGTTATGAGTATTAAGATAATCTTTAACTTTTTCGCATTGACTACTATCCAGAGGAACCTCTATAACCATGTGCCCATATATCTTTCCGTCAATGTTCTTAGTGTCCGCGAACAATATATTTACTGCCACGCCACACTCTATTGCGAGTCCGGAGATTATAGGCTTATCGGTTATTTTTCCATCAAACACCAAACGCAATTTATTGTTTCCGCTGCTTTTTATCGAACGAATAAGATTAGGTATTATAAGTTCCTTGGCTATTTGTGAGCGCGGGAATGAGAACACTTCCGATACACTCCCCGACTCTACAATTTGGCTCTTATCTATAACCGCAACGTGAGTACATATGCTTTCCACCACCCGCATTTCGTGAGTAATTATAACAATCGTTATTCCAAGGTCATGATTTATGTTTTTCAATAGGTCTAAAATTGCAGTTGTCGTATTGGGATCCAGAGCACTCGTAGCCTCATCGCATAATAAATACTTGGGATTGGTTGCAAGTGCTCTTGCAATTGCCACACGTTGCTTTTGTCCACCCGAAAGCTGCGAAGGATATGCGTTGGCTTTATCCTCAAGTCCTACAATTTTTAAAAGCTCTTTTATTCGCTTATTTGCATTATCTTTGGGCTCCTTTGCAAGTTCGAGTGGAAAACGTATATTCGCCTCCACAGTACGCTGTTCCAAAAGATTAAAATTTTGAAAAATCATGCCTATGTCTCGTCGCAACTCAAGAAGCCTTTTCTTTTTGACCTTAGTAAGCTCCTCGCCGTTTATAATGACATCGCCGGACGTGGGGCGCTCAAGCAAATTTATGCAGCGTACAAGTGTGCTCTTGCCCGCCCCTGAAAGCCCGATAATTCCATAAATAGAGCCATCTTCTATTTTCAAATTAATGTCCTTTAGGGCAACAAGCGTACCATCATTTGTGGCATATTCCTTGCATAGGTTTTTTAATTCTATCATTATGTTCTCCTTTCTTAAATAATAAACAATTCTGCTTACGCTGCAATTGTTTTATTGGTTTGTAAAAAAAATCGCCCAAGCAACAGTTTGCCCGAGCGAAAAGCTTTGTCTTGAGTTACTTATGCACCACAAGACCCGCGCTTTTTTGCTCGGGTTATCTGCATGCACATCATTCGATTGTTTCTTAATGAAATATTCATAGTTACTCCTTATAGTCTATTGAAAATAAAAAGCTCGAGCAGTTGTCTTGCCCGAGCGAAAAGTCATCCTGTCTTGAGTCACTTATGCACCACAAGACCCGCGCTTTTTCGCTCGGGTTATTTGCATGCACATCATTTGGTTGTCTAATATCGTATAATTCACGTTAATTCCACTCCTGTGATGATTAATAATAACATATCGATTTTTATGTGTCAAGCATTTTTATATGCTTTAATAAATTTTTTTAGATAATTTGCAATCAACTGTTATTACGAATTTAATCCAATTTTTCTGTTAAGATTTGCTTGGGGCCTACTATCGTGCTGCCATCAAGGTAGTAGCGTTTGTTGTTCCAAGAATAATACGAGGTCATCTCCAAAAGCTTTATAAACAGTATGGAAACCGGGACGGAAACTATAAGCCCTACTCCGAATGTCAATAGCGCCATTAGAACGTTGACAACAATAACTATAAGCCAGCAAACAAAGTGTCCTGCAAAGGTGGACCAAAAATGGCTAAATCCGTCTTTTGTCGACTTACCAAATGCTTTAAAAATATTCTTTTCGCCTACAATCATGTTTTGCACCCAAGTTACGGTAAAGCATTTTTTAAGCGAAATAAGCACCAATATCACCAACAATTCAACAAACGGAATTAATAGCGGCATAGAGGAAAGTAGCAGCAGTTTGTAGCTTCCCCACATAGCCAAAACGATTATTGCGTCGGCAATGAGAGTAAAGAGCAATTTAACTAAAACATATACAGCCGATTTGCCAGACAGAGAAATGACATTGCCAATAAGCGAGATTTTGGCGTTAGCGGACATTCTAGCCTCCAAAACCTTGCATAGAGGCAGCTCATACATATTGCAAAGCAAATTAAATGTTAAAAAGAACAAAACGGGCACTAAGACGGTTTTAAGAATCAAGCCTTTGTCGCCTATAAATATACTCTTAATGTTGATAAGAATATCCTTTATCCTGTCGAGAATGATTTCAAATTCACTCTTAGATAGCACAGCCGAGTAAAACTGAACAACTCCTTCGTTAAAGTCAAGGTCCACCGCGGCCTGTATTATCGGCTGAACGTATATCGCGCCCAGTCCACAGAACAACACAAAGAATATCAGCAAGAACAATAGTATCTCGCCTACTATATCGAATCTATTTAGTAAAAGTTTAAAAGAATTTTTAATTGACATAATTCCGCCTTTCGTATCGTTTAATGTCGCGGCGCTCTAATCCGGACAATTTATAAAACGCAACAACGTCGTAAGCTATAAGGTACACTATGATCATTATATGAGTAGCTACCGATATAATATAATCTATCCAATATCTTGCCACCTCACTCAAATTTGCAAACCTGATAAGCAGCGCAGTTACAAGCGAAAGTACAAAGTTTACACCTATTATGATAACCATAGGCAGGCCAAAGCCTAAGAGAACGTCCTTATAGTTTTTGGATGTCATTCGTAGTGACTCAACAAGCGATTCCCTCCAGCCATAGCCGTAATACACCATAATGAGCGGCATAAACATCAGGTGGATGGAACAGTACATTACTCCGCCAAAAACCAGTATAGATATAAACGTGCTAAGCAAACAGTCTATGAACGACGGTGGCGTAACTCCGCAAATAAAGTGAATAAGCGAAATAAATCCCGATTGTGCAACTGCCGATACAAGATACAGCGCCGACCACATAATAAGCGCCAACAATATGGGAAGCACATACGAGAAAAACTGATGCGCACTTGTTTTTGGTGTCAATGTGCCCGTTTTGAGATGCTTTTCGACTATGCAAACACCCAACACGCACGATATCCAAAACAGTACAAAGAACAAGACATTGCCCACGAATCCGCCCCAAAACGACGCGTTGGATATGGGAGTAAGCATCATCATAAATATTTCGGAAAAGTGATAGTCGGTCTGCCCTACAAACAAGAGCGGCAAAAATGTTATGCTCGAAAACGGCTTGGCAAAAAATGATATGATAAGAGCGGGCACTACTGCAACAAACGCGAGCACCCAAAAAGACTTTTTAAGATATTTTAAAGTCTCCTCTAACATTGCCATACTTATATTTTAACATACTAATTCGTTTTTGGCAAGAAAAATTTTATGTTTTGTTCGTTTTTAAACCTTGTGACTTCTTTTCATTTTTGTCCTTATGCTTTTTTTCGCGCGGTAATTTAAGTTGAGTTAGGCACTCCACGCTTTTGTGGCTGCTTAGAGAAATGCTCTCAAGTATACCTATGCTACCACAAAATACGGTGAGCGACGTCGAGCCTGCACTTATAAACGGCAGCGGCAGTCCTGTCGGTGGAATTGAGCCTGTTACGACGGCAATGTTGACAAGCACCTGAATGGCAATGATTGCTGCAATTCCGCTTGCGAGAAAGCAGCCAAATCTATCCGGCGCTTTTTGCGCAATAAGTACGGCTCTAAAAATTAGCAAGAAAAATGCCGCCACTACAATTATACAGCCGAAAAGCCCGAGCTCCTCTCCTATTATGCTGAATATAAAATCGCTTTCGCTGAATGGCAAAAACAGATATTTTTGCCTGGAATTAAAAAGTCCTAATCCGAACAATCCGCCGCTGCCAAGCGAATAGAACGACTGAATGAGCTGATAACCTTCACCCAGCGGTGACTGCCACGGATCCAAAAATGCCATAAGCCTATTAAGTCTATACGGCTCTATTATTATAAGGATAGGCACAAGCGCGATTACGGGAACCGCCATTATGATAAAGTGCTTTATTCGCGCTCCGCCAATGTACAGCATTACGAACATAAGCATTATCATACACAGCGTAATGGACATATTCGGTTCGAGAATGATAAGCAAGCAAATCACTCCGCCCACTAACAGCACAGGCAAAATTCCTTTAAACTTTGTCATTTTGTCATGGTGCTTTGCCATGTACGACGCGGCAAAGATTATAAATCCGAATTTGGATACCTCACTTGCCTGCATAGAGAAAAACGGTAGATTAATCCACCTTTTTGCGCCGTAACTCTCGATACCTATTCCCGGGATAAACACGAGGACTAGTAGTATTATCGAAACGGCAAGGATTATGTACCTAAACTTATTGAGCAGATGATAGTCGGTTATGCTCAATATCGCTATTGCCGCAATACCGAGCACAGCGCCGAATATCTGCTTGAACATAAAGAAATACTTGTTTCCGTAATTGATTTCGGCGCTGTACGACGACGCCGAATATACCATCACCACCCCGAATGCAACAAGGCAAACGGTGACACAAAACAGTATCCAATCAAATTTTCCTTCTCTTTTAAGCACGAATAAGCCTCTCGAAATGTTCGCCTCGTTTGTCATAACCGTCGTAGCAATCAAAGCTTGCCGCCGCCGGTGACAAAAGCACATTTACTACATCCAAAGTTTTCGCCGTTTCCACAGCGTCCTCAAGCCCCGACGCAAGTATAAATCTGTCAAAACCTTGTCTATACGCCGCCTCTTTGAGCTTTTCTTTTACCTCGCCCATTCCTATTACATACTTTATGGATTTAGGCAGCTCAATAAATAATTCGTCAAATTCATATCCCTTGTCGCTGCCGCCCGCTATCAAAACGGTCGTGCCGTTCATACTCTTTGCTGCGGCAATCGCCGCACCTATGTTGGTGCCTTTTGAGTCGTTAAAGTAGTTTTTGCCGTTATACTTGCCTACAAACTTAAGTCTATGCTCGGCAGGCTTAAAATTAACGAGTGCATCGTGTACGGCGTTGATATCCGCGCCCTCTAAGATCGCCGCCGCCGAGGCAAACAGAGCATTGATAACGTTATGCTCTTCCTTTTGGTTAAGTTCATCCACCTTAGCGATCTTCTTGCCGAATACCGACAGCACGCCACCGTCATAATTAATGTCGCTGCCAAGAGTCACTATCTGACTGCGTACACCAAATTCTTTGAGCAAAATGCGCACTTCTCGCGAAGTGATTATGTAGTCACTCGCCGTCTGATTGCGACAAATGTTGAGCTTTGCATTTATATAGTTTTCCATACTCCCATGCCTGTCCAAGTGGTCAGGAGTTATGTTAGTGATGATTGCCACATGTGGGCAAAAGTCTTGAACGGTAAGCAGTTGAAAGCTGCTCACTTCCACCACCGAACGGGTGTGCGGACTAAGCACACTACTCGAATACGATGTGCCGATATTTCCGCAAACGATCGTTTCAAATCCGCTCAACTTTAAAATATCGCCTGTGAGCATAGTCGTTGTTGTTTTACCGTTAGTACCCGTAATCGCTACAATCGGTGCTATATCCAGTTTAAAACCAAGCTCTATTTCGCCTATTACGGGAATATTTTTTTGCTTAGCGTATTGAGTAAATTTATCATCTTTGATGCCCGGGCTCATAACAATAATGTCTACACCCTCGGGATATGTCCCGTCAAAGAAATATATGAGCGCGCCACATTGCTTTAATGCCAAAGCCGCGCCTTTGCCACTTATTCCGCTACCTACTATAAGCACTCGCTTACCGAAAAAGTTATTGTCCATACAATAAGCTATGCTCGTACACGCTTAAATATTACACAATAAAACCGCAAGCAAAGTGAGTGCCGATACTACAAAAGTTACTCCCGCATAAATGCTGACAATTCGATTTTCGTGCAGTCCCTTTCGCTCCAAATGGTGATGATACGGTGCCATAAGAAATATGCGATTTTTGGTGCGTTTATAATGTAATACTTGCAAAATAACCGACACCGCACTTACTATAAACATTATCCCGGTTAGTGCCGAAGCAAGCAATTCGCCGCTGTAAACGGTGATTGCCGCAAATGCGCCGCCAAGTGCGAGCGAGCCTGTATCACCCATAAAAATCTTGGCAGGATAGCTATTAAACATCAAAAATGCGAACATTCCCCCTACTATTGCCAGACATAATATGGTAAGCGATGAGGCTTGTCCACTATTATAGTAGCTACTTATGCCTATAATAGCAGCCAAAAATACCATGCTTACAAGCATGACAGTCGAAGCAAGTCCGTCTAACCCATCGGTCAGATTAACCGAATTGGTAAACGCCAAAAACAGAAATATGTTAAGCGGAATGACAAAAATGCCTAAATCGATCTTGGTAAATATAAGCGAAATTTCACTCGAATTGTAGTACGCGCTTACCGAAATTATTACTGCAATAAGTAGCTGAAATATAATTTTTTGGTACGGTTTTAGTCCTTCGTTTCGCTTAAAATATACTTTTATAAAGTCGTCCAAAAAGCCGACCACTCCATAACCGAGCATGACCACCGTAGATATAAGCGTTATCCTATCGATTCCGGAAATAAATGATGCAACGGCAATACCGAGTAAAAAGCCTATTCCGCCCATAGTCGGCGTTCCGCTTTTACCCGAATGGTTGTCCACATAACTCAGAATTGTTTGTCTGAGTTTGAGCTTTTTGGTAAGTTTTATAGTGAGTGGCATGGCACAAGTCGTAACGACAAATGCCGTTATAAGCGCAAGTAAAATGCTAATCAAATTCCTTCCTCCGCTACAAGTTGCATTACAAAATCCTCGTCCGAGTACGGTATTTTAGTTCCTGCAATGTCCTGATATTTTTCCGCGCCCTTGCCCGCAATAAGCACAATATCGTTCTTGCCGGCATGACGAACGGCAAAACGAATTGCCTCCTTACGCTCTTCGATTAACGAATGCGGACAATCTCCAACACCTTTTTCTGCCTCCAAAATGATATCCATAGGCGGCTCATAGCGCGGATTATCAGATGTGATAACAACATAATCGCTCTCCTCTGCCGCCGCTTTACCCATCTTGGCACGCTTGGATTTATCTCGGTTGCCACCACAGCCAAAAACGGTAATTATCTTACCACGCGAAAATTCGCGTATAGCTTTAAGCACATTTTTAAGCCCGTCGTCAGTATGCGCAAAGTCGATAATAATACTGCACGAGGTCGTGTTGATTATATTAAATCGTCCATCCACCTTTTTTACACGCTTAATGCCCTCTTCTATTACGCTTGCGGGTACGCCGAGCGAATAGCAAATTGCAGCGGCGCACATGGTGTTATACATATTAAACCTGCCCGGCAAGCTGAATTTGACATTGATAATCTCGTCCATAAGGTTGAGTACATACGACAAGCCGTGCTCGCTCATCTCTAAGTTTATGCCAAACACATCGGAGGGATTGTCGTAACCATAACTAAATGATTTGGTGATTTTGCTCAAAAGCCTAAGTCCGTAAGCATCATCGGCATTGATAATTACCCGCCTATTATCACCAAGCAAAAAGCTCTCCTTAGCAGCATAATAGCGCTCCATATCTGCAAAGTAGTCGAGATGATCTTGCGTAAGATTGGTAAACGCAGCTGCCTCGAAGTGTACTCCGCTTACTTTTTTGAGTGCGGCGGCGTGTGCGGAAACTTCCATAACGACATACTCAGCCCCGTCATCGCTTAGATACCTAAGCGCCTCGAAAAGCTCTATCGGGTCGGGCGTGGTAAGCGCCGACGGCAACTGACGATCTTTATAAAATATCCCGTTTGTGCCTATTACCGCCACATTCTTTTTATAGCATTCGAGGATACTTTTTACTATAAATGATGTGGTCGTCTTGCCGTTAGTACCGGTTATACCTATCAGCTTTAACTTGCGCTCGGGATGAAAGTAAAACGCTGCAGCCGCATCTGTCATTGCCTGCCGGCTGTCGCTTACAATTATCTGCGGCACATCAATGTCAAGTTTATGCTCGCAAACAAGTGCAACCGCACCATTTTTGATTGCCTCGCTCGCAAACTCATGTCCATCCAATGAACCAACAAGACAAAAATAAAGTCCGTTATTTACTTTCTTTCGACTGTCGGCAGTAAGCTCGCATATTTCGGTTTGATATTCGCAATTAAAAATCTGATTAAGTTTCATAAGCACCTCATTGTTTACATCTATAATTTTATCTTATGCATAGCTTAAGCACAAGGGGACGGTAAAATAAGTCCTTTTTCGACCAAGCGAATTTCGCCGAATTTGCTTAGCTTAACCTCAGCAAAACGGCGTCGCCCTCGGGCAACATTGTGCCTGCGACAGGAACTGTACTTACCACCTTTGTCCCCTCGCCGACAAGTTCGTAATAAAGTCCCTTTTGGTTAAGAATGGCAATCGCATCATAGAGCGAAACATCGGTAAGCTCCGGCATTGCGATAGTCGCCTCCGCCTCTTTGACGCTAATCCCCAAATAGTTTGCGATTTTTCCGAACACGCTGCCCGCGTACGGAGTCGCCGTCATACTGCCGTAATACACATATCCACCGGGCTCGTCAACAATCATAAGTACGACATACTTAGGATCATCAATTGGCGCAGCGCCTATAAACGAGGAGACATATTTGCCTTGAGCAATGCCGCCATTGCCGTATTTTTGCGCAGTTCCCGTCTTTCCACCGACAGGAAATCCCTCGACTTGCGCCTTTTTTCCACTGCCTTCGGACACAACAAGTCCGAGATATTTGCGTATTTTGGCACTCGTCTCTTCCGAAATTACCCGTCTGACCTCGGTCTTTTTGTGAGTATAAACGTTTTTGCCGTCATAACTGTCAATACTTTCCACAAAATACGGCTCGTACAAAATGCCTCCGTTGACCACCGCGCTGAACGCCGTAACCATTTGAAGCGGCGTAACCGCTATCGCCTGACCAAAGCCGATACGCGCCAAATCCACAGTCTTGACATTTGCTTCGTTCATAATAATTCCACGACTTTCGCCATAAAAATCCACATTGGTCTTTTGTCCGAAGCCGAACGCCTCAAGTCCATCATACAACCTTTCCGTTCCGAGCGAGAGCGCCAAATTCATAAACACGACGTTGCAACTGTTTTTAAATCCGTCACCGAGATTTTGGCTGCCGTGACCTATGTACTTCCAGCACTTTATGCGCTGCCCGTCCACAATGTGGTAGCCCGGGCAATAATAACTGCTGTTTTCCCCTATTCCATGCTCGACTGCAATCGCTCCCGTAAAGGTCTTAAAGGTGGAACCAGGTTCGTACACATCCACAATCAATGTGTTTTTGGTTAGAGCATTGAGCATGTTTATGTCGTCACGCGGAATGTTATTTAAGTCAAACGACGGAGTTATAGCCGACGCGACTATCGCGCCCGAAGTGCAGTCCATAACAATCATGCTTGCAGACTTACTCTGCCATTCAATCATAGCATCCATAACGGCAGCCTCGGCAAACGACTGAATGTCCGCATTTATCGTAAGCGTAAGATTACACCCGGGAATGCTCGGCACATACTTAGTCACATTGTTTTCGAGCTCGACACCCTTGATATCGGTCGCAGTATACGCAAATCCGTCCACTCCGGTAAGATACTTGTTGTAGTAACCCTCGATTCCGTTTTGTCCGACATTGTCTATATTGGTAAAACCCATGACCTGCGCCAGGAGATTACCCTCGGGATAGCTACGCTTAGAGTCGACCGTAAAGTAAACTCCGGCAAGCCCGAGTTTGCGGATAGCTTCACCAGTAGCCTTGTCCACCGCTTTTTTTATAGTGATTTCGCTCACACGCTCGGTCGTTATACGAGTATAAAGCTTTTCGTAGCTAAGGTCGAGCTTATCGGCAAGCACACGCGCCACCTGCGACGCGTCCTTTACAGCGTTAGGTCTGACGTAAATAGAATAAACATCTTGGTTTTCCGCCAAAATTTTGCCCGTACTGTCATATACAATTCCCCTTGCGGCTTTAAGCGGCAGATCGCGATACCATTGCTGCGCCGCCTTTGCTTGCAAGGATCGACCGTCAATGACTTGAATATAAAACAATCTTCCCATCAACGCACAAAATAAAAAGGCTATTGATATAACCATAATCAATAACCTCTTTCGTGTTAAAAATAAACTGTTAGTTTTGATATTAACCTCCAAAGACTCCGCTTAACCAATCGCAAAAGGAGTCAAACCAATTAGTAGTTCCTTCGTACGTCGGTGCTTCGCCAATGGGAAGTAAATCAATAATCTCGGTAGAGTCAACTCTTTCCATGCCGTTGTTGTAAGCTCTGCCTGTAATGTTGTTTTCGTCGCTGAGCATAGAGATGTCGCTGAGCTGCTGACTTATGATAGCGTTTCTTGAGTCAACTTCGCTTTGGAGCGACTCAACTCTTGCGCCGGCAGAAGAAAGAAAAATACCGGTTGCAATTACGAGCGCTGATAGAAGTGCTATTATGGACACATAAACGCCCAAAATAAGCTTTGTTCTGCTATCCATCTTTTGTCTCGGAACAGGAGCTTCTCTTTCAACTTCCTCCTCTTGTCTTTGGTAGCGAACTCTCGGCATGAGTTCTTCGGGAGAAGGCATTAATACCGGTTCTTGGAAAGTCGGCTTTGCCGGTTTAGCTGTTTGCACAGGTGCAGGAGTGGCTTTAGTATAATTTACTTTTGCCTCGGCCTGTCTGTACTGGTCTTCCATAAAGGAACTGCCCACTTTGACATCAAAGGTCTCAGCCGGAGCTTTGACTTCGATTTCTGAAAATCCACCATACCTTTCGGTCTCATTGTTAATCTTTCTTTTTACCGTTACCATAATATGTACCTCTCCTTTAATTTATTACAATTTTTCGATTACTCTGAGCGTTGCGCTCGCCGAACGCGAGTTTTCGTTAAGTTCATTTTCTGACGGTTTGATCTTCTTTAGTGCCTTGCCCTCTGCCTTATGTCCGCAAACGCAGACCGGTAAAGACTTGTCGCAAATACAATCGGTAGAAAGAAGATTAAAGGTTTGCTTTACTATCCTATCCTCGAGTGAATGGAATGTGATTACGCACATTCGCGCTCCGCTCTTCAGATGAGAAAAGATGTCCTTTATCGCCTTATCGAGGCCTCGCAGTTCGTTGTTTACCTCGATCCTTATCGCTTGAAATGTTCGTTTTTGCGGAGTTTTGACATTTGCAGGCACACTGCCAATTACAATATCCGCGAGTTCCCCCGTCGTACGAATGGGAGATTTTGTTCGCGCTTTGACAATGTTTCTTGCAATTCGCTTAGCAAATTTCTCCTCGCCGTACTCGTATAAGAGCCTGATAATTTCGTCTTCCGTATAGTCGTTAACAACCATTTCGGCAGTTAACAGTTGCCTCCTATCCATCCTCATATCGAGCGGTGCGTCGAATCGATAAGACATTCCGCGTTCAGCCGTGTCGATTTGATGGGATGAGATACCCAGATCCAAAATCGCTCCGTCCAAACTTACATTTTCGTTTGACAATATGTCGTCCGCATTTTTGTAGTTGGCTCGTATGATCTTGCACCTGTCGCCGTAAACGGCAAGTCGCTTGCTGCACTCGTTTATTGCGTCCTCGTCACGGTCAACGCCTATCACTCTGCCACCGAGGCTGAGTATAGCGTTGCTGTGACCTCCACCACCTAATGTTCCATCAAAGTACACGCCGTTTTTCTTAACACGCAAAGCCTCAATACTTTCATTTAATAAAACCGGCACATGATACATTTTACTGGTTCTCCTTCAGTTCGTCGAACTGCTCTCCGGCATTGTCATCCTCGGAGAATTTTTCCCAAGTATCTTTATCCCAAATTTGAACATGGTCGTAAGCACCTATTGTGACGATGCTCGAACTAAGCTTGATTCCCGCATACTTAAGTAGTCCTTGCGGGAGGGTTGTTCTACCCTGCTTATCGTCCTCGCCAAAGCAAGCCTTGCTCATAAGCTTCGCTTTTTCAGCGTTCTTAGCTTTGTCGTTAAATCTACCGTCGCCGAATACACTTTTCAGCATTTCGTCCGCGTAATCCCTCGGGTAAACATAAAGACATTTGTCTGCACCTTGCATAATAAAAGGATCTTTGCCAAGCTCATCTTTAAATTTGGACGGAATTCTCATTCGCCCTTTGTCGTCTATCTGATGATTGAAAGTACCGACAAACATGATGGCCTCCTCTTATGCAAGATTTGTGATACATTAAGGATACCATACTTTAAATGGCTTGTCAACCATTTTTAACCACTTTTAACCACTTAATTTATTTTTTTGTTCTTTTTGCGCCACTTATAACCACTACACCCATTTTTGAGCGCCACTTTGACCACTGAGTATTATTTTAGGCAATAAAAAAACGAGACAGGACACCCTATCTCGGATTGTTGTTTTATTTATATATAATAAATTACAAATTATATTTATTGGCTATTTGTAATATAAGGCTTGCCATTTTGGACTCCGATGTTTCTTCGTTAAATAATTGAGCACATTCTAATTTGTCTTTATGAAAAAGATGTAGTCTACAAGATGCCAAATAATAATAGTGGTATAGTTCAGGTAAAATCCAATCCTCTATTTCCGACACTGTACAATCTCCAGAAAATCCTTTTTTCCTGTTAGCTAACTCTTGCTCAGCTTCGTTTATGACTTCTTTTAATTCTTGAGCAAATACTTCTAAATCTACTTCTTTAATTTTTCTCTTTTTAAATAACATTTTATCACCTGAAATATTTAGAATCTAAATGCATAATCAAATCTGCAATGCGTGCATCACTCGAATCAACCATTGGATAAGGACATTCATGTGCCACTCCTAATCCTCCCAAAGTTGATGGTGGTGGGATATTTCGCATTGAACGATATAAATAATGATACAATTCCGGTAAAATCCAATATGATATTTCATCAGCTGTGAAATCTCCGGGAATCCCAGCCCTTCTTTTCTTTAATACTTTTTTGCATTCTTCTATCGTATATTTTACATCTCGCTCAAATTTATTAAACTTAAATTCTCTGCTAAAAAGTTTTCGTTTTCGTTTAAACAAAGCAATTATATCCTCCTATTAATAACCAGCTATATGCCCATAAATATATGATTAAGCCAGCATTACTCCTCATATCTTACGAGCTCGACTTTGGCTTCGTTTAATAATTTAAGCGAAAAGTCATCGGGATAGCCGTACTTATATACAATTCTCTTAATGCCCGAATTGATAATCATTTTGGCGCATATTACGCAAGGTTGATGAGTACAATAGAGCGTTCCGCCGTCAATACAAACTCCGAGCTTTGCCGCCTGAATAATTGCGTTTTGCTCGGCGTGAGTTGCATAGCAAACTTCGTGACGAGTGCCGCTCGGAATATTGAGTTCTCGTCTAAGGCACGATCCGCGCTCTTTGCAGCTTTCTATCCCGCTGCTTGCACCGTTATAACCTGTTGTAAGCACGCGCTTGTTTTTGACAATAACTGCTCCTACCTGACGATTTTCCTGAAAGCAGCTCGACCAAGTGGAAACAAGCTCAGCCATTTCCATAAATCTTTTATCCCATTTTTTTACGTTAGCGTCCATATGTAAGTACCTCTTTTATATTAAATTGCCTCTTATTTATATTCTATCAAATTTTTTGAGAATTTGCAAGATTTTTACTCAAAATTAGCCCTACTTTATTGATTTTTTACTTGACTTAACCTCATTATTGTAATAAAATATTGCTTGGAATAGGCAAATATTGGAAAAAAGTCTTTTGCTCATTCGTAATAGAAATTGCTAAATTTTAGGAGGAATATTCAAATATGGAAATTAAACCTTTATTTGACAGAGTGGTTGTTGAAGCAGTCAATAACGAAGAAACCACAAAAAGCGGTATTGTGCTTCTTGCCAAAGATCAGGAAAAGCCCCAAATGGCTCGCGTCGTTGCAGTAGGCCCCGGCGGCAAGGTAGACGGCACCGAAGTTGTTATGCAGCTCAAAGTCGGAGATAAAGTTCTCTACTCCAAGTATGCAGGCAGCGAATTTAAAATCGACGGCAAAGAAGTAACTATCATTCGTCAAAGCGACGTTCTCGCTATAATAGAATAAGGAGGCATTTTTTAAATGGCTAAACAAATAAAACACGGTGAAGAAGCTCGTAAGGCGCTCGAAGCAGGCGTTAACGTTCTTGCCGATACAGTAAAAATCACACTCGGACCCAAGGGTCGCAACGTTGTACTTGACAAAAAGTACGGCGCTCCCCTAATCACCAACGACGGTGTTACCATCGCTAAGGAAATCGAACTCGAAGATCCGTTCGAGAATATGGGCGCTCAGCTTGTTCGCGAAGTTTCGACCAAGACTAACGACGTTGCAGGCGACGGTACTACTACCGCTTGCGTACTCGCTCAGGCTATCATCCACGAAGGTCTCAAAAATATCGCAGCAGGCGCTAACCCAATGATCGTTAAAAAAGGTATTGCCGCTGCTACCGATGCAGCTGTTGAATATCTTAAGAGCATAAGCAAGGTTGTTGACTCTAAGACAGCTATAAGACAGGTTGCAAGCATTTCGGCTGCAGACGAAAAGGTCGGCGAACTTATTTCCGAGGCTATGGAAAAGGTTGGCAAAGACGGCGTTATCACAGTTGAGGAAAGCAAGACTATGGATACTAACCTCGCTATCGTTGAAGGTATGCAGTTTGACCGTGGCTATGCATCCGCTTACATGGTAACCAACTCCGAAAAGATGGAAGCAATCCTTGACAATCCGGTTATCCTTATCACCGATAAGAAGATCTCGACTATACAAGAGATCCTCCCTGTTCTCGAGCAAGTTGTAAACAGCGGCAGCAAGTTGCTTATTATCGCTGACGACTTCGAGAGCGAAGCTCTTGCTACCCTCGTTGTTAACAAGATCCGCGGAACATTCAATTGCGTTGCTGTTAAGGCTCCCGGCTTTGGCGACAGACGTAAGGAAATGCTCAAGGACATCGCAGTTCTTACCGGCGGTCAGGTTATCAGCGAAGAAATGGGTCTTAGCTTTAAGGACGCTACATTCGATATGCTCGGACGCGCTAAGCAGGTTAAGGTTGACAAGGAAAACACCATCATCGTTGAAGGCGCAGGCAACAGCGACGAAATCAAGGATCGCATCTCCTCTATTCGCGCTCAAATGAAGGCTTCCACCTCCGACTATGACAAGGAGAAATTTGCAGAACGTCTTGCTAAGCTCGCAGGCGGCGTTGCAGTTATCAATGTCGGCGCAGCTACCGAAGTTGAAATGAAGGAAAAGAAACTTCGTATCGAAGACGCTCTTGCTGCTACCCGCGCAGCTGTCGAAGAAGGTATGGTTCCTGGCGGCGGCGTTGCACTTATCAATGCTATCCCTGCCGTTAATAGAGTTATCAAAAACCTTAGCGGCGACGAAAAGACAGGTGCCGAAATCATCCTCAAAGCTTTGCAAGAACCTATCAAGCAAATCGCTCAAAATGCAGGTGTTGACGGCAGCGTTGTTATCAACAACATACTCACAAAGGGCAAGAACAAAGTTAACTTCGGTTATGATGCGCTCAACAATACCTACTGCGACATCGTTGCAAAGGGTATTATCGACCCGACCAAAGTTACACGCTCTGCTCTCCAAAACGCAGCAAGCGTTGCTTCCGTATTCCTCACTACCGAGGCTGTTGTAGCAGATATTCCCGAAAAGACTCCTGCTGCTCCTGCCGGTGGAATGGGCGGAATGGACGGAATGTATTAAGATTATAAACTGTCACCTACACAGTAAAACGACTGCCGTTGGTTATCCAACGGCAGTTTTTGTATATAAAAATTCAATTTATCCCCTATTTATGTCTGATATAATCAGAAAATTAGGCAAAAAAGACGAGTTTTTATCCCCGCCTTTTATAATTTTAGTCTACTTTTTCATAAGTTTTCAATTCTTTTGCATTACGAGTTATATATGCTCGTTTTCGACATTTTAAAATTAATTTTCGACCATTCTCATTGCGAGTATAAATAGCCTCCATCTTCCCCATCGACTTTTTAAGATGTCTTATAAAGCAGTTAGCATATTCCGCTTTCGATGCCAAAATTTCAGGACAAGCTAAGGCATTGCTATATCTTAATCCAAAAACCAAAGCACGAGGAATTAGCAAATACCGAGGATTTTTTATTGGCGACAATAATTCTTTAATGGCTGTATGGAAAATTTGCGTGTCGCGTATAGATGCATTTTTCAATTCGGCTTGAACAACAATACCACCTGGATCTGAGTTTACCACCACTCTCGCATCGGCAGAAATTATCCTAAGCTCTATCAAAGTATCGGCTATACATTGCGCAAGAGTGCGTATCGACCGCGTAGGACTAATGTGTCGCAACATTTTATTTATTAGAATATTTAATAGACAAAAAGTTGAAACAGCGAATATTCCCATCATTAATAAAGCAAAAAGCAAATATGCTCCATCAATGCTATGTGTGAGCTGAAAAAAAGAATTAATAAATGCTCCTAAGCACGAAAACATAACACTCGACAACATAATTACCATTAATACATTATAAAATGTAAATGCCGGAACATGATTTTCAGGAGGAACTTCACTGACTTTATTAACCTTTTCGGAAACAGCCAAAGCATTATCCCAACTTTCTTTTAGTTGTTGTCGTTCGCGAGAGCGCTTAAGCATATCATTATTGATAGCCTCTATTCCATTTTTATTAAATGGCGGTTTGATATTACTTATACGCTGAAAACCGCTTTGAATCACATCAGAGTCATAGCGAGGTCCGACAAAGCATACAAATCTGCGCGAAAGTGTTTCGAAATCATATGACTTTATCTCTGTATGTACTGTCAAAAGTTTTTCCGTAATTCTTTCCGACAGCTTTTTAGGGAACAAATATTCCGGCTCAACAGTCACAAGATGCCAAATATTTGCCGTATCCGCCAAATTATTCTTGTCTACACGGATAGCTCGTCCGCGCATTTGATTAGAAAGCATAAAACTTCCTACAAAGCTTGCAAGTATCAAAGAGTTAACGCAAGGCGCATCCCACCCCTCTCCAAGCAACGATTTTGTACCAACAAGCACATTAATATGTCCTTCCTCGAATAAGCTACTTACATAATGTACCTTGTCGATATTACTACCCTTAAAATTAATTGAGTAATAGCCTGTTTTATTAAGTTCTGAAAATGTAAAATCAATCCCTTTTGCTTGCAAAACAGAAATACAATTTTCAGGCAATATTGTAAGCGCCCCGGATAAAGCTCCAACTTTTATTCCGATGTTTCGCACAGTTTCGAAAACACTCACTATGCTAACTTCGTTAAACCTTTCGCCATTACCTACAGATGACAAGCTATCTTTTTTAATATAGTCGGTTAATATGAGCAATCTTAGACGTTTGCCAAGTGAATTATTTTCGCTCTTTGAAATTTCGGCTATGCTTTTTAATTTTCCAACCGATGATATTAGTTTGCGTTTTAATTTTTCATTTAAGTCAAGTGCTACTTCGCCGCGATCAGTCAAGCCACTTTTAGCAAACAAAGTTTTTATACTTTCTCTATCTTCCTCATTGCAAATATCATCATTTTTAATCAGAAAGTTGATTGCTACTTCCATTCGCTCCAAGGATAGCTTTGGAATCTGTTTGCCCGCAGTTAGATATTTAGTTATCTTTTTACTGACTTTTAGTCCAATAGAATTAAATAATGCTATAAGCGATAAATTCTCTTTGGTATATGTATATAAAAAGTCATAGTCGTTTGCCAAAATATTAAACTTTTTATATGCTTTATTAAGAATGGGCAACTTAATAAACTCGTCAATTGCATTATATGCACATTCACGATAAATAGAAAAGACTTCAATTTCTTCTGTATCGGGATAATTAAAATATATATAATCCTGATGGGGACAAAGCGTACCTTGCTTTACAAGCTCGGGAACAAAAATTTCCTCGTCAATTTCTCCACAAACATCTATATATCGTTTCCACTCATTTGGCTTAGCATCGTATGGCGGCGTTGCTGTAAGCGCAATTATCTTTATATTTTCTCCAAGCTCTTTTAAAAAATTTTCGAGCGCAATCTGCCATTCACTGCGCAAATGGTGCGCCTCATCAAGACAAATAGTGCCTACTCCATACTCTTTTACTGCTTTTACAAGTTCAAGTTTAGAATAGTCGTCTTCTTCGTCCTTAATCTTATTCATTGCCGCATGAAGTGCCTGATATGTTACCGAAGTTATAGGCGCAAGATGATTAAGACTATACGAAAAATAAGAACTTAAATCGTAGTTTGCTTTTTTGAAACTATTTACAAAGCGTTCGCCCCATTGTGAACGTATTGTCGTTGTAGGAGAAAGTATTATGCATGGCAAATTAAGCCTGCGAATAAGTTCGAGACCTAATATGGTTTTCCCACTACCGGGAGCTGCGACTATGTGCATATGTCCGTCGCTAAGATAGCTGTCGGACTTATCTATTATCCTTTGTTGATAAGTGCGAAATGTGCCGTTAAAAGATATTCCTTCAAACATTAAACTCTCTTTGATAAAAGAAGACGGCAAATTAATGCCGCCTCTTTTATAACTATTTTATTATTTCTTAAGCAAATCCTTCATATATGCGATACCTGCTTTGAGGCATTCGATATTAGAGGGGATTACCTTTGGCTTGCTTTCAAATACGTGCTCTACTGCGTGAATTGCAGCCTCCTCGGAAATGTCGCCAAAGATGGGAAGCAATACACCGAGCATATATACGTTAGCGCCACGCTTATTGATAGCTGCTGCCAAAGTATCTACGGGAACCTCGTAGAGCTTAACGTCCTTACGAGTTGTCTTTTTGTGAACTATATCCGAGTTAGTGATGATGATACCACCCTCTTTTACAGTATTCTCAAACTTATCAAGCGACGGCTCGTTGAATGCGATAAGGATATCGGGATGATCGATAACCGGAGCAGCGATTTCTTCTGCCGAATAGATTACCGAGCAGTTAGCCGTACCACCACGCATTTCGGGACCGTACGAAGGAAGCCAAGATGTATTGAGGTTTTGCTCAATAGCCGAATACGAAATAAACTTACCGAGGGACAAAACGCCCTGACCGCCGAAGCCGCTTATAGTAATTTTTTGCATATTATTTCTCCTCCTTCGTTATATCTTTGAATACGCCGAGCGGATAGAAAGGTATAGCCTTTTCCTTAACGAACTGCATAGACTCAAGCGGAGTCTGATGGTAGTTTGTCGGGCAGTTAGCCACAACTTCTATAAACGAAAGACCCTTCTTCTCCATCTGGATTTGGAAAGCCTTCTTTATAGCAGCCTTTGTCTTGTTTACGTGCGGAACGTCATAGCACGAAACACGCTCGATGTATGCAGGTCCTGTCAAGGTAGCGAGCATTTCGCACATATGTACGGGGTTACCATTAACCTTAGGATCACGGCCGTAAATACATGTGGTAGCCTTCTCTCCCGGCATTGTTGTGGGAGCCATCTGGCCGCCTGTCATGCCGTAAATACCGTTGTTGATGAAGATGATAGTGATGTTCTCACCTCTTGTGCAAGCATGAACGGTCTCTGCCATACCAATGGAAGCAAGGTCGCCGTCACCTTGATAGGTGAAAATCATATTTTCGGGGTTAACTACTCTGCGGATTGCGCTTGCAACTGCGGGAGCTCTACCATGTGCTGCTTCTAATACGTCGCACTTGAAGTATTTGTAACCGAATACCGAGCAACCTACGGGAACTACGCCTATTGCGCCGTCCGTCTTGCCGAGCTCTTCGAGAACCTCGGCAACCAATCTATGTACAATGCCGTGTGTGCAACCCGGGCAGTAATGCAACGGGGTGTCTGTAAGCATTTTAGGCTTAGTAGCAACTATTTTCATATTATTTACCCTCCTTTACATACTTAACGAGGTCGCCAGGCATCATTACGTTACCGCCGCATCTGCCGTAAAACTCAACGGGCTTAAGTCCGTTAACGGCAAGGCGAACGTCTTCTACCATTTGACCCATACTCATTTCGACTGTGATGAACTTCTTAACATTAGCGCATTTAGCTCTGTTTGCTATTATCTCGGTCGGGAACGGATAAAGGGTAATGGGACGAATAAGTCCTGCCTTTATTCCTTGCGCTCTGAGTTCAACGATAGCAGCCTTGCAAATACGAGCTACCGAGCCATATGCTACGAAAATGAATTCGGCATCGTCGGTGAGATACTCCTCATACTTAGTCTCGTTCTTTGCAATTTCTTCATACTTTTTGAACAAATGAAGGTTGAACGGTTCAAGTTCCTCAGGCTCGATACGAAGCGAATTGATGATTCTGGGTTTTCCATCGCTGTGACCGCAAGCAGC
>JAFLVB010000013.1 GCA_022508465.1 Clostridiales bacterium
ATACGGCGCAGATTTGCTATTGCAAGCAAGCAAATCTACTTGTATTATAACATAAAAAATGCCCTTGCGCGCAAAATAAAGTAAATTTTTACAAAAACATCGGCTTAGATAATCATACAAAACTCATTACATAACAAAAGGCAGCGAATAAACGCTGCCTTTATTGTTTAATTACTTAAATGTTTTTTAAGCCTTGTTCGAGGTCTGCAATTATGTCCTCGATGTTTTCAAGTCCTGCCGAAAGTCTTATAAGTCCATCCGATATTCCGGCCGCAAGCCTCTCCTCGGGAGTGTACGGCGAATGTGTCATAGACGCCGGATGTTCTATAAGAGTTTCCGCATCGCCGAGGCTCACCGCAATGGTTATGAGCTTTAAGCTGTTGCAAAGCTTCATTCCGGCTTCCATGCCGCCCTTAACCTCAAATGCCACTATGCCGCCGTATCCGCCATGCATTTGCTTAGATGCAATATCGTGACCCTTGTGTGATTTAAGACCGGGGAAGTAAACCTTTTGTACCTTGGGATGCTTGTCGAGATATTCGGCAATTTTTTGTGCGTTTTCGCAATGGCGCTGAACGCGAAGTTCAAGCGTTTTAAGTCCGCGCAAAATAAGGAAGGATGCAAACGGATCCATAACTGCGCCCGTCATGTCCTTAAGTCCAAACATCTTTACATTGTTTATAAATTCCGCTTTGCCGCACACAAACCCTGCGATTACGTCGCCGTGTCCGTTAAGATATTTTGTCGCCGAGTGGATTACTGCGTCGCAACCGAGCTCAAGCGGCTTTTGCAAATACGGGGTGGCAAAAGTGTTATCGCACACAACCATAATTTCGTGATTATACTCGTGCGCAAGTTTGCTTATTGCCTCTATATCCGCAATTTTAAGGTTGGGGTTAGCCGGGGTTTCCAAATATACGCAGCAAGTGTTGGGTTTAAGCGCAGCCTTAACAGCGCCGATGTCCGACGTGTCTACAAATGTCACTTCCACACCATAGCGAGTCATTCCGTGATTTAAATATGCAAACGTGCAACCGTAAAGCGCCTCGTCTGCAACGATATGCTTGCCCGCTGCGGCGATAGTCCATAAGCACGAAGATACTGCGCCCATTCCCGAAGAAAGTGCTACTGCGGCCTCCGCCCCTTCGAGCGCGGCAACCTTTTCTTCAAGCACGGTGGTCGTCGGATTGCCGAGACGGGTGTAAATATAGCCGCCCTCTTCGCCTAAAAAGCGTTTGCCACCCTGCTCGCAATTATCAAAATAGAAAGTAGAACTTTGATAAATGGGCGTTGCAAGCGCACCGTATGTTTCCTTTTCAATATTGCCGGCGTGTATTGCCAGCGTACCAAAACCTTTTGGATTAGTCTTCATTTTATAGCTCCTTCAATAATTGTTCCGGTTTATTTATAGTATTCTACGCCCGACTCGAAGATTTTCATATCGAACTCGCCGGGGATGTTTTTGTACAAGCCGCTGCCTATACGCTCTGCGTGACCCATCTTGCCGATTATTCTGCCGTCCGGCGAGATAATGCCTTCCACGCCATAATACGAGCCGTTGGGGTTAAACGGCGACTGCATAGTCACATTTCCGTTTAGATCCGCATATTGAGAGAAAATTTGGCCGGAGGATAACATCTTTTTGAAGTGTTCTGGGCTTGCCGTAAACTTACCCTCGCCATGGCTTACGGGTACGTTATAAACCTCACCCACCTTGACATTGCTGAGCCAGGGTGAGCAAGTGCTGCCCACACGTACTCTGCAAATGGTGCTGACGTGTCGCGCTATGTTGTTAAATGTCAATGTCGGCGAGTCTGCGTCTTGCCCTACGATTTTACCGTACGGAAGCAGTCCTATTTTAATAAGCGTCTGGAAGCCGTTGCATATGCCGAGCACCAAGCCGTCGCGCTTATATAAGAGGTTCTCTACCGCCTCGGCGATATATGGGTTTTTGAACACCGTAGCTATGAATTTACCGCTGCCATCAGGCTCGTCACCCGCCGAGAATCCGCCCGGGAAGGCAATGATCTGCGAGTTGTTAATATGCTTTATAAGCTCATCGATGGATTCTTGAATGTCCGACGGCTTTTGGTTTTTGATAACGAATATGTCTGTCTCTGCGCCCGCACGGCCGAAAGCTCTTGCCGTATCCAGCTCGCAGTTGGTGCCGGGGAATGCGGGGATAAACACGCGCGGCTTAGCTATCTTAGTCGTAGCTTTGTAATTGCCGCCGCTTACCGACGACGTGATAGCCTCGCCCTCGGCGTCTGCCACCGTGGGATAGAAGGCTTCGAGCGGTCTCTCAAATGCACCCCTTAGCTCGTCGAAAGTAAACTCGGTTTTGCCAAGCAATATTTTGCCGCTCGTTACTTCGCCAATAAATTTGCCGCAACTCAGTTTGTCCTTAGCAACAAGCAAGATGTTGCCGTAGTACGGTGCAAAGTCGTCACCGCTGAGCTGCATATTTACGCCATTGCCGCTACCAAGTAGCGACTTGATGATTGCGCACACACGTCCGCCCTCTTCGACTACTGCGGCGGACAAGATTTTGCCACTTGAAACGAGCTTTTCTACCTCGCCGTAAGTGCGTCTTACGCTGTCAAAGTTTGGCAAGCCGCTCTCCGACCTCTCGATAGCGAACTCGTAAATATAGCCGTTAGTGTCGAAAGTGTTGTGTAAAATCGTTTTATCGTCTGTAACACCCATTGCAAAGGCGATGAGCGTGGGAGGAACGTCGAGGTCCTCAAAGCTGCCGCTCATACTGTCCTTGCCACCGATAGCCGCAATCTTGAGCCCCATTTGCGCCTCAAACGCGCCGAGTAGTGCCGAAAGCGGCTCGCCCCAACGCTTAGCGTCCTTGCCAAGCTTTTTAAAGAACTCTTGGAGCGTAAGCCTTATGGTGTCATATTTTACGCCCGAAGCTACGAGCTTGGACACAGCACCCACTATCGAATGAGCTGCACCGACAAACGGCGAAACTCTGTTTAGCTCGGGATAAAGTGCATAAGACGAGCAGGTCACGGTGTGCGTAAATCCGCTTACGGGCGGCTTACTTGCCATGATCATGGACGGCGTGAGCTGATTTTTGCCACCGAACGGCATAAGCACCGTTGCCGCACCTATCGTGCTGTCGAAGTTTTCGCCCATGCCCTTTTGCGAGCATACGCTAGGGAGCATAAGCGCATCAAGCACCGCCTTGCGTGCGTCCTTATCGATTTCTTTTTGCGCCCCGTCAGCGTATTTAGCAAAAAATCCGCTTGCGCAATTATCTGTAATTTCGGCGTCTATCTGTTGTTTTACGCCGTTGGTGTCGAGGAAGTCGCGGGAGATGTCAACGATTGTCTCGTCCTTATAGAACATACGCAGTCTGCCGCTGTCAGTAACAGTTGCCACCTTGACCGACTTAAGGTTTTCTTTTTCGGCAAGTGAGATAAATTTATCTGCATCCTTTGCTTTTACAACAACCGCCATACGCTCTTGCGATTCGCTTATTGCGAGCTCTGTTGCAGTAAGACCCTCGTACTTCTTGTTTACTCTGTCGAGGTAGATGTCAAGTCCGGGGCTAAGCTCGCCTATTGCTACGCAAACGCCGCCCGCGCCGAAGTCGTTGCACTTGATTATAAGTTTGGACGCCTCGGGATTCTTGAACAGTCTTTGCAGCTTGCGTTCCTCAGGCGGATTACCCTTTTGAACCTCCGCTCCGCACGTAGCTGCCGACTCTACTGTATGCGATTTACTGCTACCCGTTGCGCCGCCGCAGCCGTCACGGCCAGTATCGCCGCCCACCATTATGACGATGTCACCGGCTGACGGTGCCTTACGCACAACGTTCTCTTTTTTGTTACCGCCTATAACATAGCCGGTCTCCAGTCTCTTTGCTCTATATCCCTCGTCAAACTTTTCGACTACCGTACCGGTAGCAAGTCCTATCTGATTGCCGTACGAAGAGAAGCCCGCAAGCGCCTTTTTGGATATGACCTGCTGCGGAAGTTTGCCCTTAAGTGTGGGACGTGCACCCGGAAAATCGGCACCCGTTATGCGCATTGCCTGATAAACGTACGTTCTGCCGCTGAGCGGATCGCGTATAGCGCCGCCGAGGCACGTTGCCGCGCCACCGAACGGCTCGATTTCCGTCGGGTGGTTGTGCGTCTCGTTTTTGAACATTATGAGCCACTCTTCGTCCTTGCCGTCCACGTCGACATTGACTACGACCGAGCAAGCGTTGATCTCGTCGCTCTCATCAAGGTTATTTAAATATCCGTCCTTTTTGAGCTGCTTAGCGGCAAGCGTCGCTATACTCATAAGGCAGGGGAACTTGTCTTCCCTTCCGGCGTAATTTTCGTTAAAAATATTGGTATAATGCTTATACGCATTAATTAAATCTTGGTTATTAGATACGACTTTGACGCTTTTAAGCTGAGTGTTGAAAGTCGTATGTCTGCAATGGTCGCTCCAATATGTATCGATAACCTTAAGCTCGGTAATTGTCGGGTTGCGTCCCTCACGCTTAAAGTAGTCCCTAACAAACATAAGGTCGCTTAGCGTCATTGCAAAGCCCATCGACGCAAAATAATCCTTAAGCTCGTCGTCGGTCATATCACAAAATCCGCTTTCCTCGACGCGCATTTTGCCTTGCACTATTGCCGTCATATCCAGCTTAGTAGGCGGAACAATGCTGCCCTCTTTGCTGTCCACGGGGTTAATAAGATGCTTTTTTACGCGAGACAGGTCGTCATTTGATAATTTATCAAAGGCGTAAACGGTTGCGCACTTGATAGACGGGCGCAGTCCTCCTGTAAGGAACTGGATGCATTGAACAGCCGAGTCCATACGCTGATCGTACTGTCCGTCGAGATATTCCACTACTATAACATCGCCATTTAAAAAGTCAATATCATAGTAAACGGTGTCAAGTGGCGGCTCCGAGAACACGTTTTTGACTGCGGCAGAAAACTGCTCGTCATTAAGGCCGTCCACACAATATCTAAGTAGGCATCTCGGGTTTTTGAGTTCAATCCCGATAACACCCATAACGTCTGCCGCAAATTTACGCGCGGCGACATCATACTCGCTTTTCTTTTCCACATAAACGGTGCGTACCATAATTTATACCCTTCCTATATCCGTTCGATAACGGGAGTCTTTAAAGCTGATTTTGTCTATTTGACCATACACAAGTCCTCTTGCACTTTCCATATCATCCGCCACTCCGCTGAGCTCGAATACTCTGCCCCCCGAAGTAACCAGCTTGCCGTCCTTTATGGCTGTGCCTGCATGGAACAAGATAACATTGTCCAATTTTTCAATACTAATTTCGTACCCCTTAATTACATTTGAGGGATAGCCGCCGCTTGCTATAACGACGGTAAAGCCTACTTTATCCTGCCACTCTATGTCGAGCTTGTCGAGATTACCGTCTATACAAGCCTCAACTATATCCATAAGATCGGTTTTAAGTAGCGGCAATACTGCCTCGGTCTCGGGGTCGCCGAGACGCGCGTTATACTCTATAACTTTAAGTCCGTCTTTGGTCATCATAAGGCCGAAGTAAATTACGCCCTTAAACTCTATGCCGTCTTCGATCAAGCCTTTGACGGTGGGAAGTGCTATCTTATCCATAAACTCGACTTTATGACTGTCCGTAAAGTACGGGCTGGGTGCAAACGCGCCCATGCCGCCTGTATTTAGCCCCTTGTCGCCGTCAAACGCACGCTTGTGGTCTTGTGACGAGGGCATAACCTTGATATGTTTGCCGTCGCAAAAAGCCATGACAGTCACCTCTCTGCCTACGAGGAACTCCTCTATAAGCACTCGATTCCCCGCCTCGCCAAACGCTTTATTAACCATAAGCTCGCCTATTGCAGCTTTTGCCTCGTCTAAATCGGCGCAGATTAAAACCCCCTTGCCGAGCGCCAAGCCGTCCGCCTTGATTACAATGGGAAACTGAGCAGACGACAAAAAGTCAAGAGCCGCTTCCGCAGAGTTATAAATCTTGCTTGCCGCCGTAGGGATATTATGGCGCACCATAAACTCCTTGCTAAAAGCCTTGCTGCTCTCGAGCTTAGCGGCGTTTGCCTTTGGTCCGAATGCGCGAACGCCCCTCTCGCTTAAAAAGTCTACCATACCCTTAGCAAGCGGATCGTCGGGCGTAACAAAGACCAAATCTATATTGTGCTCCTTTACATACTCGTAAATGCCGTCAAAATCGAACACAGACATCGACTTACAAGTAGCAATCTCACTAATGCCCGCATTACCGGGTACGCAAAACAGCTTATTTACCCTTTTACTTTTACTAAGCGCATAGCAAACCGCGTGTTCGCGTCCGCCGGAGCCTATAACCAAAACGTTCATTATATCTATATCTCCTACTAAACGTTTGAAAGTACATTCATCGCGTGATGCGGGCTACGTGCGCCAGTTTTGCCTCGGTCATGTAGGATTTACTACACTCCCTCGGCAACCTGCCGCCAGTTGACCGCCTGACGCGCGACTGTACTTTCTACCCTAACTTTAAGTATTTTTACAGTATTTATATTACACTTTTATTACACTATTTTTCTTAATGCGCTTTCAAATTAATGTTTGAAGTGGCGTTGTCCACTAAATACCATCGCAATTCCGCACTCATCAGCCTTAATTATGCTGTCCTCGTCGCGCTTGCTGCCGCCCGGCTGAACGATAGCCGTAATGCCTGCATTAGCGCAAGCCGTTACGCAGTCGTCAAACGGGAAGAATGCGTCAGAGCCGAGCACCGCGCCCTTAACAGAAGTAAGGCTGTGTTCAATCGCCTGATTGGTCGCCCAAATACGGTTGGTCTGACCTACGCCTATGCCGAGCGTACATTCGTCCTTGACTACAACTATGGCGTTTGACTTGCAATGCTTAACCACCTTCATGGCAAACTCCATGTCCTTAAGCTGCGCCTCGGTGGGCTGCTTTTTTGTGACTGTGGTGAGCTCGCCGAATACGCTCTCGTCCGCTTGCTGAACAAGCAATCCACCGTATACTTTTTTGTACTCATATCCACCCACAGCCGATTTTGCGATGTCGGGATGAGTGAGCACTCTAAGGTTTTGTTTTTTACTTAAAATTTCAAGCGCGTCGCCTGTAAACGACGGTGCTATAACTATCTCGAGGAAGGTTTTAGTTAATTCCTCGGCAAGCCTTGCGTCCACCTCGCGGTTGAGCGCCACTATGCCGCCAAACACAGACACGGGGTCGCTGTCGTGCGCCTTTTTGTATGCGTCAAAGATATTGTCCGCAACCGCTACACCGCACGGATTGGTGTGCTTGATTGCCACCGCTGCCGGTCTATCAAACTCTTTTATCAGGGCGAGCGCACCGTTTGCATCATTGATATTGTTAAACGAAAGCTGTTTGCCGTTAAGCTGCTTAGCCTCGGACAAAGAATTGCTTACGGGTATTGCCTCGCGATAGAATGCAGCCGATTGATGCGGGTTTTCGCCATAGCGAAGCTCGTCTGCCTTTTCAAAGGCGAGAGTAAGCTGGTTGGGATATTCTATGCCTAACTTGCCGCGGAGATAGTTAGCTATCATGGAGTCGTACACAGCCGTATGCTGATAAACTTTATACATAAGATATGTGCGCGTCTCTATGCTGACATTGCCGCTTTCCATCTCGCCAAGCGCCTTGTCGTAATCGGCGGGGTCTACAATAACGACTACGTCCTTGTAGTTTTTAGCCGCGCTACGGAGCATTGTCGGACCACCGATATCGATATTTTCCACCGCTTCCGAAAAGCTCTTGCCCGCCATAATCGTCTGTTTAAACGGATACAGGTTGACAATTACGACATCTATGGTGTCGATATTGAGTTTAGCAAGCTGCTCCATATGATCCTTGTTGTCGCGCATTGCCAAAAGTCCGGCATGAACGGCGGGATGGAGAGTTTTTACTCGTCCGTCCAAACATTCGGGGAAGCCGGTAATTTCGCTTATGTTCTTTACCGGCAGACCTGCCTGAGCAATGGCGGCCATAGTTCCGCCGGTAGAAATGAGCTCATAGCCCATATTATGCAATCTTTTGCATACCTCGGTTATACCCGTCTTGTCCGATACACTTACAAGCGCTCTCTTTTTCATCTTCTATTCTCCTCAATTAGCTGCGCCACAACGCGCGGCAACAGCTCGTGTTCTTTTTCTAAAACTTTCTTTTGCAGACTTTCGGGCGTGTCGGTTGCTTCCACCGTCACCCTCGCCTGCGCTATAATTTTACCTGTATCCGCACCCGTATCCACATAATGGACGGTGCAGCCCGATTCCTTTTCGCCCGCGGCAATGACCGCCTCGTGTACGTTCATACCGTACATACCTACTCCGCCGAACTTAGGCAGTAACGCGGGGTGTATGTTTATTATACGTCCCTCGTATGCCTTGACAATATTTGGCGCAAGGATGGTCAAATATCCCGCAAGCACAATAAGGTCGGTTTTGTTCTCGTCGAGCAATTTTATGATATTATCAAACATCTCCTCGCCGCTAAAAAAATCCTTTTTACAAAACACATAGTGCGGGATGTTATGCTTTTTTGCCCGTTCGATAGCGTAAATATCCGGCTTGCTCGCAATGAGCATATTGATTTTCGCTTTAATAAGCCCGCTTTCCACTCCATCTATTATGGACTGAAAGTCGGTGCCGCCACCGGAGGCGAACACGGCTATGTTCATAAAATAACTCCGTCGCCCTTAACTACGCTGCCAAGACGAATGGGATCTTCGCCAAGAGAGCGCAAACATTCGAGTGCCTTAGCCTCTTCCTGCTCGGTTACACACACGACAAGTCCGATGCCCATATTGAACGTGTTATACATCTTTTGGTCGCTTATGCCCGCGCGACGCTGAAGCGCCTTGAATATGCGCGGAAGCTCGTAAGAGCTGCGGTCAATCTTAGCCGCAAGGCCTGCCGGCAAAATTCTGGGGATATTCTCTATAAATCCGCCGCCAGTGATGTGTGCCATACCAAGCACCTCGCACTTATCTATAAGAGTAAGCGCCGTTTTAACGTATATACGGGTGGGGGTAAGCAGCACGTCCGCCGGCTTTGCACCAAGCTCCTCGTCGAACTCGAACAAACTCTCGTCAGGCTTAAAGAGCTGACGCACGAGCGAATAGCCATTGCTATGAATACCCGACGACCTTATGCCTATAAGTCTGTCCCCTTCCTTTATCTTGCTGCCGTTTACTATCTTGTTCTTTTTTACGATACCGACTGAAAATCCTGCCATATCGTAATCGTCGCCGTCATAAAAGCCGGGCATCTCGGCAGTTTCGCCGCCGATGAGCGCGCAGCCTGCTTGCTTGCAGCCATCGGAAACGCCCTTGACAATGTCTGCCACCTTTTGCGGTACGAGCTTGCCGAGCGCTATGTAATCGAGGAACAAAAGCGGCTTTGCGCCCTGACATACTATGTCATTTACGCACATTGCAACGCAGTCGATACCCACGGTGTCGTGTTTTCCAGTCGCAAATGCGTACTTAAGTTTTGTACCTACGCCATCGGTGCCTGCCACCAAAACGTCGGCGTCATCGCCCTCACCCAGCGCATAAAAGCCGCCGAACGAGCCCAGATCCCCGAGCACATTGCCGTCATAAGTTTCCTTGACGTACTTCTTCATCAGTTTAACCGCTTCGTAGCCGCGTTCTACGTCTACGCCTGCACTTTTGTAATCGATTGCCATAACTCCTCCTTAAATTTCCAAAACGAATTTACCGCAATTATATTTGTCTACTTCGATGGGGTAATTGCCGTCAAAGCAAGCGGCACAATATTCGCACCTATTGCCCTTAGCCGCCTTAATAAGATATTCTATTGGCAAATAGTGCAGGCTGTCCGCGCCTATTATCTCGCAAATTTCCTCTTCCGATCTGTATCCGCCTATGAGCTTATCTCGCGAATCCATATCTACGCCAAAGAAGCACGGATACTTGACTATCGGCGAGGCGATAAGCATATGCACTTCCTTAGCGCCGCTGTCTCGAAGCAGTTTTATAATTTTCTTTGAGGTTGTGCCTCGAACTATAGAGTCGTCGATTAGGACAAGCCTTTTGCCGTTAATGTTGTTTTTGATGGCGTTGAGCTTTACTCTTACGCCGTTTTCCCTCAGCGATTGCGAGGGCTGAATGAACGTTCTGCCTACATATCTGTTTTTGCTCAGCGCGTCCACGAGCGGGATACCCGTCATCTCGCTGTAAGCACGAGCCGCTACGATTGCCGAGTCGGGTACGCCAGCAACGACGTCCGCCTCTATCTTGTATAGCTCGGCAAGATATTTCCCGCAGTCGTAACGCATATCGTAAACAGATCTGCCGTCAATACTCGAGTCGCTCCTTGCAAGATATACATACTCGAAAATGCACGAATGTCTCTCGATATTTGGCATAAACGTACTTGTCATATTGTTGTTTTCATCCACCGTGACTATCTCGCCCGGCTTAATGTCGCGAATAAACTCGGCATTGAGCGAGTCGAGCGCGCATGTCTCGCTGGCAAAGACGATATCGTCGCCGCGCTTGCCTATAACAAGCGGCTTGAGTCCGTGTCTGTCACGAACGGCAACGAGCTTATCGTCAGCCATAATGACGAGCGAATATGCGCCTTCGAGTTCCGAGCAAGTTTTGATGATACCGTCAAGCAGACAGGTCTCACTATTGAGGTTGATGAGCGACGCTATAACCTCGCTGTCGATAGAGCTCTGAAAAACGTGACCCTTCTTCATCATAGCGCTTTTTAGGCTGTCACAGTTGATGATGTTACCGTTATGAGCTATCGCCATACGCCCGAATCTGCCGTAAAACACCACAGGCTGAGCATTGACAACGTTGCTCGAGCCTGTCGTCGAATAGCGGACATGACCTATTGCGCAGTCGCCGTCCGGAAAGGCATTGAGAGTTTCTTCCTCAAAGACGTCGCTTACAAGCCCCATTTTTTTAAAGTAATAGATCTTGCGCTTTTCGTAGCTTACAGCAATACCTGCGCTCTCCTGACCACGGTGCTGCAATGCAAACAGTCCGAAGTAAATATCATAGGCAAGCGCCTTTTTTTGCTTGCTTTTGATACCGATTATGCCGCATTCCTCGTTTAATTCTCTTTGCGGCACAATTACCTCGTTCATGCACGCTCTCCCATCATTCTCTTTAAGATTTCCTGATATGCGTCCTCAACGCCGCCGAGATCGCGACGGAATCTGTCCTTATCGAGTTTTTCCTTGGTAACGGTGTCCCAGAATCTGCAAGTATCGGGCGAAATTTCGTCAGCAAGCACGATCTCACCCTTATATCTGCCGAACTCGATCTTAAAGTCTACAAGGTCGATATTGAGTTCTTTTAAGTAACCGCGCATGATCTCGTTGATCTTGAGTGCGTACTCCTTTATTGTGTCAAGCTCTTTTTGCGTAGCGAGCTGCAGAGCGAAAATATGATAGTCATTTACAAGCGGATCGCCGAGCGCGTCGTCCTTATAGCAGAACTCCAAAACTGTGGAGTGAAGCGGCGTGCCTTCCTCGAGACCAAGCCTCTTTGCAAGACTGCCGGCTGCGATGTTACGTACGATAACCTCGAGCGGAACAATGCTCACCTTTTTGACAGCGGTGTCGGTGTCGCTGAGCTCTTTGATAAGGTGTGTCTTAATGCCGTGCTTTTCCAAAATGCCGAACATATGGTTGGAGCAACGGTTGTTGACAATGCCTTTGCCGGCGATTGTGCCCTTTTTAAGGCCGTTGAACGCGGTTGCGTCATCCTTGTAGCTTACGATAACTACGTCCGGATCGTCGGTTAAAAAAACCTTTTTTGCTTTGCCTTCATAAAGCATTTCCTTCTTTTCCATTTGTATAGACCTCTTTTTATAATTTTATTTCTTTATTGCTTTGTATAACGTCGTCGCGCATCTTTTGCTTGTATGCGGCGAGTTTAGCGGAAAGTGCCTCGTCGCCGAGCGCGAGCATTTGTATAGCCAAAAGTCCTGCGTTCTGTCCGCCGTTAACCGCAACGGTAGCAACGGGTACGCCGTTTGGCATCATTACGGTGGATAATAAGCTATCCATTCCGTCCATAAACGAACTCTTTACGGGCAGACCGATTACCGGCAAAGTCGTGTTTGCCGCAATAAATCCGGCAAGGTGCGCCGCCTTACCCGCAACGGCGATTATGATTTTTACTCCGTTATCCTTTGCCTTAGCTGCAAAGTCCGTTACCTCTTGCGGAGTGCGGTGAGCACTCATAACCTTGACCGAAGCATCTACGCCAAAGTCCTTTAAAACATTTACTGCCGGCAGCGCGACCTCGAGGTCGCTCTTGCTGCCCATAATAATTTCTACGGTTGCCATAATTTTAATTCCTTCTTCTTGTCGCTCGCAAACCCTTGTAAACAAGTTTGCCTCGCTTAAATTATACCAATACCTCGCCCAAAAAGCAAGCATTATTGCAAACTATGCGGGAGGTTTACAAAATTTTATTAATATACGTCTTAATCATATAAAACAAACAAAAACATATATTTAACTATGACTGTTTGGGAAGCGATAATCATAGGCCTTATTCAGGGCCTAACCGAATTTTTGCCCGTGTCGAGCAGCGGGCACATCATACTGGCAGAGCGCATACTCGGCGTACAAAGCGAGCTGAGTTTTGCGCTCATCCTCCACCTTGCCACTCTGCTCGCCGTCGTTATTGTAATGCGCAAAGAGATTTGGGAGTGCGCACGTACCCCAAAAAAGTGGGGGCCGCTTGCCGTTGCGACTATCTTTTCGGCAATAGTCGTGTTTGCCTTTAACGACCTTTTTAAACTGGCGTTTGACGGAAGATATCTTAGTACCTGCTTTTTGATCACCGCCGTAATGCTGCTATTCAGCGGGCTCGTAAAGCCCAAAAAGCAGGAGATAACCTGCTTTGATGCCGTAATTATAGGCTGCGTCCAAGGGTTTGCCGCTATGCCGGGGATATCAAGGAGTGGCTCGACGGTGTCGACGTCGATACTGCTGGGTAACGAACGCAGCACATCTGTGTCGTTCAGTTTTTTGCTGTCCATCCCCATTATCGTAGGGTCTGCTCTAATTGACCTTATATCCGAGGGGCTGGGGTCTATACAGTTTTTGCCGTTATTATTCGGCTTTATATCCGCCTTTATCAGCGGACTGGGCGCGATAAAATTGATGCTTAAGCTAACATCTAATGCTTGCGACTGGTTTGCGATTTATCTTACAGCGTTGTCTGTCTTCCTTATCGTAAACGATTTATTTTTGCATTTATTTTAGCACGAATAAAAAACACGCATAGCCGCATACTATGGCTATGCAAAACACATTGACAGCGAAAAAAATATCAAGTTTTTGGACTTTTTTAGGATGCGTCCTTATCACTTTGGGCGCAGGAACTCTGTGCGGCTGGCTTAGCGGCGCCATGAACGGATATGAGGGGATCAACGTCCCTGCCTTTGCTCCGCCCGATTGGGTGTTCAGCGTGGTATGGCCGATACTGTATATTATGATGGGTGCGGCTCTGTATCTCATAATCACCTACCCACCGCTTACAAGGACCGAATATTTTATAAAAACTGCAGCCATCATCTTATGGGGCATACAGTTTGCTCTCAACCTGTTGTGGCCGTTTATATTTTTTAATATCGACTACACCATAGCCTTTGTAATAAATGCGGCAATGGTTGCGGCTGTTACCTCGCTCGTAACGCTCGGATTTTTTATCCGTCCGCTAAGTTCGGTGCTCTTATTGCCATACTGGGGCTGGCTTTTATTCGCCACCTATGAGACGATAATGATTATTATTCTTAATGCGTAGTATTACTTTTTTGAAAAAAAGTAATACAAAAAACTTTTAAGAATATTTGCTCGTGCCGTGTCTTAAATACAAACTTAAACTATGCTCGAACTGTAGCCTAATATGCAAACGGGTTTGCCAAAAAACTTTTAAGGGAAGCTATGTTAAGCCTCCCTTTTTTATTTAGTTAAATAAAAATAAGCTGTAATAAAGATATTTTCCTGCAACTTCTTCCCATACAACTTTGCTCCCGCGGCAGTTGTTTAGTGCTGCGTAGAAAAAAGCCCTTTTGCTTATTTTGCAAAAGGCTTTCACTTTTATTGTTAAATATTCTTTTTGATAATGTCTACAAGCTCTTGAACGCCCGAAACCTGAATGTCGTCGGGGAATTGGAAGTTAAATTCTTCCTCAAGCTTCATAAGTAGCTCAACCTTATCGAGCGAATCAAAACCGAGGTCGTCAAATGTCGTTTCGGGTTTGAGCTCGATTTTCTCATTTCTGTACTCGCACACAATGTCCTGTAATTTTTTAAGTATATCCATTTTTTATATCTCCTTCTAAGTTATTTGTATATATTATAACCCTAAATCGATGTTTTGTCAACTATGTAAAGGCTTCGCCTTAGTTTATTTTATCCACCCATCTATTCGCCATTCCCCACCATAAAACAAGTAAACTCCTCGACTACATCCGGACCTTATAAGCTTCGCCTTAGTTTATTTTATCCCCCACCTATCCGCTATTCCTTACCATAAAATAGGAAAACTCTTCGACTACATCCGGTCATTCCTTCGCCTTAGTTTATTTGCAGCCTTCGCACTCGTTTTATTTTTATCACATAAATTGTCGATGTTTTCGCAAAACATTTTCATTTTTTATAGAATCCGCGACAAATTATATGGTAAAATTTATAAAAGGAGCTTTTATGCTGGAAATTAAGAACCTGACTAAGATTTATAAGACCAAGGGCGGTGACGTAAAGGCGCTCGACAATGTGTCAGTCAGCTTTGACAAGACCGGACTTATCTTTTTACTCGGCAAATCGGGCAGCGGCAAATCCACCCTACTCAACCTTATAGGCGGACTGGATTCACCCACAGAGGGCGAAGTTATCGTGTTCAACAAGAGCTCTAAGGATTTTAGCGGCAGCGACTTTGACAGTTACCGCAATACATATGTGGGATTTATCTTCCAGGAGTACAATATCCTTAACGAATTTAATGTCGAGGACAACATTGCTCTTGCGCTCGAACTGCAAGGCAAGCGCAAGGATAAGCACAAGATTGCCGCCATTTTAAGCGAAGTGGAGCTTAGCGACTACGCAAAGCGTAAGCCCAACACTCTATCGGGCGGACAAAAACAGCGTATTGCCATAGCCCGTGCGCTCGTCAAAGACCCGCAGATCATAATGGCGGACGAGCCTACCGGCGCTCTCGACTCAGCAACGGGCAAGCAAGTCTTTGACACGCTTAAAAGGCTGTCTAAAACACGACTTGTGCTTGTAGTGTCGCACGACCGCGAGTTTGCTTCTCTTTACGGCGACCGCATTATAGAGCTTAGTGACGGCAAGATAATCTCCGACGTGAGCAAGATCAAAGAGGAGGCGCAGCATATAGCGCCGTCAATCGTTAAGCTCGGCGAGGACACCATTACAATAAAAGGCGGTACTTCTCTCGATAACGAATCTTTACAAAAAATCGAGAGTTTTATAAGGAGTAGCGACGGCGACATAATAATATCCAAAGGCAAGGATGACATTGCCGCTTTTAAACGTATCAATCGCATAGACGAGTATGGCGCACGCGAGCGTTTTAGCGCCACTCCACCTCAGACACAGAAGCAAACCGAACAAGCCAAGTTTATACGCTCCAAGCTGCCGCTAAGTAAAGCAATAAAAATAGGCGCGTCGGGGCTTAGACTAAAACCGTTCAGACTGGTGCTTACAATCCTACTATCCATATTCTCGTTTGTAATGTTCGGGCTGTTTTCGACAATGATGCTATACAGCGAAACCGCCGTACTGACAAAGTCGTATTTTAATAGTGACTACACCTATATTACAATCAAGAAGCAGTACGAGGAGCGTTATAGGAACACCTATAATGACGATGTATACTCCGAGCTATATTCCACTAAGTTCACACGCGACGAGGTAAACCAATTCGGCGAAAACGCGTTCGGGACATACACCTTCCCCATTCTCAATCCGAGCAACGTGTCCATAGCAGGTCAAAATAAAACGTACTACGTCCCAAACATAACCAAACTCACGGCACTAAGTAGCACCCACCCGCTAAGGCAGAACATAATAGGCAAATATCCCGTCGCGCCCAACGAAGTTGCCGTAAGCTCATACTTTCTTGAGTGTATGAAGGTGGCTACGTTCAGAGATTATTCATTGGGCGTGCTGGGTGACAAAGTAGAGATCAACACCGCCGAGGACCTTATAGGTCAATACTTGGATATTTACAGCGTGCCTATAAAGATAACGGGCATATTCGACAGCGGTGAGATCCCCACCACATACGACAAGCTCAAAGAAGAAAGCTACGAGACTGATGTAAATGCATACATATATCAATTTTATTTGTCCGAGGGATTACATTCGCTTGCTTTGGTGTCCGAGCTGTTTATGAACGAAATCGGTGCAGATTTTCTTTATAACAACGCTCACATAATAGATTATTTTGACACCTCCGAGCAATATTTCTATGGCAATGTCACCATACCATCCGGTTACACTAAGAATATATTGTCCACTAACAACCTAAAACTGTATAGCCCTTCTGCACGCCTACCCATTGTATTTTTTAGGGATGGGGTGACAAATTTAAGCGGAAACCAGATAGTAGTGTCTTTTGATCATATACAGACATATATGTCCTCACGGGTGAGCGATATCCGAAACGGCTGGGGCGATTACACAACCGAGGAACGCGAAAAAGAAAAAGCCGAGTATAACGAAGTCATCGATTACTTTAGCTTGTTGACAAACGAGTATGCTTACAACAACGGCAAAAGTTACAGGCCAACAAGCGCACAAAGAGCTGAGGCGGCTCAAAAGGTGCTACCGTATATAAAGAGCCGCTTGCCCGCATTGACATTAGAGTCTATCAAGCACGGTGACGCAGACCGCATAGGGCTTGGCGAATTCGAGATAGTTGGAGCATATATCCCCGACTTTGTGGCAGGCGGCATCAAAAAGGGCTTTTACTGTTCGGAGGAGCTTTATAATAGTGTAGACATCAACAGCCTCGCGAGCGAAAGCAATTACAAATTAGAGGACGGTGCCGTTTACGATAATATTTTAACCCCGCTTATCAAAAACGAGTCCAATTTTAAAGGGCTACTGTCTAAATTCAATGTGCGCAGCAGCAACGACGTTGTGTATTCTTTGGACAACCTGCTCAAACAAAAAGTCGACCAAGCAAACGCTACTGTCAAAGCACTTTCCAAGGTGTTCCTGTGGATAGGCCTTGTTCTCGCACTCTTTGCCTCGCTTATGCTGTTCAACTTTATATCGCTTAGCATCAGCAATAAAAAGCGCGATATAGGCATCTTGCGTGCGGTTGGGGCACGCGGCATAGACGTGTTTAAAATCTTCTTCTCCGAGTCGGCTATTATCGTGGGAATATGCGCCTTTTTGTCACTCGTTGGCACTTTTGTGCTTAGCAATATTCTCAACACCGTGCTCAAAGCAGATGTGGGATTTGAAGTGACTCTGTTCGTATTCGGGCCTCTGCCCGCCATTGTAATGCTTGTGGTGGCACTCTTCGTCGCATTCATCTCGACCTTCCTCCCCGTCTACTTCGCTGCAAGGAAAAAGCCCGTAGACAGCATAAGGGCGTTGTAAAAAAGGACTTCTCCTCCACTTTTTTCCACCCGTCTATTCGTTTTCCCGAGGGATATTATCTTTGTAACAATGTTATATGCTAAACAAAACACAAAAAATCCGAGCCATAACAGCTCGGATTTTTTGTTAATTCAAATTACCAATATAAAATTCTTATTTGCCGAAGTATCTGTTAAGCAAACCTTCGAACGCTTTGCCGTGACGAGCCTCGTCGCGAGCCATTTCGTGAACGGTGTCATGAATAGCGTCAAGTCCAAGCTCTTTAGCGCGCTTAGCAAGGTCTGTCTTGCCCATTGTAGCGCCGTTTTCTGCAGCGACACGGAGCTTAAGGTTTTCCTTAGTGGACGGAGTTACAACTTCGCCAAGGAGTTCTGCGAACTTAGCAGCGTGTTCAGCCTCTTCGTAAGCAGCCTTTTCCCAATACATACCGATTTCGGGATAGCCTTCGCGGAAAGCAACTCTTGCCATAGCAAGGTACATACCAACTTCGCAGCACTCGCCGTTGAAGTTAGCGCGAAGGTCGTTGATGATATCTTCTCTAACGCCCTTAGCGACACCGACAGCATGCTCTGCAGCCCAAGTCATAGCGCCTGCCTGCTCCTCGAACTTAGCCTTGGGTGCATTGCAAACGGGGCACTTTTCGGGTGCTTCGTCGCCTTCGTGAACGTAACCGCAAACTTTACAAACAAACTTCTTCATATATTTTCTCCTTTAAAAAATTACTGAGATGTTACTAATATAATAATTCTTTGCCGCAAAATAGTCAAGCAAAATTTTACACCTATTATAACTTTTTGTCATAGTATGTACTATAAAGATCTTAATCCTAAGGAGGAAATCATGAAGAACTACAATGATTGCGGCTGCAATATGCGCGGCAAGAACTACTATAACGACTATAACGACGGCTATCAAGACAACTATCACGGCGACAACGACTATTCTTACGAAAGCGATTATGACGGACAAAACAATTATGATAGCTACGACGCTCAGTCTGATAATAGCGACCACTATAACGGCAAAAATGACTGCGACTGCAAGAGGGAAAAACCTCACTATAACTGCGCAAGAGTTTATACCGAGTGCAAATGCAAGAAGGAAGAAAAACATGACTGTGGTTGCAAGAAAGAACCCGAGTTTGACTGCGAGTCCAACTATGAGGACAAAAAGGACGACTGTGAGTGCAAAAAAGAAGACCACAAGCATGACTGTGGTTGCAAGAAGGAACACAAGTATGATTGCGGCTGCAAGAAGGAACACAAGGACGAGTGTGGCTGCATGAGCGAGAACAAAAAGGACGACTGCGAGTGCAAAAAAGAAGACCACAAGCATGACTGTGGTTGCAAGAGCGAAAACAAAAAGGATGACTGCGGTTGCAAGAAGGAACATAAGCATGATTGCTACTGCCAGTGCAGAATTTGCATCCCGCCCTTCCCCTTCCGCAGATAGTCTTAACAACCTTAGGTTGCGTTTTACTTCGCTACGCTACCTTTCGTTCGCTGCGCTGCAATTGCTTTACGTTAAATTCGGTCGAAGCTACCCATCTGCCAAGCAAAGCGAACGCCCCTAAGTACGTGATGGTGAGCGTATTTGCAACCATAACGTTAAAAAACCCACGGGACAATATGTCCTATGGGTTTTTTAAGAAGGTATAAATGAAAAAGGAACTAATCTTTGTAAATATCCCTCTCGGTAGTCGCCGACTACAACAAATAGTGACGCCCTCTAATGTCGCAGCGCTAATAGTAGCACTGCGACAAATGGAGGTAAGAAAAGTAGGATAATTTTTAAGTTACTCATCTGTACCACTACGGATTGAATGTAGCGACAAGAAAACGCAATATAACCTCTCCCCATAGCCGCCGAACCTCGAATTACGCACTATGTAACGTTCGCACTCTGCGAGTGCTCGGTTGAGGGCGATCGCTCGCAAGCTCACTCGGCTGAGCGGCTGCTCCTCCCGCAAAAGCAATGCTTTGGCGGGAGGCCTATGAATATTAGGCGACTTAGGAGAAATTATTAGAGCTAATTAAGCGTTGGAGGTTTAGTTTCCGTAAAGATTAACAGTACCATCCGAGCAAACAACTACACAGTCTTCGGGTATGCCATAGTTCCAATCATAGTTATAGCTTTGTCCGTTTTCCCACACAAAAGCTTCTTTCTTTTCCATGCCTGCCCACTGCGCCATACTACCAATATAGTTGATCTTCTTTAAGCTTGTGCAGTTATAGAATGTACCCTGCATCATATTAGGTGTGCTCGAAAGAGTTACTTCCTCAAGCGCGGTACAATCCTTAAACATACACGTTGCGTAGTTGGAGCCATTTTCAAGACCGCCGAGCACTTTTACATTTTTAAGTGCTGTGCAACCTTCGACTATGCCAAGATATGCACCTGTTTGAGGATCGGAATTGTAAATAGTCTCAACATATGCAGGTATAACGAGTTCGGTTAATGCAGTGCCAGCGAACGCACCACCACTCAATGTGCGAACAGTACTCGGAATCTCAATCTTGGTAAGCGAGCTGCAGTTTCTGAACACACCATTTACGGTTACAATGCCGTTAGGCAAATTGACATCGCTAAGCAAAGTACAACCTCTGAAGAATGCCGCACCGATAGGATCACCCACCACAATCATAGAAACATATCCGTTAGGATATTGATAAACTTCGTCCATATACTCGAAAGCTCCTACATAATCGGGGAACTGGAAGCTTGTGAGCGAAGTACAGTTTTCAAATACAGAAGCTCCGAAACTTACATATTCCTTATTCGACGTGGGGATGCCTTCTGTCCCGAATTTTACGCTTGCAAGGTTGCTACATCCTGCAAAAGCATTGTAGCCGATAGCATAGGTTATATCTCTTGCCTTGTTCATATTGACAACAGTCCTTAAGCTGCCCGGGAGTTCAATTGCTTTAAGCGCAGTACAGCCCTCAAACGCAGACACACCTATATGTTTAAGAGTGTTAGGCAAAACGACTTCTTCAAGCGAAGTGCAGCCCTGGAATGTGTAATCGGGTATTGTCGTTAAGCTCGAAGGCCAGGTAATTTTAGTCATTTTTGTCTGATACGCAAACGTACTTGCATTAATAGATTTTACCGTATTCGGAATAACAACTTCTCCTGTTACTTCACCGACAGTAGCGATTATCGATTCCATAAACTGGCCATACATAATGTTGTTTTCAATTGTATAGTAGCTCTCTTTTGCAAGAGTAATGTTAGCAGGACAATCGCTGAATACGCCGATACCAATGCTGCTTACGCCGCTGCTCAACGTTAAAGCCTTTAAGCTCTTACATCCGCTGAATGCATAGTCATATAAAGTTGTGAGCGTATACGGCAAAGAAATTTCTTCCATTGCTTCACACTTGTAGAATGCATATTCCCCTATATAAGTAACGCCGGGTTCAAGTGTTACCTTTTTAAGGTTATAGCACTCACTAAATGCATAGTTGCCTATAGTTGCTACTCCGCCGGGGATGGTAATTTCCTTAAGTCCAGTAATCATCGGATCAAACCACTTACTAATAAAAGAAGCAAATGCATAATTACCAATGCTGGTTAAGCTATCAGGCAATGTGATTGATTCAAGTGCTGCGCATCCATAGAATGCATAATTGCCGATTTCTGTCAAAGTATCCGGCAAGGTTATACTTTCAAGCGATTTGCATTGATAGAATAAGTTAAGCGGTATGTTTGTAATTTTACCCAAATTATCGATACTCTCCAGAGCATAACATTGATAGAATGTGCTATCACCGATAGAAGTAAGAGAATTAGGCAAACTTACTTTCGCAAGTGAAGTACAGAAATTAAATACGCTATTACCAATGCTGGTTACGCCATCGGGAATGTCTATGCCCTTAAGTGCCGAGCAGCTGTTGAATACCGAACCTTCTATTGACATCAGCTTGCTTCCTTCGGCAAACGTTACCGTCTCAAGAGAATTACAGTAATAGAATGCGCTCATAGAAATAACCTGAACACTTGCAGGAATGGTTATTTCCTTTATCTTAGAGCACTGCGAGAATGCACCGGTGCCAATAGTCTCAATCTTGCTATCTGCCGGGATATTAAACGTCTCAATAGAACGGCACTCTGCAAACGTATAAGACTCGATAGTTGTAAGTGCGCTCGGAATGTTAAAGGATTTAAGAGCGCTACAACCACGGAACGCCCAGGGACCAAAATAAGTTACACTACTCGGCAAAGAAATATCGGCAAGTAAAGAGCAACGATAGAAGGTTTGCTCACCGATAGCAGTGATGCCTTCGGGAAGATTGATTGACTCAAGCGCCGTGCAACCCTGGAAAGCAAAGTCGCCGAGCTTTGTCAATTTGCTGCCTTTTTCAAACGTTACGGTTTTAAGTCCACCCTTGTTTGTATAGTCGGAAGAGTCATACCAGGTGCCGCAATTTTCGAAAGCTGCTTGGCCTATCTCGGTTACACCTGCAGGTATTGTGATTTCTTCCAAATGATGCATTTCGGTAAACGCATGTGCGCTTATAATCTTAAGTGTGGACGGAAGTGTTATCTTAGTAAGAGTATTATTGGAAGCAAACAATCCGTCAACAAGGACTTCTACACCTTCGGGTACTACTACTTCCTCTACTCCGCCCGAGAATGCAAGTGCCTCTTTGCCGTCAGAGCTAAGAAGGAAGCCGTTTTCCGATCTAAAGTTATTGTTACCATCAAGGCTAAAGCTGCCAACTCCTCTGAATGCGCCACCGTCTATGGTGCTAACGCCCGTAGGAACAGCAAGATCTTTAAGCGCAGAGCAATCGGCAAAGGCGTATGCGCCTATAGATGTAAGCTTGCTGCCAATAGCGAATTCAACAGTTTCCAAATATCCGTCATTACCGAATGCATAGTCACCTATAGATGTTACACTTGCCGCAATAGTTGCTTTGGTCATACCACTTTGAATATATTGATAAGTCCATCTATCCCAATAGTTTTGATAGCAACCATAGAATGCATAGTCGCCGATCTTTGTTACACAATCGGGAATACTGATTTCTTCAAGATATAAGCAAGCACGGAATGCGCTATCACCTATTTCCTTAGTAACACCTGCAGTCGATTCGATAGTGAAGCCTGTTAAGCTGTTGCAGTTATAGAAGGCATAATCGCCTATAACCTTAACATTTCCGGGTATAGTCAACGAAGAAAGTCCGGAGTTAGCAAAGGCGTGAGAGCCTATCTCCTCCAACTGAGAATTAAAGTTTACAGTAGTAAGATGATAGCAAGATGCAAAGGCATATGCTTCTACATAGGCTACGGTCTCGGAGAACGTAACCTCGGTAATACCTTCATAAGTCGAGCTACTATCTGTATTATAGAATGCAGCCGCGCCAATTGTGGACACACCTCTCGGGATTTCAACGACGCCGTTTGCATTAGCTTCGGGGCAATATATGATAGTAGTTACTGCATTACCACTCTTAGTGCCGAGGAATTTACCGCCATCAACTGCGCCGTAAATAGCGTTTCCTGCCTCAACATTGATAGTAGAAAGATTTTTACATCCTACAAATGCGGCATTGTTCTGTACGGAACTTGTACCTGCGCCTTCAAAGCCGAATGCAACACTTGTAAGTCTTGCAGGTAAGGTAATTGAGGTAAGTGAAGTACAATTTTCAAATGCCCAGTTCTCTATTACAAGATCATCCGAGCCTTTTTTAAATATTACGCTACTGAGGTTTGCGCAATTAGCAAACGCTCTTTGCGAAATTACAGTTACGCTGCCCGGAACATTTACCTTATTGATTTTAGCGCCGTCAAATGCACGCAAGCCGATTTCGGTTACGCCTTCCGGAATCGAATATGACCTGTCCGTCTTACCCATGGGATAAAGTTCCAAAGCAATCTCACGATCGGCGCTATGGAACAATACACCGTCCTCCGAATAGTAAACGGGATTTTCCGACCCGCCGTTTTCGGGATGGTATACGTTGATCTCTTTTAAGCCGGCAAGTCCGCTCAATGCGCCAGAACCAATACTTGTAATGGTGTCGGGAATATTGAGTACAGTTATGTTGTTGCGGTTTACAAACGCATTTGCATCGAGAGCAATTACCTGCTTGCCGTTATAAACAGCGGGGATAGTAACTTCGTTTACTTGTGCTATCGCGCTCATGCTCGTTACTGCATAGCCGTTGCCTGTTTCGTTAAAGTTAAAGATGCGAATCCAGTTAGCGTACACGATTGCGTCTTCTAAGTATGCCCAGGGCGCTATGCTGTTGCCGTTTTCATCGGTGTAGTGTCTGCCGCCGCCGTATGTCCAGCTATACCAGCCGCCGAATACAAACATCGAATCTTTAGGCTGAGGTACGATTAAGGTATAATCTTCATTATACGGCACTTCAGATGTTTCGACATAGCCATCCATAGACTCATCACCGTATACATATGTAATAGTAAACATCTTGGACTTAAAGTCTGCATACAGGCTTATGTCGTTACCCGAGAATGTCTTATCGGTGTATCTTGCGCCATTGCCCTTTGCTCCGAGCGGATTTGTATACCAGCCTGCAAAGTCATAACCGAGGCGACTTGTCTCGGGCAATGCTATCTTGTCACCTTTTGCAAGATACTGTACGCCTACCATTGCACCCGTAGTATCATAAAGCGATACGGTGTGAGCTAAAACGTTTATGCTTGCCTCTTCGTAATAGCCGCCGTCCTCGTCAAAGTAGCATCTTACTGTGATTGTGTTGTATCCTGCTTGGTTAAGTGCTACCTCTGCGCTGTTTACGCCTTCATAGCGAACAATTTCCGTTTCGTCTTTGTCGACTTCAACCTCTACAGGAATATCGTTTACATATATCTCGTAGTATGCTGCATTTGCTACATGTCTCCAAGATACTGTGCTGTTGTTATATTTGAGTGTGCCATACATTTCGTTGTAGCGAACAAGGAGTGTCTCGCTGGGAAGCGAATCATTGCTGCCCTTTGCTACTACATATACGGTATGGTCGCTTGCCACCTCCCATTGCGAAACAAGGGTGGTAAGGTCTGCGCTCGTGGTTGTTGCGTCAATCTTTTGACCGTCTACATAAACCTCATAGCCGGTTGCGGTTGCTACTTCGTCCCAAGTAACTTTGTTGCCTGCTACCTTAACGTTGCTCGGAGTTGCAAGTTTACTACGAGTGTATTTTACCGTCGTATAACCGGGAGTATAGTATCCATTTGCTTCGGGATATACGCCAAAGGTAATCTCGCCTGCATATTTTCTAAAGTCAAAGCTCGTCTTGTTGCCGAGGTTTACAATCTCGGTGTTGTTGCCGCTGCCGATCGATACAACGTAGTTGGTCGCAAACTTAACGTCTGCCCAACTTACCAAACCGGTTGTTTCGTCGAATTTAATGCTGCTCTCGTCTATCTTGCTAAGCTCTCTTACAACCTTGTACTGTCTTGAAGAGCTGAGATAGCCTTCTGCCTGAGCTTCTACCGTAAATACAATACCACCTTCCTTTTGTGGGCAAGTAGTAAAGTTGTACGTCGTCGACGAGCCGTTATCTACTGCTATATGAACGTGTCTCTCGTCGCCGCACTCTACGGTAATAACATATTTCTCTGCATTTGCGATCTTATTGAACACAAGGTCTGTGCCTATTACGCTAAAGAGCGATACACGGTCAAGCGCCTTGTTGTTAAGGTATCTTGTTGCAGACGTGGTGGTGTTACCTGCGTGAACAGATACCTCTACCTTGTACTCGCCTGCCGCCATAGATGCAAAGTCGTATGTAAGGCTGTCACCCGTTACAGCCGGAGTGCTTACCGTGCCATTAGGTGCAGTGATAGTTACTGTAGAGGTTTCGCCAAGACCGGCCGTCCAGGTAATATTATTACCTTTGATCTCGAGGTCGAGTTCCTCTACCCAGTTAGCATAAAGTGTGGTGCTCTCCGTGAATACGGTAGTGCCCTCTTCATACTTATATGTGAGCTTGTTTGCCTCACGCGATGTGCTTATCCACCAGCCGTTAAAGGTGTGACCTTCCCACTGCGGTATGTCTACGTTATAGAGCTTGCCGCCGATGGTGTCTTTTGCGCTCATCTTAGCGCCGCCATAGCCCTCTCCATAGTTGAATTCTATTGTATATTCTGCATCGGTGGGTACTGTATCCGTCCACTTAGCATACAATGTCATGTCGCTCTCGACATGTTCAACGTTAAAGGCGAAAGGCGTCTTATATTCCGCGTCTTTATACCAGCCGAGGAATATGTGTCCTTCGTAGGTCGGATCTTCCGGTTTTGACAGCAATCTGCCTATAAGCAAAGTCTGTGTCTCTGTGGCTGTGCCGTTCTGCTTGTTGAACATAACGTTGACGGTAGCCATCCTTCTGAATTCGACCGTTGTCCCGTTGTATGTGAGCGTTATTCTGTCGCCGCTGAGCTTGGCGTCGATTTTGCCTTCGTCTTTAATGGTGAGGGTCAGGTCATTTTCTTTTACTTCGTATGTACCCGACTTATGATCACCTTTAATAAGGAAGGTAAATTTGTCGCCACCAAACAAGGATAATGTGTATTCCCCGTCAGCTGCATCACAGAAATATACGCCCGTTTCGGGGCCTTCTTCTTTCTGCTTGTTTTTGTTGCAGGCTACTGCTGTTACGCCGATCATGGCAATAACAAGAATAAGTAGTGCACAAATTAGCTTCTTGGTCTTCATAACCAACCTCCTATTTTTAGTAATATGAAAATTATAACACCTTACCACCCTACTGTCAAGTAATTTTTTCATAAAATCCCGCATAAAGTTGTGGTTTTTGATAATTATTTTCATATACCAGCAAGTAGTAACTGTTTTGAAGTTAGCTTGCACACAATTTTAACATAAAAAGCGGCAAATAAAAAACCCTGCTCATTAAGAGCGGGGCAGTCTGTATTTATCTTATATATTTCTAATAATTATACTTCTTCCTAAGTGCTATAACAAATATTATCGTTATTAACATAGACATAGCTTCGGCGACAACTATGGACAGCCAAATTCCGTCGATGCCCATTATGAGCGGCAACAGCATTACCGCCGCTACTTGAAACACCATTGTACGCATAAAGGCGATTATTGCCGACACAACGCCGTTGTTAAGGGCAGTGAAAAACGACGACCCGTATACCGAAATTCCCCCAAAAATGAACATAAACGAGCAGATAAAGAAGGCGCGCACGGTAAGCTCAGTAAGGGCGGCGTCATAGCCGACAAACAACTTTGCAAGCGGAGTTGCAAGCAGTTCGGCAACACCGAACAGCACTACCGACAGCACTCCCATAATAATAAAACTCTTTTTGCGCAAGTTTTTGAGTTCGTCGTAATTCTTTGCGCCGTAGTTGAATCCGACAATGGGCGCGCTTCCCACCGAGTAGCCTATAAAGATAGCAAAGAATATAAAGTTGACATACATCAATACGCCGTATGCCGCGACACCGTCCTCGCCTATGTATTTAAGTAGCTGCATATTATACAGCATACTGACTATCGACATTGATATGTTGGACAAGAGCTCGGACATACCGTTAAAGCACGTTTTGCCAAGCGCTCTGCCGTCAAACGATGTCTTGCCGAGCTTAAGTAAGCTGCTATTTTTGCGAAAGAAGTAAACAAGCGGAACTACGCCACCCACGAGCTGACTTGCCGCAGTTGCCACAGCTGCACCCACTAATCCCCACTTTAATACAGCCACAAGCAGCGCGTCGAGCACCATATTGGTAACGCCCGCTATTACGGTAACAATAAGTCCGAGCTGGGGCTTTTCGGCTGTGACAAAAAAGGTCTGAAACTCGTTTTGCAGCATGAAGAAAGGAAGGGCTATAAGGATAATTCTGCCGTAAACCACGCAATCGTCGAGCATACTGCCTTGTGCGCCGAGCAATGCACCAATGGGGCGGATAAATATTATGCCGAGCACCGCAATTATCACACCGCCTATAAGCGTTACATACACGAGCAGCGAGAAAACTCGCTTGGCTTTTTCGTTATCGCCCTCGCCTAACGTTTTGCTTATAAGCGCGCTTCCGCCCGCACCGATCATAAATCCGGCAGAGCCAAGTATCATCAAAAACGGCATTATAAAGTTGACTGCCGCAAACGGCGTTTTGCCCGCAAAATTGGATACAAAAAAGCCGTCTACCACGCCGTAAACGGAAGTAAATATCATCATTACTATTGACGGCAACGTAAACCTAAGTAGTTTTTTATATGTAAAGTGGTCAGATAGCTGTATCATTTTTGCTCCAAATTTTAATATGTAAAGTGGTCGCCTGTATCATTTTTACCATAAGGCTTAGTATGCAGCGGATTACATTATTATTTTGCCCTAAGCCTTTATCTGCAAAGCAATTGCTATGTATATTTTTTGCCTAAGACATAGTTTATGCTACAATCAACGTAGCACAGCTATGGTAATATATATAAATTTTAATGTCAAGCAAATAAACGAGGAAATTAGTGATTTTTATGTTTACCCCCACCACCTCGGCGCAAAGCATACGCTTTGACGTCGAGAAGCCTCCCCCTCCTCAACCGAGCACTCGTAGAGTGCGAACGTCACGAGCCAACGGCGAGTAAGGTAGAGGCCTTTTTATATGGCATATAGTCGCTATAACCCAGCAAAAAAGAAAGGACGCTAACGTCCTTTCTTTTTACATAAAGAGAATTAACTTGAAAACTCAATTTTGCAAGTTAAGATTTTAATATTCGCCTTCAAAGCGTACAATGGGCTTACGAGCTGCCGCAACTTCGTCGGGGCGACCGATAGCCATATTGTGCGGAGCTTCCTGCAAGTACTTGGGATCTTTGAACGCCAATTCGTAAAGCTCGCGGAGAACTGCTACAGCGTCGTCGAGAGTCTGCTTGCTCTCTGTCTCGGTCGGCTCGATCATGAGTGCCTCGTCGATAACTCCCGGTATATGCGGGAAGTACATCGTGGGCGGGTGCATACCGCGGTCGATCATAGCCTTAGCGATATCCTTAGCCGACACGCCGGTCTCGTTTTTGAGCTTTTGAATGTCAATAACAAACTCGTGCATGCAATAGCGATTTGTGTCGGTGGGATAGATATCTTGGAGCTTAGCCTTCATATAGTTAGCGTTAAGCACTGCATGCTCTGCGCTCTCCTTGATTCCGTCGCCGCCAAGCGTCTTGATATATGCAAACGCCTTGACCATAACAGCGAAGTTGCCGTAGAACGACGACACCTTGCCGATACTCTTTTTGGAGCACTCGAACTGGTAGTTACCCTTCTTGTCCTTGATAACGGACGGATTGGGTAAGAACTGAACAAGTTTCTCCTTGCAACCGACAGGACCGCTACCGGGGCCGCCGCCGCCGTGCGGGGTGGAGAAAGTCTTATGCAGATTAAGGTGAATAACGTCAAAGCCCATATCGCCGGGACGAACAACACCCATAATCGCATTGAGGTTAGCTCCGTCATAGTACAACAAGCCGCCTGCATCGTGAACAATCTTGCTTATTTCCTCGATGTTCTTTTCGAACAAACCGAGTGTGGTCGGGTTAGTGAGCATGAGCGCTGCCGTGTCGTCGCCGACTGCTGCGCGCAATGCGTCAAGGTCAACACCCTTCTCCGCATTGGAGGGGATATTTACAACCTCGAATCCTGCCATTACGGCACTTGCGGGGTTTGTTCCGTGAGCGGTATCGGGTACTAAAATCTTGGTGCGCTTTTTATCCTTTCTGCTCTCGTGATAAGCCGCGATAAGCATAAGGCCTGTAAACTCGCCGTGAGCGCCTGCGCAAGGCTGCAATGTCATGCCGTCCATGCCGGTGAGCTCCATAAGGTCGCCGCTGAGGTCTGCCATAAGGTGCAAGCAGCCCTGAACCGACTCCTCGTCCTGCAACGGGTGAATCTTAGTAAAGCCGGGGAGAGCGGCAACTTCCTCGTTGAGCTTGGGATTGTACTTCATTGTGCAAGAGCCAAGCGGATAGAAACCGCTGTCCACGCCGAATGCGTTACGGCTGAGTTCCGTATAATGTCTCGCAAGGTCTACTTCTGCTACTTCGGGCAGTTTAAGATCTTTGCGCAAATATTCCTTTTTAAGACCATATGTCGATACTTCGACGGGGCGCAACGTAGCGCATCTGAGGCCTTGTCTCGATCTTTCGAATATAAGTTTCATACCTTACACCCTCCCCATGATTTCGGCAAC
>JAFLVB010000014.1 GCA_022508465.1 Clostridiales bacterium
GAACCTCTTCAACGTTTTGACTCATGTAACTTTTAACCTCCATAATCAACTCCGGTGGAGTCGATGCGCCCGCCAATACTCCTATTATATCATCGGGACTAAATTTAATATTTTTTAACTGTGCAAGACTTTCGATAAAGTAAGTGCGACTTAAAATGCTGCTACAAATGCTATAAAGCATTTTTGTGTTCTTGCTTTTGGTGCTACCAAGTACAAGTACGGCAGTGCATTTTTTAGCCAAACTTTCCGCCTCGGATTGCCTTACCACAGTAGTATAGCAAATTGTGTCGAAAATTTCAACTGTTTTGAAACGGTCTTTGTTGATTTTTTTTATAATATTAGCATATTTTTTAGACGGTACTGTCGTTTGCGACACAAAACATAGTTTTTCGTACCCGTCAAGTTGAGGTAAATCGTCGTCGGCACTTATTACGGTAGCCGTATTATTGCACCAACCGTTGATGCCTTTTACCTCCGGATGCTGTGCGTCACCGACTATTACTATATGAAAGCCCTTGTCATAATGCTCTTTTACTATATTATGAATCTTTTGGACAAATGGACACGTTGCATCTATAATTTGTTTGCCTGTTTCCGTAAGTTTTTTCAGCTCACTCTCGCCTATCCCGTGAGAGCGGATAATTACCTTGTCGGCGGTGATTTCTTCTACGCTACTTACTGCATGGATACCCTTTGCTTCAAGCGACGCTATCACTCGCTCGTTATGAGTAAGCTCGCCAAGCGTACAGACACCGGGCAAATTTTTTTCGGCAAGTTCGATTGCGCGTTTAACACCCGAGCAATAACCGAGATTTTCGGAAAAAATTACTTTCATTTCTTACCCTCGATCCTCTTGGTTTTCCATCTCTTATTAATTACATAATCGTCGATAAACTCTTTATCTTGCTCCATTTTCTCGCCTACGATTTGGCTTGCCTGCTCGAGCTGAGCCCCACCGAACTTAGAACCATAAAATTCGTCTAAGTTGATCGGATCGCCTACATAGACGTAAGTGCGTCTAAAAACTCTTATCTTGCGCTGAAAAAGCACCGGCACTAATGGCGCCTGCCCTTTAATGGCAAACATTGCCGCCCCTCCCTTTATCTGTTGCAAATCGTCGCTATTACGATTGCGCGTGCCTTCGGGGAATAGTGCTATTCCTTCGCCGTTTTTGAGATAGTTTACGCCAGTCCTTATTGCGCTAAGGTCCAAATGGTCACGGTCTACAAAGAACACGCCCATTTTAGTAAAGAACCATCTAACTATGCGCTTTTTTGTAAATTCCTTTTTAGCAAGAAAGTGCCTAAATCCAGGGAAATACACTACCAAAGCCGGAATATCTCTAAAACTTAAATGGTTACTAATAAGTACGACCTTGCCGTCGCGCGGAATATTATCTTTATTGCCTATAACTTTTATAGGATAGATAATCTTAAAGATCCAGCCGAAAGTTCCTCTTATAAAATTATAAAACTTTTTCATTTTGCAGCCTTTATTATATCAAGCATTTTATCCTTTACCTCTTGGATGGTAAGGGATGTACTGTCGATTTCTATTGCGTCATCTGCTTTTTTGAGCGGTGAATGTTGCCTGTGCATATCGTTATAGTCGCGCCTTGCAATGTCCTCTTGTATTTGAGCCTCGTCGCATTGCTCGCCGCGCGCCATAAGCTCGATATATCTTCGGTGCGCTCTTACCTCCACCGACGCTGTGAGATAAAACTTGAATTCGGCGTCCTTAAGTACGACCGTGCCTATATCTCTGCCGTCCAACACCGAATCCCTGCGAGCAGCTATTTTGCGCTGCAAGTCAACCATATATATACGTACACATTGGAGCGCCGAAATATCGCTCGCCATTTTGGATATGTGATGCTGCCTTATCTCGGCGGACACATCGCGTCCGTCCAAAAATACAATCGAGCCGTTCTCACCCGCTTGCACGTCTATGGTAGTTTTGTCGATAAGCTCACTCACTGCCGCCTCGTCGGAGGGCGAAATTCCACTCTGATATGCTTTAAGTCCGAGCGCTCTATACATAGCGCCGGTATCAAGATATGTGATATTAAGCTCCTTAGCTAAAATCTTAGCTATTGTGCTTTTTCCTGCGCCGCTCGGTCCGTCAATTGCAATGTTCATAAAATAAGTCCTTTCTTAAATTTTTTGTTTCGTGTAAGTACACGGGATTGTTTTTCTTCCCGTAATGTAAAATCATTACCCTTATTGTGAGTGGCATTCCACCTTGAATGCTGGGCTCCAAACAACTGAAAAGCGGCACAGAAGAAACAAACTTATCTCTGAATGTCGCCGCGGGATAAGCCGCCGTAATGTCGCTTGTCAGCGAAAACACTACGCATACTATATTTTCCGCATCTAAATCGTTTTTTAGAATAAGCTCGCCTATTAACTCCTCGGTCTTTGCGTCAATCTCCTCGGCGGTATCTTCCGTTAAATTGGTCGCTCCCCTTAACGCTTTTAATTTCTTTCTCATTAAAAATCTCCTATGTGCCGAGCCGCTGCATAAGCGGTCGCCCAAGCAATTTGTAAATTGAATCCGCCCGTAAAAGCGTCGACATCCAAAAGCTCGCCTATTATATATAGGTTAGGTACGAGCTTACTTTCCATAGTCTTGGGACTAACCTCTTTTACGTCAACTCCGCCGCTCGTAACAATAGCATAATCTATTTTATCGAGGCTGTCAATAGTAAACGTGAGATTTTTTAATAAATCTACAAGCACCAATCTTTCTTCTTTGGTTATTAGATTGACCTTTTTATCCGGATTAATTTTGCTCCTTGCTATTATATAAGGAATAAGGCTCTTGGGTAGCAAATCGCGGAGAGAATTTTTGTAATCTCTGTTTATATTTGCCTCAAAGTCGCGCAAAATTCGCTTGTCAAGCTCTTCTTTGGTAATCGCTGGTTTAAGGTCGATAACAAGCTGCTTTTGTCCGTCAAGCCTGTTGATAAGCGACGATAAAGTTAAAACGCACGGTCCGCTTACTCCGCTATGAGTAAACAACATTTCGCCAAACTCAGAATATTCTTTTTTTCCGCTTATGACTTTAACACAAACGTTTTTAAGCGACAAACCTTCTATGGACGAAACATCTTCCTTTAAAATTATAGGACTGAGTGCGGGGCGCGGCTCTATTATCGCATGTCCGAATTCCGAAGCAAACTTATATCCGTCGCCCGTACTGCCCGTCGATTGATAGGACACGCCGCCCGTCGCAAGAATAACTTTATCAAACTTAAATTCTTCGCCATTTGCGGTTATTGTAAAGCCGCCGTCACAAGCAATTATTTTTTGCACTCTCGTATCGTAAAGAATTTTTCCGCCGTTAGCCGAGATCGTCTTTACTAATGTCGCCGTCACATCGCTTGCCTTATTTGACTGCGGAAAAACTCTGTTTCCCCTCTCGACTACCGATTTCATGCCATGCTCACTAAAAAAGTCTATTGCCTTTTCTGGCGGAAAGGAATTTATAGCACTAATAAGAAACTTGCTCCCCCTTACTACGGAAGCAAGAAATTCGTTTGGTAAGCAAAGATTAGTAAAATTACACCTGCCTTTGCCGGTGATATAAATCTTTTTACCTGCCTTTTCGTTTCGCTCGAAAACTGTGACAGATGCGTATTTACTTATAACGGCGGCAGCAAACAAACCGCTTGCGCCGCCGCCGATAATTGCAACTAACATGTTAGATAGGATGAACCATATTGTCCTTGCTGAATATTGTTGTATCTATGCCCTTTTGCTTAGCCTGACGTCTTTGGAAGAACGGAATTGCAAGCTGCGGGAACAATGCGTAAGTGAGTACGTCCTCTTCCTGCTCGATATACTTATCGATTTCCTTTCGATACATATCAAGCTCGGGCTTGAGCCTGTCGGCAGGACGGCAAGTGATTCTTTCCGCATCGCCGATAACCTTCTTAATAACGTCCTTGTTGGGCTCAACGGGAAGTTTGCCGTATTCGCCAAGGAGCATACCTTTGGTCTCCTTAGTAGCCATCTTGTATCTCTCGCCGCTGATTACGTTAAGCACAGACTGTGTACCTACTATCTGGCTGGACGGCGTTACAAGCGGAGGATAGCCAAGGTCTGCACGAACTCTGGGAACTTCCTCCAATACTTCCAAAAGTCTATCCTCTGCACCCTGCTGTTTTAACTGACTTATAAGGTTACTGAGCATTCCGCCGGGCACTTGATAAATAAGCGCATTTACATCAACCTTAAGTACCTTCGGGCTCAAGAAGCCGTCTTTGCTAAGACGCTCAGCTACCTTATTAAAGTATTTGGTAAGTTCATTAAGGTCTTCGAGCTTAATGCCCGTATCGTACTGAGTACCCTTTAAGGTAGCAACAAGCGATTCGGTAGCCGGCTGAGATGTTCCGTTGCCAAGCGGCGACAATGCGGTGTCCACAATGTCGCAACCTGCCTCGATAGCCTTAAGGTTGGTCATATCGCCTGTACCTGCCGTATTGTGTGTATGGAGGTGAATTGGCAATTTGATTTTATCCTTTAATCTGCTTACAAGCTCATAAGCGTCATACGGCAAAAGCAAGTTTGCCATATCCTTTATACAGATTATATCTGCGCCCATGTTTTTGAGCTGCATAGAAAGGTCAACGAAGTAATCTATTGTATGAACCTTACTTGTGGTATAGCTGATTGCTACCTCTACCATTCCGCCATACTTTTTGGTACTGTCGATTGCCTGTTTAACGTTACGCGGATCATTGAGCGCGTCGAATATACGAATAATATCTATTCCGTTCTTTAAGGAGAGCCTGCAAAATTCGTCTACTACGTCGTCGGCATAATGCTTGTAGCCCAAAATGTTTTGACCTCTAAAGAGCATTTGAAGCTTTGTATTAGGTATAGCCTTACGCAAAACTCTAAGTCTCTCCCACGGATCTTCGTTTAAGTATCTAAGGCACGAGTCGAATGTAGCGCCACCCCACATTTCCAAAGCGTAATAGCCTACTTTGTCAAGCATGGGTGCTGCGGGCAGCATCTCCTCGAGCGTCATACGCGTAGCAGCCTGCGACTGATGCGCGTCACGAAGAATAGTTTCCATTATTTTAACTTTAGCCATTTTAGCCTCCTTAAATTAATATTGCCAGCAACACACCGGCTGCAATTGACGAGCCTATAACTCCTGCAACATTGGGGCCCATCGCGTGCATAAGTAAGTAGTTATCGGGGACTTCGTCTTGTCCAACCTTTTGCGAAACTCTCGCAGCCATCGGAACAGCCGAAACACCGGCAGAACCGATAAGCGGATTCATCTTGTTCTTGCTGAATAGGTTCATAAACTTAACCATAAGTACTCCGCCGCAAGTACCTACCATAAACGCAATAAGACCGCCGCCTACTACCGCAAGAGATTGCAGAGTAAGGAAGGACGAGCCCTTTGCCTTTGCGCCTACGCAAATTCCGAGCAAAATGGTTATTATGTTCATCATTGCATTGCTTGCTGTATCCTTAAGTCGGTCTGTTACAAGACATTCCTTAAAAAGATTACCAAGCATCAACATACCAAGAAGAGGTATTGCCGACGGTAAGATTATGCCGCAAAGTAAAGTAACCGCTATGGGGAAAATAATCTTTTCCTTTTTGCTTACCTTTCTGAGCTGCGTCATACGAATCTGCCTCTCTTTTTTGGTGGTCAAGATCTTCATAATGGGCGGCTGAATTATAGGTATAAGCGCCATATACGAATATGCGGCAACAGCTATCATTCCGACGTTTATATTCTCGTCTATCCTGGACAGCATTGTAGCAACGTAAATAGCGGTAGGACCATCGGCACCGCCGATCATACCTACTGCGCCTGCATATGCAGGACTCAAAAACAAAGCGGCAACCGCAAATGTCAAAAATACGCCAAGCTGCGCCGCGCCACCTATAAGTAAGCTCTTGGGATTTGCAATGAGCGGACCAAAGTCGGTCATCGCGCCGATTCCTAAGAAAATAAGTGGCGGATAAATAACATTATTTACACCGAGGGACAAAAAGTACAATAAGCCTGTATGAGCTTCTTCGTCATATAGTTGTGCCTGAGCTCCCGGAATATTTATTAAGAGCATTCCGAATGCTATGGGGACAAGCAATAACGGCTCGAACTTTTTGGCGATTGCGAGATAAAAAAGCACCAAAGATACGGCAATCATTATGAGATTTTTCCAACCGTCTCCCGCAAAAATTGCTGTATAAATACCTGTGCTTTCCCACAGTCCCTTTAGCGTTTCACCCCAATTAAGGGCAGAAATCAAAGACATACTACTTCTCCCTTATTTTATTGAAGCAAGCTGAGCGCCTGTATCTACGCTGTCACCCTTTTTAACGAGGAATGTAACTTTTCCGCTTGCCGATGCTACTATCTCATTTTCCATCTTCATAGCTTCCAAAATAACAATTTTGTCGCCTTTATTAACCGAAGCGCCGTTTTCTACGCAAAGATTCAAGATTTGTCCGGGCATGGGTGCGGTAACCACAACACCTCCTACCTCAGCCTTTGCAGTAGGTACCGGTGCTACGGGCACAGCGGGTGTAGCAGGAAGAGTTTTAACTGCGGGCGCATCGCCGCCTACTTCTTCTACTTCTACATAGTAAGCTTTTCCGTTTACGTTTACGTTAAATTTACGCATAATAATTCCTCCGTTCTTAACGAATATGTTTTATTTTTTTAATTTTAAACGGCGCAACAATAGTCTCGCCATTATTTTCTTCTTGTAATATGCAAGTAATAGCGGCGGTTATGGCAGCTACAACTTCCTCGTCTTCCTCTATAGCAGACTGAACCTGAGCCTCTTTGTTTTCCGGCGTAGACGACTTAACCTTTTTAGGCTTTTCGACAGCGCCAACGGCATATCTTATTATATAGAGCAAGCCCACAAGTATCGATAGTACCGCAAGAATTATGAGCATTCCCGCAACAACTACTATTAGCGCTTCGCCGAAATTGAGCTCAGTGATTGCTGAAAATAAATTTATCATACTTACCTCTTAGCTCCGTACATCTGTACTGCGGCAATAAGGTATTGACGCGTGAGCGGCGGCAAAATAACGTTGTCGATATAACCGCTCTCGGCAACATAGGTAGCGCTACCCTTAGCCTCTGCATAAGCGTCCGCAAATTCCTGCTCTGCCTTAGCCTTATCCTTAGCCTTTGCTATGTCGTCGGCGTAGAGTAGATTTGCTGTAGCAGTGCTGTCAAGCATGCCGATATATGCACTTTCCCATGCGATTGTGTAATCAAACGAACGCTTTGACGCAAACGCAACATAGCCGAGCCCTATCGCCTTGCCAATTATAACCGAAATCTTTTCGTTATCGCAAGCGTTATAGCAGTAAAGCATATCGCTTATATCTCTTATCAGGGAATCGTTTTCGTCAGTCAAATTGTTTTCTACGCCTGCACAATCAACGAGGTTGACAATGGGTAATCCAAAACTAATGCAAGTCGTAAGGAAGTCGGAAATTTTTCTTGCTCCCCTCGCTGTCAATCTATCGCTTATCTCGGAATTGTTAGCAACAACACCGACTGCAGTTCCGTTAAGACGAGCAAAACCGACAACTACCTCTCTTGCATATGCCGCTTTAAGTTCCATAAACGAGTTTTTATCAAAAACCTCTGCAATTATCTCGCTTACTTTACTATTTGAAGTAAGTTTAACGCAAACTCTATTCGCATCATCTTCGCTGTCAGTATCAGGTACAAGAAGATAGTTAAGAACATCTGATATCTTTGTTCTAAGCTCGTCGTTGGTTTTTACGACAGCGGAAATTAATCCGCTCTTAGCCGAGTGAGCTTCTACTGTGCCAACCTTCTCCACGTCGATTTTGGTATTCGACGCCAAAATGAGCGGGCTTGATGTAGCAAGTTTTGCCTTGTCAAACGAGATACAGCAGTCGCAGCATGTAGAGATATAGCTGGCCATACCGTAGCAGTTGCCTTTAAGCACGATAATAGTAGGAACAACGCCGTAAGCAAGGTTCATAGCTTTGATTATTCCGCCATAGCCTTCCATTGCTTTGATGCCTTCACCAAAGCGTGCGCCAGAAGTTTCCAAAATGCCGATTACGGGAATGTTCATTTTAACCGAATCTTCTATGCACTTAGAAATCTTTTTTGCGCTCTTTTTGCCGATACTACCCGAGAGTACATCGAAATTGTTGGCAAAAATACCGACTTGAATATCGCCTATCGTCGCAAAGCCGCTGACAACGCCCTCGCCTGCAGGCTCTTCGAGCGAAGATTTGCCTTGAACGAGAGTGAGAGTTTCCATAAAAGAGCTTTCGTCGGTTATGGATTTAATCAATTCATAAATTTGCGAATATTTAGCCATTAAAAAGCCTCCGATTCTTTATTGGAAATTTGACTATTTACAATAAATTTTATTGTAAATAAAAACTATTTCCCAAACTTCCACTATATAATTATATACTTTAGTTTTTTAAAATGCAAGTAAAAGAATATCTCATTACCGCAAATAAAAAAATTTTTTAAGCCTAATTTAAACGGCTCCTTTTAGAGCCGCTTGAATATGGTTACACCAATTTTAAATAATTAACTTCTTCCGGATAAAGGTCGCGATATTCGCCTCTGTTTAGTCCGCTAAGTTTAAGATCGCCTATCGCCACACGCTTTAAAAATACAACTTCCTTATTTATACTTTCAAACATGCGCCTAACCTGTCTGTTGCGACCTTCACTTATGACAACCTCAAAGCGGCTATGACCTTCCTTGAACTCAATGAGCTTAATTCGACACTTTTTGGTCTTGACGCCGTCAAGGATAACGCCGTTACGAAGTTTTTCGAGAGCCGCCTCATCGATTTCGCCCTCAACCTTAGCAATATAAGTTTTGGGAATTTCGTTACGGGGATGAGTAAGTCTGTTAGCGAGATCGCCGTCTGTTGTAAGTATCAAAAGCCCTTCGGTGTCGTAGTCGAGCCTGCCTACCGGAAATATCCTTTCGCTGCGGTCCTTGATAAGGTCAAGCACGGTCTTACGATTAAATTCATCGCTCGCCGTGCAAACATAACCTTTGGGCTTATTCATTATAAGATAAATATGCTTCTTTATAGGCTGAACTTTATTGCCGTCTACCGTAACAACATCGTTATTTCCTACCTCGGTGGAAAGCTGAGTAACAGGCTTACCGTTAATCTTAACTCTGCCCTCAAGAACAAATGCCTCACATTTTCTTCGGCTACTTAGCCCGCACTCGGCAAGATACTTATTTATCCTCATTGGTTTATTCCTTTAACTATTATTTGACGAAATTATTCTCCTTTAAGCCAATCCCAAAAAGTCTTTCTTTCGACACTATTAATAGTAAACAAATCTTCGGAAAAAAGCAACCGATTATCGAGATAAATATTAATTTTTCCTATTCGCTCACCCTTTTTCACAGGTGCAGAAACCTCTTCCGGCAAATCAAATTTAAATTCCAAGCGTTTAGCTTCGTCTTCCGAAAGCGGATAGTTGACTATCGATTCAAGTCCGACATCGACAAAGTCCTCCTTTCCATTCTCTACTTTTACCTGACATATTGACACATTAGTGCAAATTATGTCTGACATAACAAGGGATTTAAACGCCAAATTCATAAGTCTCGAGCATTCTTCAAACATCGGACCGCAGTTTAGTACAACGCAAATTACAGTCTTGCCATCGCGCTGAGCCGAGGATACCAAGCACCTACCCGCCTTTTTTGTAAAGCCGGTCTTTATGCCGTTACCTCCTTCAAAAATAGATATGATTTTATTTTTATTTACTATCACCCTGCCGTAGTCATGGTCCTTCCAAGTAGTTTTATGAACCTTAGTTCCTACAATCTCGGCAAAAACCGGATTCTTCATAGCATAGGCAGATATTAGCGCCAAGTCGTAAGCGGTGGTATAGTGGCTGTCGTCATGCAAGCCGTGAGGGTTTACAAAATGAGTATTATTAGCCCCTATCTGAGCTGCGAGCGTATTCATCATCTCGGCAAAATTTTCTACGCTCCCGCCTGTGATTATTGCAAGCGCGACCGCACAATCGTTACCCGATTGAAGCATAAGTCCGTACAATAAATCTCTTATACTCAGCTCCTCGCCACGCTGTAAATATATAGATGAGCCCTCAACCCCAACAGCCTCATCCGGGATAACAACCGTTTTATCAAGGCTTTTTGTGTGCTCTATTACCGTTATGGCGGTCATTATTTTTGTAGTGCTCGCCATAGGCAAACGTTTATCTTTGTTCTTCTGCATTATGAGCCGACCGCTGTCAAGCTCGAGCATTGCCATGCCGACAGCACTACAATCAACATCTATGGCGACGACGTCGTTTAGATTGGTGTCTGTTAGCACTTCTGCCTTAACAAAGTATCTTACTCCGCTACTTAAACACATAAGCAGCATAAGCAAAATGGAAAATCGCCTTATAAAAGTTTTCATTTCTTTACCTTGCCTACTATCGCATCCACAATGTCCGGAGTAATATCCATAAGTTTTTCAAGCGGATTTTTTTCGTTTATATTTACAAGCTTTATCGACTTTCCGTCGCTCACCAAAAATCCTATCGGTTGCACAGACACACCTGCGCCGCTACCACCCGCAAAAGGAAATTCACTTTTTTGTTCGGCAGATAAGTCACTATATTCGCCGCCGCCCGTTAAAAAACCCATACTTACTCTGCTTATGGGAATAATAGACATTCCGTCATTAGTTGTAACCGGCGTACCGACAACGGTATCCGCATCAACAAAGCTGCGTATTTTTATAAGCGCATTGTCCATTATTCTTTCGATAGGATGATCATTTTCCAATATCATTTTTCTTTTCTCCTTTTTTACTGATAATAATACCGATTATAATGTCTGCTAATGTAATGGAAAATATGCCACTTAGCCTAAAAATAATCGCTCTATTATCAAAATTAGGTTGAACATCGCTAATTGTCTTTATCTTTTGAGTAGAGACTAAATATAATAAAGCCGCGCCAAAGAGGTTCCTTATAAGACCTACAAGCATTACTGTCCTAAAAGCATTATCCCCTCCATATTCCGCATAAGCATCGATTTCGATAATATCCAAATTATAAAACGGATTGGGGAGCGCTTTCCTTAAAGTATCTTTTGCGCTGTTTCTATTCACCTCGCTTAAACTAAGCGTTGCCACCAACCTGTCTTTATTTTTGAGCTCAAGTTTAAATACATCGGTATCGTTTCTTACAAAATCAATGTCGATTTTAATTACTCTTATCCCAAACAAAAAGAATGATATATAGTTATCATGCCCGTAAATATCCAAGTTGACCTTTACCTCGGAAATAATAGAAAAAGTAAGGATAGTAAGCACAATTAAAGTTATACAAACTGCGATCAGCATATTGTTAGATATTTGCAAAAAGACCTATTTTATTCAATAAAACAGGTCATTATGTCTGACATAGTATTGATTTTGCGTGGCATAAGGACAGCCGGCAAAGGACAATAGTCTCATTGTTGATCAATGGCACGCAGCTTGCAATTACAATATAGCCAGAATTATTATTAACAATATCGCCACACAGCCGCATGACGCCATTACTATCTTTTTATGTTTACAGTTAAAGAACTCACCTACTACAAAGTAAAGCGGGAATAACAAGAACGAAATTAATGTAGAGCTAACCGTAAGCTGAGCAAGCGGCAAAGCCGAACAAAAATCTGCCGCAATCGTCAGTCCTTTAATCAAAAATCCCGAAAGCGTAACAAGTATTTTCAGCGGCGGGATTATAGATAACAGTACGCTGACAAACACCGCCATAAATACCAAGCTCATAAACGGCATAAGCACTATATTTATTATAATCGAATATAATTGCAGCGAACCGAAAAAGTTTACGCTTACAGGCAAGACACCAAGTTGTGCCGCCACCGGCACGGCAATGGCATTTGCAATCTTCTCATTCATCTTTATTTTGGTTAGCAACCTAACTAATAGCGGCGTAAAGTTTATTAGTCCGAACACCGCACCTATACTCATTACAAAGCCACCTTCAAAGAGCATAACAGGGCTTACCGTCAAGATTACGGTTGAAGCTAATCCCAAAGAATTAAAGCTATCGTTCTGCTCGCCTAGAAGCGTTGCTCCGCTTAGCACCAAAAACATAATGCTCGCTCTTACTACAGACGGAGAAAATCCGGCAAATATGGTATATAAAAGCAGAATTACAGCGTTTGTGATAAAAGTCGGTAGTCGTTTTACCTTGAATTTGCGCAGTAAAAACGTCATTATCGCCATCAAAAATCCTATGTGAAGCCCGGAAACAGCCAATATATGCGCTATCCCCGCTGCCGAAAAAGAGTCTCTTACGTCGGAAGAAATTTCGTTTTTGTCGCCCGTCAAGATACCATATGCAATCACGCCATATCTATTGCCCATACATTCGATAAGTGTATTTTTGACAAAAGAATTTATGTCGTCAAGTAAGGTCGTTTTGCCTTCGCTGATTTTGACATTACCCGCCGTCACAGTCGCCACATATCTAATATTGCTGCGCAAATAGCTCGCATTTATACTATAACCCGAAACCAAATCTCTGACAAAGACATATGCCGCAAACTCGAGCCTGTCACCGACAGGAATTAGCTCAAAGAACTTTTCTTCATCACTCACGGTGATCTGCATTCTGCCCGGGACGTCCATATTGTCAAGCTGTAAGTTTTTTAATATGACTTTCCGCTCTCCGTCGACGACAAAGTTATCGTCCACGGTGCCACTCACCCAATATACTCTATTACCGACCTCGGACGGCGTCCAGGAATAGACCGTAATAAAAAACATAACGACCGCCACAAAGCATAGGCATGCCGTCATAATTATAGTTACAAACTTATAAAGCAGTAACTTCTTTTTGAAAATTATCGCTAAGATTACAGGTGCGAAAATTGCAATGAGCAGTAAAGAAAAACCCAGCCATGCCAAATTTAAAGCAAGCAAACATAATAGTATCGTTAGCATAAGTATTGCTGCCGAATAGACAAAGCTGCGAAAATTTACTGCCCTTTTCATTAGTTAAGTGTCAATCCTTTTATATAGTTAAAAGATTTAGCGGTGACTTTTGCTTCGCCACTTGCAACGAGCTCATCCGCCAATTCCTTTGCGCGGCTTAGCAGCGTCTCATTGATGCTGACATCGGCAAAGATACTGTCGTTGCCGTGCTGACGTTTACCCAAAAAGTCGCCCGCCCCGCGCATTTTAAAATCGTATTCGGCAAGTTCAAAGCCGTTGTTTGTCTTGATAAAGTAGTCAAGTCTGTTATCCGGCTTATCTCCCTTACTTATGACAAAACAATAGCTGTCCTTTGTCCCGCGTCCCACTCTGCCTCTAAGCTGATGCAGCTGACTAAGCCCATAAGCCTCGGCATCAAATATAATGATATTGATTGCATCGGGGACATCTACGCCAACCTCAATAACGGTAGTACTGACCAAAATCTTAATAGTACCGCTTGCGAACGCTCGCATGATTTTGTTTTTGTCCTCGTCTTTCATTTGACCGTGAACAAGTCCGACTATATTGCCATACTTTTTATGAAGATAGCTATAAACCTTTGTAACCGAAATACTTTCTTCATCATCGACGCGCGGACAAACCACATACGACTTTTCGCCTTCGGAGGCTTTGCGACAGATATAATCGAACATATCTTTCTCTTTTTGTTTGGGTACTAACTTAGTAAAAATCTTGGCTTTGCTTTGCGGCATCGACTTTATAAGCGACACATCAAGATCGCCGTATAAAGTGAGCGCAAGAGTGCGAGGAATGGGCGTAGCCGACATTACCAAGCTGTCCACATTTTTACCTTTGTTCTCAAAGTTGCCGCGCTGCTCGACGCCAAAGCGTTGCTGCTCGTCGGCAATAGTAAGCGCAAGATTGTTAAACACCACCGAGTCTTGAAATATCGAGTGAGTGCCTATAATTATTTGAGCGTTGCCCGTTTGGATATTAAATAATGCCTCCAACCGTCTATCCTTACTTTGACTTCCGCAAAGAAGCTCACACTTAATGTTAGGCCCAAAAAAGTCCAGCGCCTTAGCATAATGCTGCTGAGCCAATATTTCGGTGGGCGCCATAAGTGCAGCCTGATATCCCGACATCACGGCATAATACATTGCGAGGAAGGCAACGATCGTTTTGCCACACCCGACATCCCCCTCAAGTAGCCTATTCATCTTTTTGTCCGAGTGCATATCGCGCACTATTTCCTCCACAGCATTCAGCTGATCGGAGGTCAATTTATAAGGTAATGAACTCATAACCTTTTGCAAAGTGGCATAGTTATCTTGGTACTTATTTTCCTTATTTTGCGAATTTAGGCCTTTTAGCTGTAAAAAAGCGGCTATATTAAACGCCAAAATTTGCAGCGCCGCATAAAATTTGGAATTATATAAATCTTCTCTGTTTTGTGGCCTATGCAGCGTTCTTATGCAGTAATTTAGAGGTAAAATGTCGTTTTTTACGCAAAAATCATCAGAAATTTGCCCTTGTATGGTGACATTATTCAAAACTTGGGCAATAGCCTCTTTTAAGATTTTGGCAGGAATTCCGTTGTACGCTTTATATATGGTGATTATATCATCGTCGCCATCGACTCCGCTAAAAGCGGACACATAAATCTGCGTCTTTTTGCCCACGCTTTTAATCTTGCCTATTATCGCATAAGTCTTATTTGCGATAATCTGTTTTTTGACATAAGGCTGATTAAACCAAATGCACTCAAACTCATTTTCGCCCTGGGCAAACACCGCACGAACAAACGATAGGCCTTTGCGTATAAACTTAGTAACAGGTTCAGAGGCGCACTCGGCTACAACAGCAGCCTCCTCACCCACGGCAAAATCACTAATTTTGCTATCGCGGAAAACATACTTACTCGGGAAAATCATAAGCAAATCGGACGGATTGCTTAGTCCCGCCTCGTTTAGCTTTTGTATTCGTTTTACTCCAAAACCTTTAATTTCTTCTAATCGCATATCTACATAAAAAGAGGGACAATGACATCCCTCTTTTAAAATTCATTAACTAAGATTATTCTAACGAAATAATATAGTAGTACAATGGCTGGCCACCGAAGTGAATATCGACATCGCAACGCTTATATTTTTTAGTAAGCTCTTCGGCCACACTATTAGCATCTTCTTCCTTGACATCGTTTCCGAAGTACAATGTTATGTTGGAAACGTCGTTTGTCATCATCTTGCCTACAAGCTCGGTCGTAACGTCTTTAACCTCATCGCCTTTTGCAACAATGTCCTTAGAGTCAATACCGATTATATCGCCCTCTTTAAGCTCCATATCGTTGATATTTGTGCTGCGTACGGCGTAAGTTACCATACCGGCGCGGATTCCATTGATTGCCTCTGTCATAAACTCGATGTTGTTTTCGAGAGTGTCTTCGGGGTTGAATGCAAGCACAGCCGAAAGTCCTTGCGGAACATTAACTGTCGGAATTATCGTGAGCTTACGCTTGGAAATGTTCTTCGCCTGCTCTGCCGCAAGAATTATATTCTTGTTGTTGGGGAAGACAAAAACGTTTTCGGCAGGAATTGCGTCACAAGCACGAGCTATGTCGTCTGCGCTCGGGTTCATGGTCTGGCCGCCCTCGATGATGTTGTCAACAAGCAAGTCTTTGAAGATTGCGGACAGTCCCTCGCCTGCGCATACCGATACAAGTCCGTAAGGCTTGAGATCTTCCTTCTTCTTGCTGAGGATAGCTCTGTTCTGTTCGAGCATGTTTTCTATCTTGAGCTTATCGAGCTCACCGAGTTCAAGCGCATGAGTGAGTACAACACCGGGCTGATTGGAGTGGACATGCACCTTTACCATTTCCAAGTCGCCGATAACCAAAACGCAGTCGCCTATCGTCATAAGCTTTTCCCTAAAGCGGTCTATATCCGCCTCGGTGGTCCACTTGTGCATATTTATAATAAAGAATTCGGTGCAATATGCAAACTCTATGTCCGAAAGGTCTTGAATTTCAAAGTGCGCTTCTTCGGAATATTTTGAAATTGCCTCACTCTTAACCTTGTCATCAAATTCTAAGTTTTCTTCTTCAACTCCTGCGATTACATTGTAGAAGCCCTGGAGGATTATCAAAAGTCCGCGTCCGCCGGCATCGACAACCCCCGCCTTTTTAAGTATGGGCAGTAGTTCGGGAGTAAGTTTGAGCGCTTCTTCGCCCGCCTCGATAGTTTCCTTTATTAAAGTATCAATGTCTCCGCTCTTTTTAACATTCTTGGTAGCATATTCGCTCATCGCCTTTACTACCGTAAGAATGGTGCCTTCCTTAGGTTTAGTAACTGCCATGTAGGCAACCGAAGTACCCTTTTCGAGGCCTTTAGCAAACGATTTAGACGTAATTACATCGCCTGTAGCCATAGCCGAAGCCATACCTTTTAGTATCTGGCTTAGTATTACGCCGCTGTTACCTCGCGCACCTCTTAACGCGCCTTTGCTCAACGCGTCGCAAATATCCGCTATCTTGTTGCTTTGACAAGCGGTAACTTCCTTAGCCGCCGAAAGCATCGTAAGCGACATGTTCGTACCGGTATCTCCGTCGGGGACGGGAAAGACATTTAAGGCGTCCACATGCTCTTTGTTTGTATCTATTAGTTTAGCTCCGTTTAAAATCATTTTACGGAACATATTTCCTGTTATCGTTTTAACCATAATTCTCCTTATGTCGCAGAAAAAATCGGTCTATACCTTGATGCCCAAAACATTGACGTTTATAGTATCGACCACCATACCCGAAAACTTTTCTACATCGTATTTAACTGATTTTTTTAGACTGTGAGCAACGGCCTCTATATTAACTCCGTATTTGAGAATAATATAAATGTCGATAAAGATTCTGTCGCCGCTCGCCAGTACTCGCACTCCGCGCGAAATTTTGGATCGCCTGAATAGGTCCGCAACGCTGTCGGTAAGTTTTTTGGAAACAAGCTCTACTACACCGTAGCACTCGAGTGCGGAACAACCGGCTATTTGCGCAATAGCCTCTTCTGTGATTGTTATTCTGCCATATGCATTTGATGTATTTACGCTCATTTATAACCCTTACTTACCTAAAAACATTAAAGACAAATTCTAAGCCAGTATAAGTGATATTACCTCACACTTAATAGTTTAACTTATTTGGTTTTTTATTGCAAGGGATTTGGGGGCTGAATAATAAAAAAAACAAAAATTTTTTAAGTTTTTTGTCATCCCCCCCTTTTTTTAGTTGCATTTTAACCTCGATTATGTTATAGTTTCTAAGCAATTTATTTCGGAGGTGTTATTATGAGTAGAGTATGCGTGATTTGCGGCAAAGGACGTGTTAGCGGTAACAATGTCAGCCACTCCAATAGAAGAACAAAACGCACATTCAACGCCAACGTTCATAAGGTTCAGGTCGAAATCGATGGAGTTACTTCCACTGAATATGTATGCACCCGTTGTATGAGAACAAGCAAAAAAGCTGACTAATTATTATATTATATTAACAATGCTACTAAAAAATGTGTCTGGTTTACTCAGACACTATTTTTTTACTAAACAATAAACAACTGTCGCGCAAGCAAAGCTAATTATTATTTTTGTTTTTAGTTTTACTTACTGATTTTTTACAAATAACTTAAGTATTGCGCCAATGAATTTGGGAACCTTTATGCATATAATCTTCATAAGTCATCTCCTTTGGACAAAGAGCAATATGCTTCCCTCCTCCACCGAAACATAAATCTCTTCGCTTATCGCCGTATTGGATAAGCCTATAAGATGCAGCTTATTGAGCACAAGAGAGGTCGCACTAAACTTTAATCCTTCCGTAGTCTTTATATGCGCCGAGTCAGAATATGGTGCAATGGAAACGGTCATATTTTTTTTGACGGAGAGTTTGATTTCATCGGTTACGAAGTATATATCAAAGTCGCCTTTTATTACAGCCTTAATGTTAAGCGAAGATGCAAGCGCAAGCAGTGCAAAATTACCATATTCGTGGTCGGGGCGTCCGCCGAATGCTCCGTAAATTTCTATCTCGGTCGCACCTCTATCTTTTATTTCCAATATGGCAAGATGCCCGTCGGTATAATCCTTATCGACCGGGAATTTTTTTATTTCTACGTTTTGCGGAACGCTATTTATCGAGTCGAAGTCGCCAAGCAGAATATCCGGAACTACATAAGACTTGAGATAGTCATACGCGCCGTCCGCGCACACTATGATTTTGTCCGAGTAGTCGATACTCTTTAATATTTCTTCGCTCGGAGCGTTTCCGTTTAAAAATATCAAACCTTTTTTCATAGCTTCATCTTTGCAACGGTCTTAGCGGGGTCGGCACTACCGAATATTGCACTTCCCGCAACTATCGCCTCGGCACCAGCCTGCTTTACGAGGCAAACGTTATCTTCGGTTATTCCGCCGTCGATTTCTATAATGCAGTTAGGGTTGAGTTCATCTCTCAGTTTTTTAAGCTCGATAATTTTATCCACCGAGCTCTCGATAAACTTTTGACCACCAAATCCCGGATGAACGCTCATAACGAGTGCTAAGTCGCACATATGCAAATATTTTCTTAGCGTTTCTACCGGAGTGTCGGGGCTTATAACTGCGCCGCATTTGCAGCCGCGATTTTTTATCTCTTTGAGAGTCTCCTCCACTTTGTCTGTTGATTCCACCTGAATGGTGATAAAGTCTGCGCCCGCCTCGGCAAACTGAGGGATATACCTTATAGGCTCGGTTATCATAAGATGTACGTCGAGCGTAAGCATGGTAGTCTTGCGTATATCCTTTATCATCTTTGGTCCGAAGGTAATATTGGGCACAAAAATGCCGTCCATTACATCGCAATGAATCCAGTCTGCACCCGCCTCTTCCATACGGCGAATTTCGCTTCCCATTTGGGCGAAGTTAGCACTTAGTATTGATGGCGCAATAATAGTTTTACTCATAATATCTCCTTTACTTTAGTTATTTTTTTCCGCCGAGACGGCTTCTTCTCAATTGTCCGCAAGCTCCGCTTATGTCGTTACCGAATGATCTCCGTAGCGTCGCCGAAACGCCGTTTTCTTTAAGCCGATCCAAAAATCTCTCGGCATCCTTGGGCGAACAAGCGTTTAAGTCCTTTTCCTTTACGGGATTGAGCATTATCAAATTGACATGGCAAGGATACCCTTTGGTAATGCGGCCAAGGCGCACGGCATCGAAGTAATCTAAATTCTTGCCTTTTATCATAGAGTATTCAAAGATAATGCGGCGTCCCGTCTTATTAAAATAATATTTTACGGCATCTACTATTTGAGCGATTGTGTACTTGTTGGCTATCGGCATGATTTCGCGTCGCGATTCGTCCGTCGTTGCGTGCAATGAAACCGAAAGAGTTACATTAAAGCCGTCGTCGGCAAGCCTTATAATATTTTCGGTAAGTCCGCACGTCGAAAGAGAAATGTTGCGCAAACTGATATTGATGCCGTCCTCTGCCGAAACAAGGCTTAAAAACTTTGTGACATTGTCGTAATTGTCGAGCGGCTCGCCGCTGCCCATCAAGACAACATTTGTTATCTGGCGATTTTGCTTATTGCCGCCTTTGAGCCTGTTGACTGCAATCACTTGACCGAGAATTTCCCCTGCCGTGAGATTACGCACCAACCCACCTATACCCGAGGCGCAAAAGGCACAGTTCATACGGCAACCTACCTGCGTCGATACGCACAAAGTGTTGCCATAACTATGCGGCATAAAAACGCCCTCGATAATATTGCCGTCGCTTAGCTCATAGAGATACTTCTCCGAGCCGTCAACCGATTTAAAAGACTCCTTAATCTCTACCCCGACGGCAAACGTCTCAAGCTCTGCTCTAACATTAAGCGGCAGCACGGAAATTTCGTTTACTTTAAGTCCCGAGCTGATCCCGTGAAATAGCTGCTTAACCCTATATGCAGGCTGTAAGCCCGTCACCTCGGCTAATTCGCTAAGCGTAAAATCCAATAAATTTACTTTCATCTAACTCTCCTGAGCCGAGCGACAAAGAAACCGTCGCAACCGTCATTTGTATTTGGGAACAATTTGACTATTCCGTTATTATCGGAAACGAGCGGTGTTTCGATTTTATCAAGTTCAAAATTCTTATTGCTTTCCAAAAACGCGCAAATATTGTCCTCGTTTTCTTCCTTAAATATAGTGCAAGTCGAATAGCATAAGACTCCGCCCACTTTGACATAGTTTTTGGCGTTTTCCAAAATGCCGATCTGAATCTTTTTTATCTTATCTATGTCCGTTTGCTTTTTATTGAAAAGTATGTCCGGCTTGTTTTTGTAAACACCCAAGCCGCTGCAAGGCACATCGCAAATGACGATGTCGCACATATTAAACCACTCGGGGAAAATGTTAGCCGCGTCGCTGAGCGTAGGCTTTACATTGGACTTCATTCTCTTAACATACTTGCGGATAAGCTCCACCCTGTGCGGATGTACGTCGCAGCAATACACTTTTGCCGACGGACATAATTCCTCAAGATATATAGACTTTCCACCCGGCGCCCCACATAAATCCAATACGGTGGGCGACTCTAATCCCGAAGGCAGATAACAATGCACGGCAATCATAGATGCAAGCGATTGGGTCGTAAAAGAACTTTTTTCTAACGATTTTAGCAGATTATGTGTGACATAATATCCGAGTTCACTCTCGGAATAGTCAAATTCTTGGAGTTTTTTCTCAAAATCTTCTTTATTCGTTACTCGGCTGTTGTATCTTATATGCGTCTTTTTGGATGGCTCATATGCCAAAAATTCCTTTGCGAAATCGTAGCCGTGTTGCTCGATCAGTTTTTGAGTCATCCAGCAAGGCACGCTGTAAGTTGCAGATAGATACTCTACTTCACTAACTTCGCCCTCTTTTGGCAACGCAACCGAATCGCTCTTGCGCAGCACGGCATTTACAAATCCACTCACTCCCCCTTTGCCTACTCGCTTGGTAAGCTGCACCGTTTCGTTTATCGCGGCGTACGAAGGCGTGGACATATATCGCATATGATAAAGTCCTATCTTAATAAGCACTTCTATGCTCGTTTTGGGCTTTTTAGACACTAACCTGTGTATAATATAGTCGAGCTGGACGTTTTTTTCCAGCACTCCGTAAAACAGGTTGGATATATACGCTCTGTCTTTCTCGTCCTTTACTTCGGCAAGATAATGATTAAGCTGCAGCGAAGCATAAGCGTTATCCAAAAACACATCATTAAGCAGGTTGTAACATATAAGGTCTCTTTCTTTACTTTCCAAAATAGTCTCCGACAGCTAATTTATTTCCGTTTAAATACTCGGATTCCGACATAATTTTTTTGCCCGGTGCTTGCAGCTTTTTTATTCTTAATGCGCCCTCTCCGCAAGCAATTACAAGGCCGTTTTTCCTATCTGCGCATAGTATCTTACCCGCCTCGCCTTTGCAATCTACACACTCTGCCTCATAGATCTTTATCCTTTCCGCTTTATATAGCGTATAGGCAACAGGATTTGGGTTAAGTGCTCTTATCGTATTATATAGTTCTTGCGAGCTACTCTCCCAATTGAGCAATGCGGCGTCTTTAGATATTTTTTTACAGCTTACGGCAAGTGAATTATCTTGCTTTTGTGGCTTAAGAGCGCCGCTCTCGATAGCACTCAAGGTTTCGAGCAGTAATTCTCCACCAACATCTGCTAAAGCATCACTAAGCTCGCCGGTATTCATTCCGCCTATTTTGACCTTTCTTGCCGACAAAATGTCACCCGTGTCCATGCCTATTTCGGTCTGCATAATGGTCACGCCCGTCTCCTCGTCGCCGTTAAGTATTGCCGCTTGTATGGGCGAGCTTCCTCGATATTTGGGGAGCAGCGACGCGTGGACATTGACTATGCCAAAGCGCGGAATATCTATAATTTCCTGCGACAATATTTGACCGTATGCGGCGGTAACAAATATATCCGCACAAAAAGCCTTGAGTTCATCTACATGAAGTTTTATCTTTTCGTATTGGAATACGGGAATGTTTTTGCTTAAAGCAAACTCTTTTACCGGCGTAAAAATCGCGTTGCCCTTTCTGTCTTTTGCTCTATCAGGCTGCGACACTACCGCCACAACCTCGTGAGCGTCCACAAGTTTAGCTAAAACCTTAGCGGCAAACGTCGGCGTCCCCATAAAAACTATTCGCATATCCTCTCCTACTTACTTTCCGAAATGATTTTGTCGATAAACAGCGTTCCGTCGAGATGATCGATTTCGTGACAGAATGCCACGGCTGTAAGGTCGCTGACCTTGTACTTACAAGGCTTGCCGAAGCGATCTTTTGCTTCTACCCAAACGGTTTTGGGGCGTTCTACAATGCCATGCTTGCCCGGGATAGAGAGGCAACCTTCAATGCCTTTTTGCGTGCCGGCAGTTTTTACAATTACAGGATTTACAAGCTCGTACATTGTTTCGCCGTCTACGCAAACCACGCACAAGCGCTTGGGGATCCCCACCTGAGGAGCGGCAAGCCCTACACCGTCGGCGGCGAACATCGTCTCTTTTAAGTCATCGAGCAAAACGCCAAGATGATCGTTGAATATCGTGACTTCGTAACATTTTCCCCTTAAAATAGGATCTTCCTCTTGTAAAATATTTCTTAATGCCATTTTTACTCTCTCCTTAGCTCAAACTGTTTGGATTTGTTTCAACAAAAATATTGATTTTGTTTGTTTTATACTCGTCTGCTATTTTATAAATTTCCGAATATCCGTCAAAGTCCGGCAATATTCTCATAAGAATTTGGGCACGCCTCATATTTTTTATGAGTTTTACAGGTGCCCACATATAATTAAGGAAAACGAACCGCTTATCGTTTTGCGCTATTGCCTTGACTTTTTCAAAAATTGCTTGAAGCGCATCGCGAACGGCTATTTCGCTTTCGCCCGAAACAAGGATCCTGACAATGCGCGTGAACGGCGGAAATTTAGTGACTTCTCTTAGGTTACATTCTTTTTCGTAAAAATGTTTATAGTCGCCGCTAACGGCAAACTTATATACATAATGGTTGGGCGAATATGTCTGCAACACTACCGTCCCCGCCTTTTTATCTCGTCCCGCTCGTCCCGCCACCTGCGTGATTAGCTGATAAGTCCTTTCTACACTGCGATAGTCGGCAAAATGCAAGCTCATATCGGCGTCGATTATACCAACAAGCGTAACGTCGGGGAAGTCGTGGCCCTTTGCTATCATTTGAGTGCCCACCAAAATCTTGGCTTTTTTACTTGCAAAGTCACCTAAAATTTGCAAATGTGCATTCTTGTTTTGCGTGGTGTCGTTGTCCATTCGCAAAATCGTTTCGTTCGGGAACATCTCTTTTAGCTTTTCGGCAATCTGCTCTGTGCCCACATAGCCGCGCTTGATATGTTCCGAGCCGCAATTGGGGCAAACCGAAAGCGCTTTGTAACGGTTGCCGCAATAGTGGCATTTGAGTGTGTCCTCTTCTTTATGATAAACGAGCGAAACGTCGCATTGCTCGCACTTGGCGACATATCCGCACGAGCGACACATTACATACGAAGAATATCCTCTCCTATTTATAAAGATAATCGCTTGATTGTTCGACTCTATACACTTATGTAGCTCGTCCTCGAGCTTAACCGAAAACGCTCCGTTGTTGCCATTATAAACCTCATTGCACATATTTATAATGGATATCTCGGGCAACGGGCGCTTGTTTATTCTGTTTGCAAGCTCCAACAACTGATATTCGCCTGTCATTGCCTTATGATAGCTCTCTATCGACGGCGTCGCGCTACCGAGAATTATGTTACATTCGTTATAGCGCTTGCGAAATTCCGCCACTTCGGAAGTTACATAACGAGGATTGCTTTCGGAAGTATAACTGCCGTCATGCTCCTCGTCGATAATGATTATGCCTACATTTTTCAGCGGGGCAAACACCGCCGAGCGCGCACCTACCGCTACTACCGCCTCTCCCGTAATAAGCCTACGCCATTCATCAAACCTTTCGCCTACCGACAACCCGCTGTGCAGTAGCGCAACTCGGCTACCGAATCTTGCTCTAAAACTGCTTAGCACTTGCGGCGTCAGCGAAATTTCAGGCACAAGCATTATTGCCGTTTTTCCACTTGCGAGGACCTTTGCTATGCAGTGCATATACACTTCGGTTTTGCCGCTTCCTGTTACTCCATGCAGTAAAAAGGTCTTATTGGTAGCGCTTAAAACGGTATCTACGACCGCTTGCTGATCGCTTGTCAGTCGTACATTATTGTCGTTCACAGTCAAATTATTGTACGGTGTACGCATCACTTCGACATCTTTTATCCTAAGTATGTCACGCATAATCAGATTACGTACGCTCGCAGCAGAGCAATTTGCATTGACTTCAGACAGAGAGACCTCGCCTCTTTCAAGCACAAACTCAAGCGCTGCCAGCTGCATAACAGCAGATGGTTTTATGAGCGAACGCGGATCGTCTATGTCTGGATTTACGCTGACAAATTTTTTACTTAGTTCCTTGACCTTACCTCCCCTCATCTGAGCGGGGATAAAAAGCCTAAGTGCATCTATAACTCTAAGATGATATCTGTCGCACATAAAACGCATAAGCGAGAGCATTTCAGAAGTAATAACAGGATAGTCGTCAAGTCTTGCCGTTATAGGCTTTATCTTATCTATCGGGCAATCGGTAGTGTCGTTAAGGTCTATTACATAACCTTCGATTTGCCTTATACCGAAAGGAACCGTGACTCGACAGCCCGGTTCCAATGATAATTCCCCGACCGAATAATCGAAAATCCTATCCAGCTCGTTATTACTTATGTCTACAATAACCTTAGCGTACATCTTGCATATTATCCAGTATCACATCTGCAAGCGCAGACTTGTCCATCTTAGTTAGCGGCGTTACTTTGCCGTTTTTGTTTATTAAGGTTGCAATGTTGGTGTCGGTGTAAAAACCCGCTCCCTCCTGCGTTACATCGTTGGCAACTACCAAATCGGCATTTTTGCTTTTAAGCTTTGATTTTGCGTTATCTATAAGATCGTTTGTTTCGGCGGCAAAAATTACAAGAGTTTTATCGCCTTTGACTTTACCTATTTCGGCAGCAATATCTGTATTCTTCGATAGTTCCAAAATAAGCTCTTTGCTTTTAATCTTGCTTTGATTATAATTTTTTACCCTGTAATCGGATGGAGCCGCCGACATTATAATAAAGTCCGCTCTATTATATTGCTCTTTGACCGCAGAATACATCTCATCGGTTGTTGCAACTTTTATGGTTTCCGCTTCTGTCGGAATTTCCACCGAAATAAATCCACTAACGGCGATAACTTTTGCACCGCGTTTAAGTGCGGCATTTATTATTGACAATCCCATTTTGCCGCTGCTTGAATTAGTTATAAATCTAACAGGATCAATGGGCTCGCGCGTTGAGCCGAGAGTAACAAGTACAGTCTTGCCGTCAAGGTCGCGCTTTGGGATTAGAACCTCGATTACCTTGTTGACTATTGCTTCGGGCTCAGCAAGTCTACCCTTGCCTACGTCGCCGCACGCCAACACTCCGCTATCCGGCTCGATAAAGATAAAGCCGCGATTTCTTAAAATCTGCTCGTTGGCTTTATATGCCGCGCTTTGATACATATTGACGTTCATAGCAGGCGCTATTAGCACAGGTACTGTCGCCGCCATAATGCAGGTAGTCAAAAAGTCGTCGGCAACGCCCGCGCACAGTTTACCCACCACGTTTGCAGTACATGGCGCGATTAAAAAAAGATCGCACTTTTTGGCAAGCGAAACGTGCTCAACCTCCCATTCGCGATTGGGATCGAAGTTCTTTATAGTGACCTTATTGCCCGAAAGCGTCTCAAATGTAAGAGGTGCGACAAAACACGTCGCATTTTGAGTCATCACGACGTGCACATCAGCTCCCTTCTTTTTGAGCCTGCTAACTATTTCGCACGCTTTATAGGCGGCAATGCCTCCCGTAACGCAAACGGCAATTGTCTTACCCTTTAACAGCAAAGACTAATCCTCGAACGCCAGCTTAACTTTTCCGTTATAAACTTCCTTGGACGCATACGAAATTGGGTTATCGTTGATTTGCGCCAAGTAGTCTGCCTTTTTGTCTTCCAAAAATCTTGCTCTTTGAGCCACCAAACATACCAAAGCATATTTGCAGCCCACTTGACCTATTAACTTATCGATAGGCGGATCAATTAACATATATCTACTCCTTATTTAAGTAATTGTTTTATTTTAGTCTCGTTTCTACATATTTTATTCCTCTCGGCTTTAATAATAGAAACGGTTTGGTCTATTGCGTCATGTAAATTGTCGTTGAAAACGATATAATCGAACAGCTTGTACGTCGAAAGTTCACCCTTCGCCTCGGATAGCCTCTTTACAATACTCTCCTCCGAATCGGTGGCACGACCTCGCAAACGTCTTTCCAAAACTTCAAACGACGGTGGCATTACGAAAATTCCCACACACGACGGAAATTTACGTTTGATTTGTTCTGCGCCTTTGACATCTATCTCGAGCATGATTGTTCTACCACTCTCCACCACGTCCATAACGTGCTTTTTGGGCGTTCCGTAATGATGGTCGAATACTCTCGCGTACTCGAGCAGCTCATCATTTGCAATCATCTTACTAAACTCTTCTTCGGTGCGGAAAAAGTATTCCACTCCGTCTGTCTCGGTTTTTCGAGGGTGCCTCGTCGTGACAGATATGGACGTCACTATCTCGGGCATACGCTCGAGGATAGAGTTATAAATTGTACCCTTGCCCGCGCCCGAAGGTCCAGAAATTACTATCAATAAACCTGCCATTATTCTACGTTCCTGACCTGTTCTTTTATTTTTTCAAGCTCGTTTTTCATTGCGACAACGTGACTCGTGATCTCGACATCGTTGGATTTACTGCCCATTGTATTTACTTCGCGATTCATCTCCTGCACCAAAAAGTCGAGCTTTCGTCCCACTTCGCCGCTCATATTGAGCGCCAAGCGGAACTGATCTATATGCGACTGCAAGCGGCTGATTTCCTCATTTATATCCGCCTTGTCAGAAAAGAACGCAACCTCGTTTAAAAGTCTTGTTTCGTCGGGAGCAATTTCGCCGAGATATTCGGTTATGCGCTTTTTCAGCTTTTCGCGATACTCGGCAACCACTTGCGGCGCACGCGAGCGCACACAAGAAAGATGCTCGGTGCAATTATCCACTAACTTAATAAAGTCAAGTCTTACGCTTTCGCCTTCCTTAATACGCATTTGGTCCAAGTTCTCAAGCGCTTGCTTAGTCGCCTCTTGGAGCATTTCGCACAGCAAATCGACATCGGTGTCCGAAGTAACCGAAACTATGTCGCCGAACTTTAATACATTTACAGAATTGAGTCCGTCATCTATATCAAAACGTGTAGACAGTTCCTTTGCGGCATCACAGTAAAGCTTAGCAAGTTCATAATCGACGCTGAGCACCTTGTCCCCGCCTAAATCTTTGTAATCATAGTAGAAATCTACCGTTCCGCGTTTAAGCACCGAATTTATTTCTTTACGAACAATCTCGTCTCCAGCCATAAGGTACTTAGGCAACCGAGCGTTTATTTCCAAAAATCTGTTGTTGACGGCTTTGAGTTCTACGGTCAGCGTTTTATTTTCGCGCTGCGATACTCCTTTGCCGTATCCGGTCATGCTTTTCAATGCAGTACACCTCTCCACTTGATATTCTACCATAAATAAAAAATTATTTCAACTATTTATTAGGGCGAGAAACTCATTCTCGTCTATTATTTTAATGCCATTCTTCCTTGCTTTATCAAGCTTAGAGCCGGCATTTTCTCCGGCGACAACAAGGCTTGTGGTAGATGTCACCGAGCTCTGAATTTCTCCGCCGCTGCGCTCGATTATATCGGCAGCTTCGCTACGCTTGAAATTTGTCAAAGTGCCTGTAAGCACTACCTTTTGTCCGCTGAATATGCCGTCTGCGCCCACCGACCGGTAGTGCGGGTCTATGCCTATGCTCTTAAGATGTTCGATTGTCGCCGAGTGCTTGTCAAAATATTCGACTATATATTGCGCGATGATAGGTCCCATATCGGGATTGGTCATAAGGTCGTCAATCGTCGCCGAGGCTAAGCTATCAATTGAGCAATATCGTTTAGCGAGGTCGGAGGCAAGCTTTTTGCCTACGCCGGGAATACCGAGCGCATTTATAAAATGAGCAAGGTCTGCATGCTTGCTTTTTTCTATACCGCCGAGCAGATTGGCAATTTTCTTTTGCTTAAAGCCTTCAAGCCCTTCAAGATCAGACGGGGAAAGCGAGTATAATCCCTCTAACGAATTAAGTCCTATTTTATCATACAATAGGTCTATTGTCTTTTCGCTCAAGCCCTCAATGTCCATGCAGTCCTTTGTGCAAAAGTGAACAAGCTTACCGCTTATTTGCGGTTTGCAACCATATTCGTTAGGGCAAAACAAATTCGCCCCTTCCTCATAAAGCCCAGCGCCACAAGCCGGACAAATTTTAGGAAGCTCTATATCCTCACCGCCGCCTTCGGCTACACCAAGGACTTCGGGGATTACATCGTTGCTGCGTCTGATAAAGACATTACTACCCTTTTTGATCTTTTTACGTAAAATGTCGCCGTAATTATTAAGCGTCGCTCTTTTTACAATTGCGCCGCAAAGCTCGACGGGAGCCAAAACGGCTATGGGCGTCAGCTTACCTGTGCGACCGACCTGCCACACCACGTCTTGTAACTGAGTGGTAGTTTCTTCTGCCTCAAACTTATAAGCAATCGCCCAACGCGGGAATTTGTCTGTAAAACCGAGTTGCTCGCGAATATTAACGTCAATTACCTTAATTACCATGCCGTCTCTTGCAAAGTCAAGTTTATCCCTAACAATGCTAGTT
>JAFLVB010000015.1 GCA_022508465.1 Clostridiales bacterium
TTTCTCCGACAATTTTTGCGGAGCTGTTTAAGATTTTTGGCGAAAAAGGCGAGTACTCCATTATGGATATTACGCCTGACAAACTTAGCGATATTAGAGAAATTTGCAAGGACGTAGTCGGCTTTAATGTAACAAAACCTTTTAAGACCGAAATTATAAAATATCTTAGCTGCGATAAAAGCGAGTGCGGTAGCGTTAATACTGTCACCGTGAGTGATATGACTGGATACAGTACGGACGGGGCGGGGTTTTTGTTCGACCTTGAGCGTAATTTTGACGGGGCGTCATCATCTAATGTGCTGATATTAGGCTATGGAGGAGCGGCAAGTGCGTGCGTAAGCGCATTAGTTAAGCGCGGAGCAAATGTCGCCGTTACGGGTAGAAGCGTTCAAAAGGTAACCGCATTTGCGGATAGATTTGGGGTAAAAGTCTATAACGATACTTTTAAGCCGGATGGAATCGTTAGCTGCGTAACCGAAACATATTTGCCGCCGATTGACCTAAGTGGAATTAAATTTTGTTACGATCTTCGCTATGCGGGACAAACTCTCGAGGTTAATTGTCCGTCGGCAAACGGCTTGGGAATGCTGATAGCTCAGGCGATATATTCTTATGGCATTTTTACCGGCAAACAGTTTGACAACGACGAGGTCAAAAGAGTATACTTAAAGCTAAAGGAGATTTTATGAAGATACTTGTCATTTCGGGCGCAAACCTAAATAAGTTGGGCAGTAGAGAGGCGATCTATGGTACTTTTACGCTTGAGGAAATGCAAAGAGATTTAATTGAGTATGCGGGCGAAACAACCTTAGAGTTTTTTACCTCCAACAGCGAGGGCGAAATTATAGACGCGGTCCAAAACTGCGACGCCGATGCGCTCATAATAAATGAGGGAGGATATTCGCACACAAGCATAGCGATAGCCGACGCGCTCGCAATGCTTAGTTTGCCTAAGATAGAAGTTCACCTTACCAACATTTTGGCGCGAGAGGAGTATAGGCACTTTTCGGTGACAGGCTCTAAGTGCGACGGCGTAATAACAGGGCTTGGAGTGGACGGCTACAAGGCGGCAATCGACATAATTAAAAGGAGAATAAAATGAAGAACATTGCATTTATAGGAATGATGGGGTCGGGCAAAACGGTTACGTCGAGGATTGTAGCCGAAAAGTTAGGCATGAACTATATAGATATAGACGACTGCCTTGTGGCAAGAATGGGTATGCCTATCTCGGTAGCCTTTATCACATTGGGCGAAAAGACATTCCGTGACTATGAGCATGACGTAATGTGCGAAGTAGTATGGCAGGATAACTTTGTAATCAGTTGTGGCGGCGGCATACCGCTCCATAAGCGCAATATGGACCTGATTGAAAACTTTATAAAGGTGCGCCTTACCGCTTCGCCCGAGGAGATTTATAATCGAACAAAGGACGATTTTTCGAGACCGTTGCTTAAAGACAACAGTCCCCAAAAGATTGCCGGGATGATTGCCGAGCGCGAAGAGGCATATAGCAAGTATGCAGATATTACCGTAAGCACCGACGGCAAAACGATCGAAGAGGTCGCCGACGAAGTTATCAGGGAGTTAAAAAAGTTAGGCAGATAAATAAAGGTAAAAAATTTCCCTTACCCTTATTTATTTACTTGACAAGCATAGATAGTGGTGCTATAATAGCGCAAGATTAATCTTTAAGTCGATGCGGCGACGTCGGCAAGATTACGGAAATAGGCTTAGTCCATATTATATCGTAAGTTTTGTCCTGCCGCAAAAGGCAGGATTTTTTTACGGAGAGAGAATATGGACAAGACGATCAAACCTCAATATCAAACATTAAGAGAAGTTGCTACCGAGTTCCTCGGCGACTTGTCCCATTTAGCTGTTTTTCCCGGTTTTTGCGATGTGCATGTGCATTTTCGTGAGCCGGGTTTTTCTTATAAGGAAACAATCAAATCCGGCTCGCTTGCTGCGGCGAGGGGAGGTTACACGGCGGTATGCACAATGCCCAACCTTAATCCCGTCCCCGACAGCAAAGAGCACCTTGCCGCTCAGACAGACATAATTAAGCGTGATGCAGTTATAGCGGTCTATCCTTACGGCGCAATCACAAAGGGCGAACTTGGCGTTGAGCTTGCAGATATGGACTCTCTTGCATATGACGTTATCGCGTTTTCGGACGACGGAAGGGGCGTGCAGGACATTGGGATGATGCGCGCTGCTATGCAAAAGGCAAAGTCGCTGGGTAAAATCATCGCTGCGCATTGCGAGGACAATACGTTGCTTTATGGCGGGTACATTCACGATGGAGTGTACGCAAGGACACATGGACACAAGGGCATATGCTCGGAGAGCGAATACAAGCAGATAGAAAGGGACTTGAAGTTAGCAGAGGAGATCGGTTGCAAGTACCACGTATGCCATATTTCGTGTAAGGAAAGCGTTGAGCTTATCTGCGACGCGAAAAAGAGCGGAGTGGATGTAACATGCGAAACCGCACCACATTACCTCGTTTTGGACGAAAACGACCTACTCGAGGATGGCAGATTTAAGATGAATCCGCCGCTAAGAAGCTCTGCCGACAAGGAAGCGCTTATCGAGGGAATAATGGATGGCACGATAGATATGATAGCCACCGACCATGCCCCTCACTCGGCGGAGGAGAAAAGCAAAGGGCTAAGCGGCAGCGCGTTCGGTATAGTAGGGCTGGAAACGGCGTTCCCGCTGCTAAACACCTATCTTGTAAAAAAAGGCATAATAAGCATAGACAAACTAATAGAGCTTATGGCGATAAACCCTCGTAGTAGATTCAATATAGCGCTCCACAAAGACCTATGTGTGTGGGATTTGGATAGAGAGTTTATCGTCAATCCCGACGAGTTTTTAACTTATGGCAGAGCGACTCCGCTAAGCGGAAAAAAGTTATATGGGGTCAACAAACTTACCGTTTATAACGATAAAGTGGTTTATAAAGATAATAATTAAGGTTATATAAAGGAGATTAAAATTATGGCAAAGAGAAATGACATCAAAAAGATTTTGATTATCGGATCCGGTCCTATTGTTATAGGTCAGGCGGCAGAATTCGACTATGCCGGCACGCAGGCTTGCCTTGCGCTCAAGGAAGAGGGCTATCAAGTAGTGCTTGTTAACTCCAATCCTGCAACGATAATGACCGACACGACAATAGCAGATAAGGTTTATATGGAGCCGCTTACGCTCGAGTACATCGCAAAGATTTTGCGTTATGAGAGACCGGACGCAATCGTTCCGGGTATCGGCGGACAGACAGGTCTTAATATGGCTATGCAGCTTGAAAAGAAGGGCATACTCAAAGAATGCCGCGTTAAGCTTCTCGGCACCTCCAGTACGAGTATCGAGCGTGCAGAGGACCGCGAGCTGTTTAAGGAACTTTGCCAGTCGATAGGCGAGCCGGTTATCCCCTCGCAAATCACGTACAGTCTCGAGGAAGCAAAAAAGGCAGCTAAGGAAATCGGCTACCCTGTAGTACTGCGCCCGGCGTTCACGCTTGGCGGCACAGGCGGCGGCTTTGCAGATAACGAGGAAGAGCTTGTAGAAATCGGACTTAATGCATTCAAGCTTTCGCCCGTTCACCAAGTTCTTATCGAAAAGAGCGTTAAGGGCTATAAGGAAATCGAGTTCGAGGTTATGCGCGACTCGACAGACAAGGCAATCACCATCTGCGGAATGGAAAACGTAGACCCCGTAGGCGTACATACCGGTGACTCGATAGTAGTTGCGCCCATTATGACGCTCAACGATCACGACCTTAAAATGCTCAACGACAGCGCTATTAAGATCATAAAAGAGTTAAAGATTGAGGGTGGCTGCAATGTTCAGTTTGCGCTTCATCCCGAAACAAGCGAATATTATCTTATCGAGGTTAACCCGCGCGTATCTCGCTCCTCGGCACTTGCGTCCAAGGCGAGCGGATATCCGATCGCACGCGTTACCGCTAAGATAGCAGTAGGTATGACGCTTGACGAAATTAAGGTGGGCGGCGGCACGGCTGCAATCGAGCCCAGTCTCGACTATGTAGTTGCTAAGTTCCCGCGCTTCCCGTTCGACAAATTCACAATGGCGACCAACGTTTTGGGCACACAGATGAAGGCTACCGGCGAGGTAATGGGCATAGGCTCCAACCTCGAGGAATGTATGCTTAAGTCGATACGCTCGCTCGAAATCGGCGTTTGCCACCTCCATCTCCCCAAGTTCGACAATATGAGCGTGGAAGAAATGCTCGAATACATATCCAAGTTCAGAGACGACAACATCTTCGCGATAGCTCAGCTTATCCGCAAGGGCGTATCGATAGACAAGCTGTTTGAAGTAACTATGATCACACCGTACTTCCTCGAAGCCATTAAGCGCATCGTAGATAAGGAAGAAGAACTTAAAGGCAAGGTGGGTGACATAGCGGCACTCAAGTCGGCAAAGGTTATGGGCTTTAGCGACAAGTTTATCGCTAAATTGTGGAAGACCACCGAGCTCGAAATATTCAATTTGCGTAAAAAGAACAAGATGTTCCCGGTATTCAGAATGGTAGATACAATGCATACCGGTGTCTATATTCCGTACCTTTATTCGTCGTACACCGGCAAGAACGACTCCATAAAGACAGACAAAAAGAAGATAGTAGTTCTTGGCGCAGGCCCCATCCGTATAGGACAAGGTATCGAGTTCGACTACTCGACGGTACACGCAGTATCGACAATCAAGAACACCGGCTACGAGTCGATAATAATAAACAACAACCCCGAAACAGTTTCGACAGACTACACAACAAGCGACAAGCTCTACTTTGAGCCGCTTACAACCGAGGACGTAATGAATATTCTCGAATTCGAGCAGCCCGAAGGCGTAGTTGCGTCGCTCGGCGGCCAGACTGCAATAAACCTTGCAGAGCCGCTTATGAAACACGGGGTTAAGATTATAGGCACAGACTGCGACGCTATCGAAAAGGCAGAAAACCGCGACAGCTTCGAGAAGGTGCTTACGGACCTCAATATTCCGAGGCCGGAGGGCGCAGCCGTTACCAATATCGAGGACGGAATTAAGACTGCTAAGCGCATAGGTTACCCCGTGCTTGTTCGCCCCAGCTTCGTACTCGGAGGTCGTGCAATGCAGATAGTCGGTAACGAGGAGCAGCTCAAACGCTACCTTAAGACGGCGGTTGAAATCGACGAGGACAAGCCGGTGCTTGTAGACAAGTACATTTATGGCAAAGAGGTCGAGGTAGACGCAATCTGCGACGGCAGAGACGTGTTCGTGCCCGGCATAATGGAGCTTGTAGAGAGGACGGGTATTCACTCGGGTGACTCGATAAGCGTATATCCGACATTCAGCATTTCGGACAAGGTAAAGGGCATAATCTTGCAGTACGCTAAAAAGCTTGGACTGGGCATTGGTATAAAAGGTTTGTTCAACATACAATTTATAGTTGACAAAGATGAAAAAGTGTATATAATAGAAGTTAACCCGCGTTCGTCGCGTACCGTACCCTTCCTTTCCAAGGCGACAGGTTACAGCCTTGCAGACATTGCCACCGAGGTAATCATGGGCAAGACCTTAAAAGAGCAGGGTATATTCGATATCTATCCTCCCGAAAAGAAGAGATGGTATGTCAAAGTTCCCGTATTCTCGTTCAATAAGATTCGCGGCCTTGACGCATACCTCTCGCCCGAAATGAAGTCTACCGGCGAGGCGATTGGTTACGACGACAAGCTGTATCGCGCGCTCTACAAGGCTTTGCAGGCATCGGGTATGAAGCTCCAAAACTACGGTACGGTGTTCGCTACCATTGCAGACAAGGACAAGGACGAGGCTCTTCCGCTTATCCGCCGCTTCTACAACCTCGGCTTTAACATCGAGGCGACAGAGGGCACGGCTAAGTACCTTAAAGAGCATGGAATCCGCACTCATGTATTGCATAAACTTAGCGAGGGAAATGAGATTCACGATGCAATAAGAGCCGGCTACATAGCTTATGTAATCAATACGCGCGACATCGACAGCGGCGAAAGCGACGGTTACAAGATTCGCAGCTATGCGATCGAGAATAACGTAACCATCTTTACTTCGCTCGACACGGTAAACGCTCTACTTGATGTTTTGGAAGAGACCACACTGTGCATTTCGCCCATCGACGCTTAAAAGGCATCATTTAGCGGCATCACCCATCGACGCTTGAAAGCATCGATTAAAGACAAAAGCACCAATCGAGACATAAAAGTATCGATTAAGGCAAAACGCCAATCAACGTTTAAAAAAATATGAAACAAGGAATTTTTGTAATAACCGAAAACATGCCGCTGACGCATAACATCATGCGTATGCGCCTCAGCGGCGATACTTCGGCTTGTGTTAAGCCGGGGCAGTTTATTAACATTAAAATCGAGGGCCTGTTTTTACGCAGGCCTATTTCCGTTTGTGAGATAAACAAGGACGAGATCACCATTATCTACAAGGTCGTAGGTAAAGGCACAGAGGCAATGAAGAATATGCCTATCGGCACTAAGCTCGACGTGCTTACAGGCCTTGGCAATGGCTACGATATAAATAGGGCAGGCGACAGACCGTTGCTTATAGGTGCAGGAGTTGGCGTTCCGCCTTTATATCAGCTGGCTAAGGAGCTTGTGAGGACGGGCAAAAGTGTGACCGTACTGCTCGGCTTCCACAGCAAGGACGATGTGTTTTACGCGCATGAGTTCGCCGCGCTTGGAGCAAACACGATAGTTGTGACCTCGGACGGCTCTGTCGGCAAAAAGGGTAGAGTAACCGACCATATGGATGATCTAAGCTACACCCATGTGTTTGTTTGCGGTCCCGAAGCTATGCTTAAGAGCATATACGACAAGTCGACGACAAGTGGACAATTCAGCTTTGAGGAGAGAATGGGGTGCGGCTTTGGTGCGTGCATGGGGTGCAGTTGCAAGACTATCACAGGCTACAAGCGAATTTGTAAGGACGGCCCGGTATTAGCCAAGGAGGAGATATTATGGCAGACACAAAAGTAAGTCTTTGCGGCATAGAGCTTGATAACCCGATTATTCCGGCAAGCGGAACGTTCGGCTATGGCTACGAGTTTGCCGAGCTGTACGACATAAATATCTTAGGTACGTTTTCGTTTAAGGGCACGACATTAGAGCCGAGGTTTGGTAATCCCACTCCGCGCATTGCAGAATGTACTGCGGGCATGATCAACTCGGTAGGCCTCCAGAACCCCGGTGTGGAAAAGGTCATAAAAGAGGAACTGCCCAAAATGCAAAAATGCTTTAGCAAAAAGGTAATGGCTAATGTGGGCGGATTTTCGATAGACGAGTATGTCACTACCGCCGCCAAGCTCGACAAGTGCGACTGCGTGGGGTGGCTGGAAATAAACATAAGCTGTCCCAACGTTCACGGCGGAGGCATGAGCTTCGGTACGTCGGCGTCTGCGGCTGCCGAGGTGACTAAGGCAGTCAAAAAGGTTGTTTCTAAGCCTGTCATAATAAAATTATCGCCCAACGTGACCGACATAGCAAGCATAGCGTCGGCGTGCGAAGGCGAGGGCGCGGACGGAGTCAGCCTTATAAACACTCTGCTCGGTATGCGTATCGATCTAAAAACCAAAAGACCGGTTATCGCCAATCGCAAAGGCGGATTTTCGGGCGAGGCGATTTTCCCCGTCGCAGTAAGAATGGTTAACGAAGTGGCAAGCGCGGTCAAAATCCCGGTAGTAGGTATAGGTGGCGTTTCGAGCGCCGAGGACGTACTCGAAATGATGATGGCGGGCGCGACCGCTGTGCAGGTTGGTGCGGCAAACCTTATCAATCCGTATGCTTGCAGGGACATTATAGAGGCTCTTCCTGCCGTTATGGCAAAGTATAAAATACAATCACTTAAAGATATTATAGGAGTATGTGTAAATGGGTAAAGATGTAATTATTGCGTGCGACTTTGATAGCGCCGAAAAGACACTTGAGTTTTTGGACAAGTTTAAGGGCAAAAAACCGTTCGTCAAGATTGGTATGGAGCTTTATTATGCCGCAGGTCCGAGCATTGTTAAGGCTATAAAGGATCGCGGACATAAGATATTTTTGGATTTGAAACTGCATGACATTCCCAACACCGTTAAAAAGGCGATGGCTGTGCTTTCGCATCTTGGGGTGGATATGTGCAACGTTCATGCGGCAGGAACAAAGCGCATGATGAGCGCGGCAATCGAGGGGCTTACTCGTCCGGATGGAACGAGACCGTTATTAATTGCTGTTACCCAGCTCACTTCGACTGACGAGGAGACCATGCATAATGATTTGCTTATAAGCGAGCCGCTCGACAAGGTGGTTATGCACTATGCAAAGAATGCCGAGGAGGCAGGGCTTGACGGCGTGGTTTGCTCGCCGCTCGAAGCCGGCAAAGTTCATTCGGTATGCGGTAATAAGTTTATAACCGTTACCCCGGGTATCAGATTTGCGGGCGGAGATGTGGGCGATCAAAAGCGCGTTACAACCCCGGCTATGGCAAAAGAACTTGGCTCGGACTACATCGTAGTGGGCAGACCCATAACTGCGGCGGAGGACCCCGTTGCGGCTTATGAGCAATGTATTAAAGAATTTATCGGTTAAGGAGTATATTATGAAAAAGAGAATTGCAAAAGATTTGTTGTCAATAAAAGCTGTATTTTTAAGACCCGAGCAGCCGTTTATCTGGGCAAGCGGAATCAAGAGCCCCGTGTACTGCGACAACCGCCTTACACTCACCGCACCCGCTGTAAGACTTGATATCGAAAATGGTCTTGCAGAGCTTGTAAAGACTCACTTCCCCGAGGCAGAAGTGCTTATGGGTACATCAACCGCAGGTATTGCTCACGCTGCTATAACCGCGCATATCTTGGATATGCCTATGGGATATGTTCGTTCGGGCGCAAAGGACCACGGCAGACAAAACCGTATAGAGGGTAAGCTTGAAAAAGGGCAGAAGGTGGTAGTTGTAGAAGACCTTATTTCGACGGGCGGTAGCGTTATCGAGGTTGTTGACGCTCTTCGCGAAGAGGGCGCCGAGGTTCTCGGTATTGTCAGCATATTCACTTATGGTATGCAAAAGGGCTGGGATAGATTAAAGGCTGCTAACGTTGTCAACTATTCGCTTACCGACTTTGACGCAGTAGCCGAGGCAGCTGCCGAAGAGGGATACATTAAGCCCGAGGACGTAGATAGACTTATTGCCTTCCGCAACAATCCATCGGACGAAAGTTGGATAAAGTAATATGAAAAGCGTTATAGATATTCTCGATTTATCGGTAGAAGAGCTGGACGGACTTATCAAAACGGCTATGGACATAGCTAATCATCCTGATGACTATGCCCAAAAGTGCAAGGGCAAAAAGCTGGCAACTCTGTTCTTTGAGCCGTCTACGCGTACAAGGCTGAGCTTTGAGGCGGCTATGTACGAGCTTGGCGGTAATGTGATAGGCTTTTCGGAAGCTAATAGTTCATCTGCGTCTAAGGGCGAGAGCGTTGCCGACACCGCTAAGGTCATAAGCTGCTATGCCGATATTATAGCAATGCGTCACCCAAAAGAGGGCGCTCCGTATGTCGCTGCGATAAACGCAAGTATTCCCGTTATCAATGCGGGCGACGGCGGACATCATCACCCCACGCAAACGCTTGCCGACCTACTAACTATTTACAGAGAGAAGGGGAGACTTGGCGGTCTTACTATCGGACTTGTAGGTGACTTAAAATACGGTAGAACGGTACATTCGCTTATTGCCGCGCTGTCCCGCTACGAAGGCAACAAGTTTGTGCTTGTTTCGCCCAACGAGCTTAAAGTCCCCGATTATGTCAAAAAGGACGTTGGAGACGCCGCTCAGTTTATAGAGACAACCGACCTAATGGAATATATGGATAAGTTCGATATTCTGTATATGACGCGTATTCAGCGCGAGCGCTTTACCGACCGCGACGAGTACGAGAGGTTAAAGGATAGCTACATTCTTACTACCGACAAGCTTGTGCCTGCTAAAAAGGATATGTGTATTCTTCACCCGCTGCCGCGCGTAAACGAGATCAGCGTCAAGGTGGACGACGACAGCCGTGCTTGCTACTTTAAGCAAGCGCTTAACGGAAAGCTGATGCGTATGGCACTTATTATGCACCTGTTGGGACATAATGATGGACAAAGGTTTAAAGGCACCACAGGCGAGGGCGGACATAAGTGTCACAACCCCAGCTGCATAACTTCGACAGAGCAAGAACTCGAACATATTCACAAAAAAGGCCAAGACGGCGTTTATCGCTGCATCTATTGCGACCAACCCTCGGTTGGATTGAACTCTACTTCTAATAGCAAATAGTAAGTAAATCAATACAAATAACGCATGGACTGAAACTACATTTAAATGAAGGCTTTCTCTTATATGGGAGAGCCTTATTCTTTACTTTCCATAACTTCTAACGCCACAAGGCAACCGACTTTAAAGCCTTCTTCAAATCTTTGTTTGTCAAAAAATATTTGATTTAATATTGATTTCTTATCCATTGATTTCTCCTATGAATATTAAGAATGATAACAGAATAGCATATCAAAATAACTGTTGTCACAACAATGGCACACTGTGCAACCCGAAAGTTGCGTGATTGGTCTAATCTTTAGCCTGTGACCCTCCTTTGCCGAGGCACAAAGTGCCGAACGCCACGAGCGTAGCGAGTACCCGTCACTTCGTGACACCCTCCCCCTGCTGAGCAAACTAAGTGCGCTTATATTTACTGCTCGTTAGGGGGAGGGCTTTTTAAATGTAAAAGCAGCTGAATATTCATTAAAAAACAGTTCCTCTATTGACTAATAGAGGAACTTAATCTTTGTTTTAGATTTTTAATACTCTTTTGGAGTGAATTTTTCAAAGATAATATTGTTTGCTATTGTGCAGAGGCGCTCTGCTGTTTCGTTACTGCGTACAGTCCAGGCGAGAACGGGGAGTTTGGTTTTGCTTACATATCTGTTTGGCAAGTTTTCTGCACAGTACGAGATAAAGTCAGGCTTTGCCACCTTGTTAAGTTTAAGAGTTTTAAGCGCATGGCGTTTAAGCGGATTCTTAAGGTCCTTTTTGGTGAAGTAGCAGGAGAGTATTCCGCGCGGCAAGTCGGGCATATTGTCCTTAAAATATTCTATGCTGTACGGGTTAAATGACTGTACTGCACATTCTCCGTTATAGCTGCGAAGTAGCTCCGCCGTCTTTTTTTCGAGCAATCCAACCGCGCCCTGGCTTTTTATTTCAATAAGCAAAGGAACTTTTCCATCCACAAGGTCAAGGACTTCTTTTAGTGTGGGGATGTAGAACTGAGTAGGCTTTTTTTCGCTATTAAGCAGCTTGTAATCTACAAGCGCGTCGCTGTTTATCTTGCTGATGTAACCGTCTTTTCCCGTCATGCGGCCGAGCGAATCGTCGTGAAAAACAACCACTTTGTCGTCGTCTGTGAGGCGAACGTCGAGTTCGATAGGATAGCCGTGGTCGATTGCATTGCTAAAAGCGCCGAGTGAATTTTCGGGAAGTTCCTCGGTGTGTAAGCCGCGGTGTGCTATCGGTTTACTCAATAACCATTGTCCTTTCATAAAAGCTCCTAAGAGTGAGTCACTATTATTATACCAAAAGCAAAATTTGTCACAAGGGCATTTTTGCGTAGCCGTCAAGGCTATTGCCTGTCCAAAGGATAGTATATCTCTTAAGAGATTAATGGCATGCAGTAACCTTACAATATTATTATATCATAATATAACCCCAAAAAACAATTAAAATTAACTCTTTTTTGATTGGATATTGTAAATTATTTGCCATTTCGTCGCCAATAAGCTATAATTGTACTATGAATAGACTGGATAGAATCAGAAATTTTTGCATTATCGCGCATATTGACCATGGTAAGTCGACTTTGGCTGACCGCCTTATGGAAAAGACCGGCACGGTTGCGCTGCGTGATATGACCGATCAGCTTTTAGACAGCATGGACATAGAACGTGAACGTGGCATAACTATCAAGCTCACGCCGGTGCGAATGAAGTACAATAGGGACGGCGTGGAGTACGAGCTTAACCTTATCGACACTCCGGGTCACGTCGACTTTAACTACGAGGTGAGCCGCTCACTCGCCGCGTGCGAAGGCGCACTATTGGTGGTGGACGCAACTCAGGGCGTAGAGGCTCAGACTCTTGCCAACGTCTATCTTGCGATAGATAACGACCTTACAGTTCTTCCGGTCATTAATAAGATAGACCTGCCGTCGGCTAACCCAGACGCGGTTAAGCAGGAGGTGGAGGACGTTATAGGACTTGACGCCGCCGAAGCTCCGCTCATCAGCGCCAAAGACGGATTAAACATAGCCGATGTTTTAGAGAAAATTGTAGACTACTTCCCGGCACCAAAGGGTGACGAGAATGCGCCGCTTAAAGCCCTTATTTTCGATTCGTACTACGATAACTATAAGGGCGCGGTGTGCCTTGTGCGCATTAAGGATGGTAGCGTTAAAATCGGCGACAAAATCAAGATGATGGCTACCGGTATGATGTACGAAGTTACCGAGGTGGGCATATTCTCGCCCAAGGCAAGCCCTATTGACATGCTTAGAGTGGGCGACGTAGGTTATATTTGCGCAAGCATAAAGAATGTGTCCGAGACAGCTCCGGGCGATACAATTACTTTTGCGGACAATCCATGCGCCGAGCCGTGCCCTGGCTACAAGAAGGTTTTGCCCGTCGTTTACTGCGGAATATTCCCCGCCGACGGCTCTAAATATAACGACTTACGAGACGCGCTCGAGAGGCTAAAACTTAACGACGCAGCGCTCTTTTTTGAGCAGGAAAATTCTGCTGCGCTTGGCTTTGGCTTCCGCTGTGGATTTTTGGGACTGCTCCATATGGAAATAATAGAGGAGAGGCTTGAGCGTGAGTTCAACCTCGACCTTATTACTACCGCGCCCAGCGTTAATTACAAGGTGTATAAGACTAACGGCGATGTTGTGACGGTCACTAACCCGAGCAACTTGCCGTCGGTGCAGGAGACCGATCATATCGAAGAGCCTATAGTCGGTGCGGACATTTACACACCGCCCGAGTACATAGGTGCTATTATGGAGCTGTGTCAGGAAAAGCGTGGCGAGTATAAGGATATGGTGTACCTCGACAAGACGAGGGTAAAACTTCACTACATTATCCCGCTCAACGAGATAGTGTATGACTTTTTCGATTCGCTTAAAAGCCGTTCGCGTGGATATGCCAGCCTTGATTACGAGATCAAAGGCTATCGCGAAAGTGACCTTGTCAAGCTTGATGTGTTACTTAACAACGATATTTGCGACGCGCTCAGCATAATCGTCCACCGTGACAAGGCTTATCAGCGTGGCCGCTCACTCACCGAAAAGCTCAAGGATGTAATACCTCGTCAGATGTTTGAGATACCAATTCAAGCGTCGATAGGCAACAAGGTCATTGCGCGCGAGACTGTCAAGGCACTCCGCAAGGATGTGCTTGCCAAGTGTTACGGCGGCGATATCTCCAGAAAGAAAAAGCTGCTCGAAAAGCAGAAAGAGGGCAAAAAGCGTATGCGTCAGGTGGGTACTGTGCAAGTGCCGAGCGAAGCGTTTATGTCAGTCCTCAAACTCGACGATAACTGATGAAGGGCATTTATATTCATATACCGTACTGCGCCAAACGGTGTGTGTACTGCGCGTTTGTTTCGGGCGCGCCACATGACAGTATGCCGTTGTATGTGCAGGCACTAAAGGACGAAATGGACGAGAGGCTCATACGTGGCGACGACATTTCTACTATTTATATAGGAGGAGGAACGCCGTCGGTACTCTATCGCGGTGCAATAAACGACATACTTTCCTTTGTTCGCGGTAGGTGCAACGTAAGAGCTGATGCCGAAATCACGGTGGAGTGCAATCCCGACTCTGTAACTCATGAGTTTGTTGACGAGATAGTTGGCGCTGGAGTAAACCGAGTCAGCATAGGATTACAGACCGACAATGACGAATTGCTTAAACGGATAAACAGGCCTCATAATCTCAATGGCTTTTTAAAAGCCTGGGAGTTGCTATCACCAATAAAAAACAAGAGCCTCGATCTTATGATCGGACTTCCCGGTCAAACTGAGGAAGATTTATATTCCTCGATCGAGCTTGCGGTGAAACTCGGTGCCCCACATATTTCGCTGTACGCGTTAAAATCCGAAGAGGGGACTTTACTATATAATTCCGGCTTTGTCGAGGATGAAGATTTTGAGGCGCTATTATACGAAAAGGCTTATAAATATTTGACAGATCACGGATATAACAGGTACGAGGTAAGCAATTTTTGCCTTGGGGACAATTATAGCAGGCATAACTTTGCATACTGGGACTTAGTTGACTATTACGGTTTTGGCGTGTCGGCGCATTCGCTGCTTGATGGAAAGCGTATAGCCAATGACGACAATATAAATAAGTATATTTTACGCGACAGCATTAGAACAGAGGTCGACGTTACCGCGGATAGAGCAGATGAGTATATTATGCTTGCCCTTCGTACAAGCAAAGGTATAGACCTAAATAGACTAAAAGGCTATGGCGTCGATTTGCTTGAGTGTAAGCAAAAAGAGATAGCCGAGTTTATAAAAAACGGTTATTTGACCATTGATGATAATTGTCTAAAGCTTACTGAAGATGCCTATTTTGTAATGAACAGTATTATATCTTCGCTGATTTAGGATAAATTTATATAATATTTAGAAATATAAAACCGAGAAAACTCCAGTTTATATGTCGAAAACCACCGAGAAAACCCCAGTCGTACTTGAATTTTCTCGGTTATTTTGTGTTTAAACACTTGACAAAACTCGGTGCAGGCAAGCCACTCGACCTATATTATTATAGAGATATAGATAAAAAGGAAATTGATCTACTTATAGTAAAAGAAAATAAAATATATCCTATCGAAATCAAAAAGAGTAAAGTGCCAAGCAAAGCGGACAAAAACTTCGGAGTACTAAATAAATTTGGGTTAGAAGTTCAGCCTGCGATAATACTTTGTATGAGTGAAGATCTTATTCCTTATAATAGAAACGTCTGGCTTTGCCCGGTATCAATCTTATAAAATTGTTTAGCACTCGAAATTGGCTAGTGCTAAATTTTTACAAAAAAAGTGGAAAAATTATATAAAATCGCTTGACAGCGGTTTTTTTATGTGCTACTATGAATTAGCAATCAACGCTTGACACTGCTAATGCTCACGGGGACAAGAGTGCTAACAGGTCGTTAGTGGGGTTGCTAAGAAGTAGGCGTGACGAAAAGTAACAGCGGAGGACAAACATGGCTTTATCGGGCAGAAAGGAACGAATACTCAAAGCAGTGGTGGACAGCTACATAGACAGCTGCGAACCTATCTCGAGCTCTGTTATTCAAGAAAAGTACCTGCCCGAGTTCTCAAGTGCGACCATTCGCAATGAGCTTGCCTCGCTTGAAGATATGGGATACTTGACACAGCCTCACGTTTCGGCGGGCAGAGTTCCCACCGCCGACGCATACAGACTGTATGTAGACAAGCTCATGCCAAGGCGTAAGCTGTCCCGTAGCGAGATCAACGTGGTCAAAAAGTACTTTAACCGTAAGATCAAGGACATTGACGAGGTGGTCAAAAACACAGCTAAGGTCATAAGCGAGATAACCAACCTGACTTCGGTTGCGTACGTCGAGGACATAAGGGACGACATTATAAGCAACATCAAGATTGTTAAAATTACCCCGACAATGGCGTTGTTTATAATCGTGACCGATCGCAGCATAATCAAGGACACGACCGCTAATGTGTCTGAGGAACTCGAGGAAGAGTACTTTGATTCGGCAGGACGTTTTGCGACATCGGTCTTTGCCGGTAAGCGAATTTCGGAAGTTACATCGGGCAAAATAGTTAAGGAAGTGCATAGAGAGTATAAGCGAATCTTTGACGCGATAATAGCAATCCTCAAAAGCTACGAGGTTACGGACACCGACATAGCCATCGAGGGCTCAAGCAAGATTTTGGAGCAACCCGAGTTCAGCAATCTTGAAAAGGCGAGGGCAATGCTCAAAGTGCTTGATAGCAAAGAGAAGCTTTACCCGGTACTCAAAAACAGCAACATGGACCTTAGCATAAAGATAGGCGGCGAGGAGCTGAGCGGAATTCCCGACTGCGCGATAGTAACTGCATCGTACGATATCGACGGAGTGGGCGTGGGAAGCGCGGGGGTTATAGGTCCCATGCGCATGGACTATTCCAAGGTAGTTTCGGTGCTTGACTGCATAGGCAAGGCGATCAGCTCGCTGGACAAAGACGAAAATGACGACAACTATTAATTTAGGAGATAAAAATGAGTAATAAAAGGAACGCAGCAATAGATGACGCTGCGGAAGAACAGAGCGCGGACCAAGGAATGGTGAGAATGTTTAAGGATGACTTCGACGCCATGCAGCAAGAAGCCGACCAGCTTGCAAGCGAGCTTGCTTCAGCAGTCAGTGAGAGCGAAAAGCAAAGGACTCGCGCCGACGAAATGACAGCACATGCTCAAAGATTGCAAGCGGAGTTCGACAATTATCGCAAGCGTACTAACGAGACCAACAAGCGCGTCAGGCAAGACGGCGCGGTGGAAGTGTTAGAAAAAATCTTGCCCGTACTCGACGCAATCGGTCAGGCAAAGACTATGATAAAAGACGAAAGTACATTGAGCGGCTTGGATATTATCGACCGTCAGCTCGGCGAGCTACTGAGTAGCTTTAATGTCGAGCAAATAGAGGCGCTCAATATGCCGTTCGACCCCAACGTGCACAACGCAGTTATGGAGGAGGATGTGCCGGACGAGCAAAAAGGCACGGTCGTAAAAGTTTACCAACAAGGCTATAAGATCGGCGACAGAGTATTAAGACACGCCGTCGTTATAGTAGGAAAATAAAAAAATAATCGGAGGATTTAAGGATATGAGTAAGATAATAGGTATTGACCTCGGCACGACAAACTCGTGCGTAGCGGTTTTAGAGGGTGGTGACCCGGTAGTTATCCCCAACTCGGAGGGTAACAGAACAACTCCGTCTGTTGTAGGTTTTGCAAAGGATGGCGAGAGACTTGTGGGCAGCGTGGCTAAACGTCAGGCTATTGCCAATGCGGACAGAACAATTTCGTCCATAAAGCGCGAAATGGGTACAGACCACAAGGTTTCGATTGACGACAAAAAATATTCGCCGCAGGAAATCTCGGCAATGATACTTACCAAGCTCAAGCAGGATGCAGAGGCTTATCTCGGCGAAAAGGTTACAGAGGCGGTAATTACTGTCCCCGCATACTTTACCGATTCACAGCGTCAAGCAACAAAGGACGCAGGTAAGATCGCAGGTCTTGAAGTAAAGAGAATCATCAACGAGCCGACTGCGGCAGCGCTTGCATACGGTCTTGACAAGGGACAGAATGCTAACCAAAAGGTATTTATTTATGACCTTGGCGGCGGTACGTTCGATATCTCGGTGCTTGAAATCGGCGACGGCGTGTTTGAAGTTTTGGCAACGGCCGGTGACAACCGTTTGGGTGGCGACGACTTCGACCACAAGATTATGGACTATCTGATCGAGGAGTTCAAAAAGGACAATGGGGTAGACTTGTCTAAGGACCGCATGGCAATGCAAAGACTTAAGGACGTTGCAGAAAAGGCTAAAATAGAGCTTTCGTCGCTTCAAAAGACGACTATAAGCCTTCCGTTCATAGCTAATTCAGCTAACGGCCCCATCCATCTCGAGTACGAAATGACAAGAGGCAAGTTCGACTCGCTTACAGCTTCGCTTGTAGAAAAGACTATTACGCTTTCTAAGCGTGCAATGAGCGACGCAGGACTTACCCCGAGCGATATCGGCAAGGTAATTTTGGTAGGCGGCTCGACTCGTATCCCCGCGGTTGTGGAAGCTGTTCGCAAGGTATCTGGCAAAGAGCCGTTTAAGGGCATCAACCCCGACGAATGTGTTGCTATCGGCGCTGCTATTCAGGCGGGCGTACTTGCAGGTGAGGTTAAGGACGTATTGCTCCTCGACGTTACACCGCTTTCGCTCGGTATCGAGACGCTGGGTGGAATATTCACCAAGCTTATCGATCGTAACACGACAATCCCGACCAAGAAGTCGCAAGTGTTCTCGACGGCTGCCGACAATCAACCGAGCGTTGATATTCACGTTTTGCAGGGCGAAAGAGAGATCGCATCTGCCAACAAGACACTCGCTCGTTTCGAGCTCACAGGCATTCCGCCAGCACCGCGTGGAATCCCGCAAATCGAAGTTACTTTCGATATCGACGCAAACGGCATAGTTCACGTTTCGGCTAAGGACCTTGGCACAAACAAGGAACAGCATGTTACTATAACGGCTTCGAGCAATCTTACAGAAGATCAGATTAACGACGCAATTAAGGATGCCGAAAAATTTGCCGAAGAGGACAAAAAGCGCAAGGAACTTGTTGATGCCAAGAACCACGCCGACATCATGATAGGCTCTATCGAAAAGGTGCTGTCTGAGAGCGGCGACAAGATCAGCGATGACGATAAGAACGAACTCACAAAGCATATTGATGCACTCAAAGAAGTAGCTAAGAGCGACAATGTCGAAGAAATCAAGGAAAAGACACAGCAATTAGAGAAAGCTTCGGGTGAGATATTCACAAAGTTATATCAAGCAGCAGCGCAAAATGCCCAGAGCGCAGGCGACGAGATTAAAGTCGAAGACATGGGCGACAATAATTAAGGATAATGGATAAAAATTATTACGATATTTTAGGCGTAAGCAAAACAGCTTCGCAGGACGAAATAAAATCCGCTTACAAAAAGCTGGCGTTCAAGTATCACCCGGACCACAATCCGGGTGATGACGCCGCTGCCGACAAGTTCAAGGAGATCAATGAGGCGTATCAGGTGCTTGGCGATGCCGAAAAGAGAAAGCAGTACGACAATCCCGCTCCTAACTTCGGTGGCTTTGGTGGCGGCGGATTTAGTGGATTTAGCGGCTTCGGCGGCGGTGAATCCATTTTTGACAATATTTTTAGCTTTTTCGGCGGCGGTGGAAACGCTCGCGCTACGCACGGCAGGGACATAGCTATCCGCGTTACGCTCAGCTTCGAGGAGGCGTCGTTTGGCACGCAGAAGGAAGTGATAGTAGCTCGTACCGAGCCGTGTGCCTCATGCAATGGCACGGGCGCCAAAAACGGTACCGAGTTTACTAAGTGTGGCAGTTGCAACGGAAGCGGCAAGGTCAGATATGTTCAAAATACTCCGTACGGTCAGATGGCGAGCGAGAGGGTTTGTCCCAAGTGCGGTGGATCTGGTAAGATAATCAAAGAGACTTGCTCTAAGTGTGGCGGCAAGGCGTTTGTCAAAGTCAACACCAAGCTCAAACTTACATTCCCGCCGTTTATGGAAAACGGTCAGGTGGTGACGGTGCGAGGCGAGGGCGACAAGATAAAAAACGGCACGCCCGGCGACTTGCAGATTGCCATAACCGTAACTCCGCACAAGCTGTTCACGCGCAAAAGCGCCGACCTTTATATGACATATCCCATCACCGTAATGCAGGCGCTACTTGGTGACAAGGTCAAAGTTCCGGCACTCAAGGGCGACCCCGTGGCTATGACCATACCCGAGGGAACTCAAAGCGAAACGACGATAAGATTGCGCGGTGCAGGCGTTGATGCAGGACGCCGCAAGGGCGATATGTATGTCAAGCTCGTTGTGGACATTCCCAAAAAGCTCACAAGAGAACAAAAGGAAAAGGCTAAGCAACTTGCCGAGCTGTTCAAAGACGATCAGTTTGAATCGGTAAAGTCGTTTAACCGAAAGTGAGGACAATGAACTATTTACAAGTGACAGTTTGTACTACCACCGAGGCGAGCGACATCGTAAGTTGCATACTTATTGATGAAGGCAGCGAGGGCGTGACGGTCAAAGACTCGTCCGATTTTGCCGAGCTACTAAAGGGCGGCATTATCTGGGACTACATAGACGAAGGCCTGCTTACTAACGACAAGAGGGTTTATGTAAGCGGCTTTTTTGACCAAGATAAGGACTTGACAGAAATTTACAGCGAGCTTGAAATCTTAAAACAAAACTGCGAATTTGACGCAGGCTCTTTGGAAGTTACCTCTTCGGTTATTAAGTCGGAAGACTGGGAGAACGTTTGGAAGCAGTATTATAAGCCTATCGAGATAGGTAAGGTAGTTGTTGTTCCCAAGTGGATAAAGCGCGAGAGCGACGGGCTTATAGAGGTGTATATCGACCCGGGAATGGCGTTTGGCACGGGCAGTCACGAGACGACAGCCATGTGCATTAAGCTACTTAATACGCTTGACTTAAATGGCAAAGAAGTGTGCGATTTGGGTTGCGGAAGCGGAATTTTGGGTATTACGTCTGTCAAACTTAGTGCAAAATCGTGTATTATGTCAGACATAGATAGCCAAGCGGTAGAGGCAGCGACAGCAAACGTGGCTCTAAACGGCGTAGAGGACAAGGTAAAAGTTATATGCGGCGACCTTGCTGCGGAGGGCAAAAAGTTTGATGTCGTTATCGCCAATATCACCGCCGATGTGCTTATAAGACTAAGCGGCATGGTGGGCGACTTACTCAAGGAGCATGGCGTAGTTGTGCTTAGCGGCGTAATCAATTCGCGCGCTAATGAGGTGCTTGACGCATACAAGAATCTAAAACTAAAAGAAAAAATCAAAGACGGAGAATGGCAAGCCTTTGCCTTTGAAAGATGAGAAAAATTTTTGTTGACAAAATAACCGAGGATAATGTTTTATCAGGCGCCGACCATGCCCATGTGTCGGTGGTTTTGCGTGCAAGAGTGGGCGACAAGCTGACGCTTTGCGACGGCGACGGATACGACTATCAGTACGAGATAAGCGGCATAGACAGTAAGTCGACAAGGCTCAAATTCTTGGATAAAACGCCTGTTGAGACGGAGCCAAAGACAAAGGTCGACCTTTTTGTCGCGCTGCTAAAGGCAGATAAACTCGAATGGGTTTGTCAAAAATGCACCGAGCTGGGGATAAGCGAAATTAACCCGTTTGTGTCCGAGTTTGTGCAGGTCAAAAAGGAATCAGTCAAAGCCGAAAGACTTAATAAAATTTGCAAAGAGGCGGCTCAGCAATGCGGCAGAGGCAAAGTGCCTACGCTCAATGAACCGATAGCTTTTAAGGATATGCTCGCTCGGCTCAGCTGTTATGATAATGTGCTGTTCTTGTACGAGAAGGGCGGCAGTAAGCTATCCGATGGCATAAAAGTCAAAGGTGGCTCGACGGCTATAATCATAGGCAGCGAGGGCGGATTTAGTGATAAAGAGGCGGAGCAGCTTGCCACTTTAGGTGTTAAAACCATAAGCCTCGGCAAGAGAATTTTACGGGCGGAAACAGCGTGCGTAACAGCGGTTTCGCTTGTCATGTACGAGATGGAGGAACTTAAATGAAAGCGGTAGTTTTTTCGTTAGGATGCAAAGTCAATGCGTACGAAGGTCAGGCAATAATAAACTTACTCGAGAGAATGGGGTACGAGGTGTCGGATAAGCCGGAGGCGGCGGACGTATACATACTCAATACCTGTTCGGTGACAGCCGAGGCTGACAAAAAGTCGAGGCAAGCGGTAGAGAGGCTCAAGAAGTTTAATCGTGACGCCAAAATTTTGGTGCTCGGTTGCAGCTCGCAAAACAGCCCCGAGCGATATTTGTGCAACGATACGGTGACGGCAGTCAGCGGCGTTGGCGGCAAGATAGAGGCGGTCAAAAGGTTTATAGACGAGATAAGTAAAAAAGCCGAGCGCTTTTACGGCACGGGGCTGCCCGGAATATATGAGGACAACCTCAGCCCCGCAGCTACAAAGACGCGCGGATATATAAAAATTCAGGACGGCTGCGACAACTTCTGTTCGTACTGCCGAATCCCGTATCTAAGAGGCAGAAGTCGCTCACGCAAGGTGGACAGCATTGTACGCGAGGCGCAAGAAGTGGCGACTCACAGCAAGGAGATTATCCTTACCGGCATAAATGTGTCCGACTATTATTCGAGCGGCAGCGGACTTACCGAGCTTGTATATGCCTTAAAAGACATTCCTGCACGCAAAAGGCTCAGCTCGCTCGAGTGCGAAGTAGTGGACGAAAGGCTGCTTGTCGCACTCAAAGAATGTGGATTTTGCGACCACTTCCACCTCTCGTTGCAGAGCGGCTCGGACGCGGTGCTTAAACGTATGAATCGCCATTACACGGTGGAGGAGTATCTCGAAAAGGTCGAGCTTATATATAAGCATTTCCCCGAAGCGGCGATTACCACAGATATGATAGCGGGATTCCCGACCGAGACTGAGGAGGATCATATAATAGGCATGGAGACTGCGCGCAAGGCGAAGTTTGCGGCGATACACGTCTTTCCGTACTCGGAGCGCGAGGGCACAACGGCGGCAAAGCTCCCGCAGCTCGAAAAGGCTATCAGAAGCCATAGAGCAGCACAGTTAATAAAATTAGGCACGGAATTAAAAAATAACTTTATAAAAAAGAATATCGGGCGGGTAGCCGAGGTGTATGCCGAGACCGAAGAAAACGGCATAAGCGAAGGCTTTACCACCAACTATATAAAAATATATTCGCCGCTCAAAGCGGGCGAGATGGGCAAGGTCAAACTTGTGGAGCCCTATCTTGACGGCATAAAAGGAGAGTTAGTATGAACGATTGTATTTTTTGCAAGATTCGTGACGGCGTTATTCCGTCGCCAAAGCTGTATGAGGACGACGAAGTCTTTGTAATAAGGGACATTGAGCCAAAGGCAAAATGCCACTATCTTATGATCCCCAAAAAGCATTTTAAGCTGTTGTCCGATATGACAAGCGAGGACGAGGCAATGCTTGGTAGAGCGTTTAGTAAAATTGCATCTCTTGCGCCATCGCTTGGCCTCCAAAATGGCTACCGCATAATAATCAACCAAGGCGATGACGGCGGACAAACTGTGTTTCACCTGCATATTCACATCTTGGGCGGAGAGAAGTTGCCGTTATAAAAAAATTTTAGTTTGTAGTTAAAATCGCTTGACAAATAACCTGCATTCTATGTTACAATACCTGCGAAATCTAAGCTATTGTAGCAAAGGCGGTGTAAAATATGTCGTATATTAAGGTCGGTGATAACGAATCTTTAGAGAGCGCACTCAAGCGCTTTAAGAGAAAGTGCCAAAAAGACAACATCATGGGCGACCTTCGTCGTAAGGAATTTTACGAAAAGCCGTCTGTAAGAAGAAAGAAGAAGTCTGAACAGGCTCGCAAAAGAGGTTCTAAGAACTAATTACTTCGTCCCAAAAGATAATTTTGTCTTTTGGGATTGTTTTTTTGGAGGAAGGTATGAAGACTATTGACGAAAATTATTTTAAAGAGGCGATAACTTCTAATGCCGTCGAGGACGTACTGGAGGAGGGCGAGACAATTTTGTGGAGAAGTAAGCCTCAAAAGAATTCTTATATATTAGCGCATTTTTGTAGGATGATGCCTATTGCCATTGTATGGCTTATCTTTGACGGCTTTTTTATTTCAATGATGGTAGCGAGCGGCGCGATAAGAGAGATATGGTGGTTTATTATCCCGTTCTTTGCGCTTCACCTTGCGCCGGTTTGGATTTGGATCGGAGGTACGATCAAGGCAGCTGCAGAAGTCAAAAATATAGAATACGTCTTTACCGGTAAGCGCATTATTATTCGTACAGGGCTAATCGGTATTGACTATAAGTATATTTATTACGATAAGATTGAGGGCGTAAACGTCAAGGTGGGCATAATAGATAGGCTGTGTAAGGTAGGGGATATTTATCTTACCGCCGCAGGTAGTGCCGCGGTGCTTTATGATCAACAGGCTCCTTATCAGCTATCGACTAAACTGCAAAAGATAGCAAACGATATTAAAACTGATATTAGCTTCCCCAATGCTTATCGTCCCGAAAACAACCCCGGCTATAATACAAATTACGGTCCAAAAAACTAAGAGGCAGAGATGCCTCTTAGTTTTTTGAGAGTAGATAGCTTAAATAAATTTGTGTAAAATTACGTTCCATGCTTTGTGTCTAATGTAAATACTAAAATCAGTCTAAAGAGAAAGATGTTCTTCTCTTACCCTCTTTTTGTATAGCTTATAGGAAATGGGCATGGCAACAATCGCTCCAATAATAAAAGCTATGCTACCCACCATCATTATAAATGCCATCTTAATATTATTGTTAAATTCGTTGATATAATCTTCGTATGAAAAATATTCTTTTGTTTCGGTAGTAAGCATATAAAAGTTTGCCCATTTTTTTCGGTCAGTAGAGTTGGAATGGAATTCCTTTTCATTGAGGTCATTTAAATAAATCGTAATTATATCGCCCTTTTTGACTTCATCGAAAAATGAATCGTCAAATCCGTCTACATATACTGAAGATAAGCGGTATTCTGTCGCCATTCCTTCAAGAGCGATTGCAAGATACTCATTCTTTCCCGACGTTCTTTGATAATATTCCAACTTGCCGGTAATGGGGATGAAATCATCTATTACAGTCGGCTGTTGCAATGAAGCGACGGTTGTTATTATGGCAAAGAAAACGCCGAAGACAATTATAAAGATACAAAAGTTTCTCGTACTTTTAAATTTCCTTCTATTGGACCCTACGACCATTTTATTTTGGAAATAGTATTTGTTCCCAAGCCATATATCGTCGTTTTTTAATTCTTTGTCCATTTTCGAAATATTAAGTGGGATGGTTATCAAAGCAACTGTTGTGAGCAAAAGCGTTATAGTCAAAACCGAAATAATGTCCCTTCCTAAAAGCAACAGAGTTATACTAAGAGCAGGAATTCCTATAACCGCCAACAATATGGAAATTATTTTGAATTTTATTCTGTTGTTAGGATACTCTTTGCGATAATCTTGACCTATCTGAGATAAGACATCGTTGACTTTGCTTTCATACTGCGTAATTGCTTCCTCATCATCGTCTTCGGGGGTGCGGACAAAAATGTCAAGATTGATTATTTCTCCTTTCTTCCTTTCATTTATAAGCGAAAGAAAAGTGTCTATGCCAGGAGTTTCAATGCTGATTCCCATCAGTTTATTGCCGTCTTTATCTAAAAAAACCAAACCTAATCCTTCAATATCTACCTGCCTAATCTCGCTTATGCTTATCGTTTTTGTTGTAAAAAACCTATGAACATAAAGGTCGTTGCTTTTTATCGCTTCATAATTAAATAAGTTATCATAAAGCATAAGCAAACCGAGTATCGCCACAAAAGCAAAAATTCCATAAACTATCCAGAGAGCAAATTCATTTCTCGTAAAAAAGTATATGACTATTTCCAGAGATATAATAATAAAGCTAAGCCAAAAGAATATGTTAGAAAGGACTACAAATAGTTTTGCCGGTCCGGTTGAAAATTCATAGATTATTTTTTTGTCAGAGTTTTTATAAAATATGATCATCAGTAAATACGCTGTAAGCAAAATCAAAGCAGTTGTTATAAAAATTATTAACATATGTCCTCCTGGATCAATCTAAAAATATTATAGCATATTTAAAAAATTGCTCAACTGACGGTTGGATATATTAATACATTTTCTATGAGAATTTTACAAGTATATTGTAAAATATAAGTAGGAGCGGATGTTGCTTGTGATTCGTCTCGTACCTGCGAGACCCCAAAAAATCATAATTGTTACTAAAAAATTTGCATAAAAAATCCGTTTTTGTGTTTGACATTAAAACTCGATTTTGGTAAAATAGGCGCGTTAGGCTAAAATTGTGCGCGCATATGCGTATTGTTTTAAATGAGCCATGTGGCAAATGGACTCTCCTCAACTGTATTGCCGACTAAACTTTTTGGAGGTAATATGGAAGAGGCTTTTTTATGCCCTGATGGCGAAAACTCAAATGAACAGAACGGGCAGGGTAAAAACAACTTTTTAGGCGAAGAAAAGATAACCAAGCTGCTTTTAAAGTTTTCGATCCCGTGTATTTTATCTTTGCTGGTAGGCGCGTTATACAATATAGTTGACCAGATATTTATCGGTAACAGCGAACTCGGCTATCTCGGCAACGCGGCAACGGGCGTGTGCTTTCCGCTTACTATAATAGCGATGGCGTTTGCCTGGGGCTTGGGCGACGGAACGGCGGCGTATCTCAGCATTTGGCAAGGCCGCAAGGGAACGCAAAATTTACATAAAGCAGTAGGCTCTGCTACCGTTGCGACGTTTGTATTCAGCATTGTGCTGATGGTTGTATTTCTGCCGCTAAAAGAACAGATTTTGCGTCTTTTCGGAGCGTCGGACAATACGATAGAAATGGCAAAAGATTATTTTGTCATAATCGTAGCCGCGTTCCCGGTGTATATGGTGTCCAATATGATGACGGGTGTTATTCGTGCGGACGGCTCACCTGCGTTTAGTATGTTAGCTCTTGTTGGTGGTGCGGTAACAAATATCGTGCTTGACGCCATATTTATTTTTGCTTGCAAATGGGGAATCAAAGGCGCCGCATATGCGACCATCATAGGCGAGGCGGTTACTTTTGTTTTGTGTGTAGTGTACTTCTTCCGCACAAAGACGTTTAAGCTCACACTCAAAAGTTTTGTTCCCGACTTTAAGGTGCTGGGGCAGGTGGCTAAGTTAGGCGTATCGTCGTTTATAACGCAGATGGCTATTGTGGCGATTTCGCTTGTGGGCAACATAATCTTTGCTAAGTACGGCGCAATGAGCAAGTACGGTCCGGATATTCCAATATCAGTTATAAGCATAGAAACTAAGGTGTTTACCGTAGTTATAAATATTGTTATAGGTATCGTTTTGGGCGCGCAGCCGATATTTGGCTACAATTACGGTGCGCACAACTACAAGCGTGTCAAAGATACGTTTGCTACTGTGCTTATTGCGACCGTAGCGGTAGGACTTATTTCGACCTTGCTGTTTGAGCTTTGTCCGCAGGTTGTATACGGCATATTCGGCAGCGGCGATAACGAGCTTTACAGCGAATTTGCGAACAAGATTTTCCGCATCTTCCTTATGCTTGTGACCTTTACTCTTGTCATAAAAATGACGGCGGTATTCTTGCAATCTGTGGGGCAGGCGGTCAAAGCGACGATTGTATCGCTGTTTAGAGATATAGTTTGCTTTATTCCGTTTATCATTTTGTTGCCGCTTAGTATGGATATAGACGGAGCAGTATGGGCGGCACCTTGCGCCGACGCGGTGGCAATCTTGGTTACAGTCGCTTTGATAATAGCATTCTTTGTAAAGTTTAAAAAGGATTGCGCTAAAAAGGATTAGTAAATATTTACATAAATAAACATAAAAGGAGGGTAAAACCTCCTTTTTTTGTTAACGAATACGTCCTCAGCCAACGCCATCTCAGCCGCCATATATTGGCGGTTATTTTTCTACGCAGCAATAAACAATTGCCGCGTTAGTAAAATTGTTTATTATTTATGTTTACCATTTCTTTTAAGAAAAGACAAAATTTTTGTCCGTTAGTAAAGACAAGCGTTAAATTATCGTCCATCTCTTCGACTTTTGCATTGAAAACATCTCCAATGGCAAGACGAATATCTGTAAGTAAGTCATTGGTTTTTACATGATAATTAGCATCTTCGAGCGAGGCTATTTCGTGATTGTAAACTTTTTTCATAGGTTAACTCCTTTACTTATTAGTGCAAAGATATGCGCATCATTTTTGTATCTAAAGTATACCCGAACTATTTGATACACGCAAGTATTTTAAAGCAGTTTTTAAGATAATTATTAATAGGAGCTTGTCTTAGTTTGTATGAATTTGTCGAAATTTCCCGAAAGGTTGTCTGAATTGCTTTTTGAGGCGCAATTAAATCCACCTGTACTTGCCGAGGCAATAGGTTGTACTCGCGGCACGATTAACAGGTATCTAAACGGAAGTTTGCCAACCCTTGAAATGGCTGTTCGCTTAGCCGATTATTTTGGGTGCACGGTAGATTTTCTTCTTGGCGTTTCCGAGGAAAATGAAGTGAAAAATTTCGTTACTCCGCCGCCTTTTTGCGAGAGGCTTCCTGTATTACTAAAAGAATTTAATAAGTCGCGATATAGTTTGCAAAAAAGTACAAATATTTCGGACACTATTATGCGTTATTGGTGGAAGGGCATAAAAGTTCCTTCTATAGATAGCATTGCAAAGATAGCCGAGGCACTCGATTGCAGCATCGATTATGTAATCGGTCGGTCAAAATAATAAATACTAAAACCAAACGCAAAAGGAGGGTAACCTCCTTTTTTTGATATCATAAAAATTAATAAACCTTATAAATATTGTTGACAAGATAATGGCACAATAGTATAATATGGATATCATAGTAAAAGGGTAGGAATTATGAAGTTTTCCACAAGGGCTAACTATGGACTGAGATTATGCTTTTTGATAGGCATAGCTGAGGAGACGATCTCACTCTCGACGCTTGTCAAGCAGACAAAATTAAGCCAAAAGTATCTCGAACAGCTACTATCCATGCTCAAAAAGGGCGGAGTGGTAGAAAGCACGCGAGGCGCAAGCGGCGGATATGTTTTGGCTCACCCGGCGGAGGAAATAACTATCAAGGACATACTGGTAGCTGTTGACGACCATATCGAGGTCGAGTGTATTGGCGGCGAATGTAGTGACGAGTATTGCCCCAACCGCAGAATCTTCACGAGATTATTCGGCGAAATGGACAAACTTCTTGCATCCTTAACCCTAAAAGATATGATAGACGATTATAAATGTTATTAGAGGTAACACAATGAGAAGAGTATATTTGGACTATTCGGCAACGACGCCGCTTTCGCCCTCTGCATTAAAGGAGATGCTCCCGTAC
>JAFLVB010000016.1 GCA_022508465.1 Clostridiales bacterium
AGCGTCAATCCCAACCTTAACTATACATTTGAGCATATGCTCGACTATTATTTGGACGTCAAGCCTTACATTGTAGGTGCGGGTATCAAGACGGGAATCAACGTCAAGTACGATAACCCCAAAGAAGTAGGCGCGGACAGAATAGTAGGCAGCGTTGCGGCGTACAATATTTACGGTGGCCCGTGCATTGTCATAGACTGCGGCACGGCAACTACCTTTAACGTGGTGTCAGAGAGCGGCGAGTTTTTGGGCGGCGCGATAGGCGTCGGGCTTAAATCGAGCGCAGACGCATTGTATACAGGCACGGCTAAGCTGCCCAAGGTTGAGCTTACCGTCCCGAGGAGCGTAATAGGCAAAAACACCATTACCAATATGCAATCGGGGTTAGTATACGGCTATGTCTCCATGGTAGAGGGCATTGTCGCTCGCATCAAAAAGGAGTACGGCAAAGAGCTTAAAGTCATAGCCACCGGCGGACTTAGCGAGATTGTGGCATCGTGCAGCAAGGTCATAGACATCGTTGACCGCTCGCTCACACTCAAAGGGCTCAACATTGTCTACAAGCTTCAACAGGCTGATTAGGCATTATGGCGAAGTCTGACTCCGCTTTTAAACGAATTTCACATAATTTTTGGCAGTAAAGTAAATAATATCGTTAGAATTGTACTAAAAGTGTTTGACAGCATATGTAATTTTTTGGTATAATTGTAACGCTATAAATATATTTTTACTTTTGTAGAGGAGAAACAACATGAAAAAAATCAAAAGCATATGGATGCGACTTCTTGTAATCGTTATATCCGTTGCGATGATGATCGGTTGCTTGGGTGGCATTGTCCTTGCGGACGGCGAAACCACAACCGTAAACGGTGCTTTTTTGCACGTAAACGATTATATCCCGTCTAAGATAGAGCTTGGACAGTCTTTTGCTGTTCCCGCAGCTAAGACAGGGGTAGACGTAATTGTAAAAGGTCCCAGTGGTGAGCTTGTAAACCCGAGTGCGACTGATGGCAAATATGTTGCATCTAACTTGGGTAACTACACAGTTACTTACTCCGATGGAAATGTAAGCTACACTTATACTATAAATTGCTACGAAGATGCCGAGTATTTTATTTATGTAGAAAATAACGGCGCAACAATCCCTTCTTATATTGAGCAGGGTAAGAATTTCACTTTGCCCGAATGGTATCTTGCTAAGTACGACGACGAAGGTAATATCGAACAAGTTACCGAGAACGTTAAGCTCGAATGGAGCCTTAATGGCAAGGTTAATGATACAGGGGTAAACGTTGCAATTAACGAGTTGGGTAGCCAAATCTTGGTTTTGTCTGCTAAGTTTACAGGCAGTAGCAAGACTTACAAAGAGGAGTACACCGTTATCTCTCAAACCAGCTTTGAGGATACTAAGGCTCCCACCATCAACAACATTGCAAATATGCCGTCTTCGGCAAGCATCAACACCAAGGTTAGTCTTCCTAAGGCTACCGCGTCTGATGACTATGACGAAAACGTTCTTATTAAGGTTAGCGTAAAAGATCCCGATGGCAACGATGTTAAGGAAGTTGAATTAAACGACAACGATTTTGCAATTGCAGAAAAAGCCAATGCCGTTGCTTTTGATAACGACAGAGTTACTTCGTTCTATCCCCGCAAAAACGGTACCTATGTTGTATCTTATGTAGCAACCGACGACGCAGGCAATACTTCGTCTGAGCACAGCTACAAGATTACCGTTTCGGATAAGACAGGTCCTGTTATTACAGATATCGAAGATGATAAGATCCCGACTGTTTGGGGCCTTACATCCGTTTCCAACGCAGACGAGAAGGAAGTTGAGGATTTGACAATTAAGATTCCCGTTCCCGAAGTTGTGGACAACCTTGACGTATTCAACCTTGACACCGAGTCCGATGCTTGGACAGGTAAGGTTAAGATGACTGTTGAGATCAAGAATCCCGACGTTACAGTTGCTCGTTGGACTTCGCTTACCCCCGCTGATTTCAAGGATGGCTTGACAATTGACTCGAGCGATGCAACATACGGCAAGTATTTTGCAACTACTGACGCTAAGGGTAATCCGGTTAAGGGCGTTCAGATCGTAACTAACGAGGGTGGCAGACCGTATATCAGATTGAACTTCGGCGACTTCTATGCTGACGCAACAAATGACACCAAGACTAAGGCAGGTATCACAGGTAACTGGACAATCACTTTCAGCTTCCGTGACGATGCTAACAATGGTGGTTACAATAATTCTCAAAAGGTATATACAATCAATGTTTCGGATTCCGTATTCGTTGACGAAAAGGCTCCCGAAATCGAAGCTCCCGCTTTGCCCGACTATCTTATCATCGGCAATGGCGAAGAGACATACACCGTTCCCAGCATCGTTGTAAGCGATGACAAGGACAGCCGTCTTACCGAAGATTACAAGCTTAAGGTTGGCGAAAACACTTTGGCTGTTAAGAGCGGTGAAGAACTTAATATTGTAGAAGAAAACGGCAAATACTACTTTGAAAATGAAGATGGCGAAAGACTTGAGCTTATCGACGGCGGCAAGATTGAGTATGTTTACTCGGCTACCGACGACGCAGGCAATACTTCCTCTCTTAAGACCAAGAATGATGCTGACGAAGATGTTAACTACTCTCTTAACGTTTATATCGCAAGCGGCGCTGTAAAATCTGATGATATTGAAGGTTCTATCGACTTTAGCGCTCTCGCTACCGAAACTATTAAGGCAGGCTCGAGTGAAGTTCAACGTATTGGTGGATTCGTAGTTAAGAATATCACTCAACGTGAGTTTGTAGGCTTTGAGCTTTCTATCAAAGATGAAGAAGGCAATTCTCTTGACGGTGTATCGAGCTTTGTATTCTTTGCTGAAGAAGATGGCGTAGAGAACCTCTATGTTAAGAACATCCAATTCAATCCTGCTAAGGGCGGCGATTACGAAATCAATGTAAGAGTGCTCGACGCTAAGGGCAGCAGCATCCTCTATGCTAAGAAGGTTACAGCAGAAGCAGTTCCGGGCACAAGCGAAGTTGGTCCCAACGCAGCAGCTACTTCTTGGGATAGCGTAGGTACAGCTCGTAAGTCGTACACCTTGCAACGCAAGACCTTTACCGTAAAGGAAGAAGGCGACTATACAAGAGTTTACAAGATCTATGGTGGCAAATTCAGCCTCCTCGGATATGAGTTCACTCCGATTGCTCAGGGCGGATTCACCATCACCGAGTACTATGATTTGACATCTAAAGTTATCGCAAATAACGGCGAGGCATTTGAAACCTCTCTTACCAAGAATGCAGTTTACGGTATGACCGTAACCGACGAGAACAGCACTAATTACGAAGTTGAGTTCCCCTCGTACTACAAGGGAAATAAGACTCCGGATAACTCCAATAAGTATCAAGGTGAGTTGGACGAATACTACTATATCACTTCGGCTATCGTAGCTTACTCCGAGAATCAGAACTATGACGTAACAGTAACCTATACCGATCCGAAGGGCGACACTCATACCGCTAAGAAGGTTTATGAAAATGAAGCTAAGAGCGGTTCCGAGCGTTATAGCTTTAAGGAAGATGAAGGATACGAATTCTTCGGACGCTTTGCTCTTATCCTTGACAAGGACGGAACTTACACCATCACAGTTAAGGCTAACGACTCCAACACTTCCGTTGGTAAAGACTATAAGATCAAGGTTGGCGATATCGAAGCTCCTCAGTTCAAGCTCAATACTGCAGCTACACGTGCAACAGTTGGCGACAAGTTCGCATACCGCACTATCAGCGACGTTGTAATGGGTGCTAATGAGTCTGACTCCGATATCACCGTAACATACAGATTGCTTGATCCGAGCAACACCGAGATCAGCGCTGTAAGCGGCACAGGTACACTTACCAACTACAACAGCAAGATCAAGAATGGCGAATTCACTCTTGATAACGAGTATAAGTTCGAGAAGAGCGGTGACTATACTGTTGAAATCACATTGAAGGATGCTGCAGGTAATAAGTCGGTGCAAAAGTACACAATTACCGTAAGCACCGCAACAAGCAAGACACCGAGATCGCTCACAATGCTTAGCACAATTCTTATTATCGTAGGCGTATTGCTTATCTTGGGCGTACTTGTATATCTTATAAGATTCCGTAAGCGCAGAGCTGAATAATTTAAAATCAAAAAGTCCGTAAGATAACTTACGGGCTTTTTTTTATGAAACAATGTTGAGGAGCAAAATTAAACAGCTACCGCGGAAGCAAAGTTGTTTTTTGGCGTTTTGTGTATAATCTGACAATTACCTTAATAAATTCGATTGCTATTTGTATCAAAAAATAGTAAAATATAGCTATGGACAGCGTAAGAATAAATTACAACAAATGTTCGGATGCGATTTTTGCGTCATTTATAAAGAATATCAATATCAGTAATGCGTTTAAGTTTCGTGCGCATAATCCGGCAGACGCAACCGTCTTGCAGGACAGATATACTTTTACAAAAAATAACCAGAGGATAAGCATTGTCTACGAGACTAAGGCGCAGACTCTAATTATTACCGCACCCGGTGACGTTATTAATGATGTTGCCGCACTTATCCCAAGCGAGATAAAGAGCGAACCGAATAATAAAGTTGATACAGACAAGGGAGATAACGAGAACGTTCGTAAAGGTGAGGACAGAGTTTTTGTAAGAGAGCAAAAGAGTGGAGATAACATAAAGCCTACACCGCAAAAGCAAGATAATAGCAAAAATGTAAAAGCGCAAAATAGAAGACCTAAGACGGAACAACCCAATAAAGTGTCCGAAAAGCAAAGCGCACCTCAGTCGCAAGAGAATATTCAAAAGACAGAGCCTCCTCAAAAGACTAAAAATCCTGCTAAAAACAATAAAGTAGAAAAGCCTGTTAGCGCAAAAGAGGATAATAGTCCCCAAAAAGAGCAAAGCGATATTCAAAAAGCAAGGAGCAAAAAGTCTAAGCTGAACTCGGACGGCATAAAATCGGCAGAATCGCTCAAAGCCGCCAATCCTGTAAACAAGGCAGTATCGCAAACCCAAGCTAAAAAGCAAGGTAAAGCGGACAAGACCGAAGCCAAAAAACAAGATAAAACGCTTATGCCCGAAGTCAAAGCTCCAACCAATACCTTTACTATAAAAAGGGTGACGGAGGACAGGTTTAACGAGCTGCTCAAAAAGATAAAAGCCAATAAAAATATGCGCTACAAGCTCACTTCGTCGAATAGTGGAGTTAAGGTGTATTCGGTTACTTCGCAGGGCGAAAAGGCGACACTCAAATATGCAGAGGGCAATATTCAGCTTGGCGGCAATCGCGGAGACCTGTATAGCGAGTTGCAGCTTATGATGTCGCAGGTCAGCGACTACAAGACGGCAATCAAGTCACATATCCAGTTCAGCGGCGAGGAAAAACGCGCACAGGACATAGAACGTCAGCTTAAAAAGCAGCTACCTAACGCCTTTGAATTTTTGTCAGAACAGTCCAAGATAGACCTTGCCATAGGCATTATAGATATCAACAATTCGGCGGTGGTGCTGTCGGACTATTCCACTTTGCTTATACCTTGCTTTAGAGGGTTGGAGCGGCTTATATTCGATTTGCAGCACGCTCAGGGCATAGTTGTCAAAATGATAGGGCAGGCTTACGAAAAAGAGGAGGGCAGCTATGTGCTTAAATCGGGATATAGGCGCAAAATTCCGTCTGTTATATATGCTGAAGTAATGGCATCGCTTTATACCGAATACTTCAAGCAGCGCAACTTCTACGCTCACTCGGACGGTGGTTATGACAATATAAGTCGTGTCATATCCGACAAACAGCAAGTGCAAGCGATTTTTAACCATATAATGAACGTTATAAACTATAACGGCAAAAAGCTAAAAGAAATCGGCTTTAGGATTAAGTAGTCCGGCACTCGGTACAGATCAAAAATCTGTACCGTTTTTTTATTGTAGGCGAAATTCCATAAAAATAATTAACAAATCGGAGGTAAAGCAAATAGATTATATATAATCGGGTTTTAGCGAAAATTTTTTATTTGCGGGCTACAAAACGATTGAAAAATACCGATAAATGGAGTAAAATATATGAGGGAAAATGTTTCGCCACTTAGTAATGTGCCGCTATCTAACTTTTGCACATATCATACGGGGGGCAAGGTCAGGACGCTTAAAATCGTATACGACACAGACGGCTTGTTGGAGGCCGCGATGGGCGATTATACGGTTATAGGCTGTGGCAGCAAACTGCTCATTTCGGACAGCGGCTATGACGGAACTATAATACTTATGCGAATTTCCGGTCTCAAACTGACCGATGGTGGTGTATATGCATACGCCGGCGTTCCGCTCCCAGCACTATCAAGATTCTGCGAGCATAACTCGCTGGGCGGGCTTGAATGGGCGTCGGGTATCCCGGGTAGCTTGGGTGGAGCGGTCAAGCTCAATGCGGGCGCATTCGGCAAAAGTATGTCGGACGTAATAGACTTTGTAGACGTGCTGATAGACGGCAAGATTGTGTCGCTAAAATGCGACGATCTTGGCTTTGGTTACAGGACGAGCAATATCCCGTATGTGGTAGTTGGTGCGCAGATTAAGTGCACTACTGCCGACAGAGAAAAACTTGCAGAGCGGCGCAAACAATGCTTTTTGGCTCGACGGGCAGCACAGCCGCGAGGGTTCAGCTGCGGCTCGGTGTTCAAAAATGCAGATAAGCCTGCGGGGTGGTATATCGAGCAGGCGGGGCTAAAAGGGCTTAGTCAGGGCGGCGCAGTCATAAGCGAAAAGCACGCTAACTTTATAATCAACACGGGTTTTGCGACGTCCAAAGATGTATTTACGCTTATACGCACAGCTAAAGCCGAAGTCAAAAGCAAGTTTAATGTTTCACTAAAAGAAGAAGTAATTTATTTGGGGGAGTTTTATTAGATGCCCGTTTTAGGAGATTATCATACTCATACCGTATTCAGCCATGGCCACGGCAGTATCGAGGACAACGTAAAGGCGGCAATCAATCTCGGGTTAAAGGAGATTGCCATTACCGACCACGGCTTTTGGCATGACTTTTACGGCGTCAGGCGTATGGACCTGAGCAGTATGATTGACGAGGTAAAAAATATTCGGATAAAGTATCCGCAGATAAAGATTTATCTCGGGCTCGAAACCAATCTTGTGGACAGCAGCGGGCGTGTGGACATAGAGGACTCCGACGACGAATGGATGGACATTATGGTGTGCGGCTACCATAAGTGCACAAGTACTACCACGGCGGGCGAGTTTTTCGGATTCAACCTCCCCAACCTTGTGAGCGGGATTACAAAATTTTCGTCCAGGCAGGTTGTGCGCAACACCGACGCATACATTAAGGCGATAGAACGCTATAAAATAGATATAATTTCGCACCCTAATTACGGGATAAAGACAGATGTAAAGGAAATTGCCAAAGTCGCCGCGCATTACGGCACGTTTTTGGAGCTCAACGGCAAAAAGGTGTCCATGACCGACGACGAGATTTTGGCTATTCTCGATACGGGCGTGACGCTTATCGTCGATTCGGACGCGCACAGCTCCGAGAGAGTCGGGTACTTTGGAGTACCGCTCTCGTTTGTAAGCAGACTAAATATTTCGACGGACAGAATCGCCAATTTTGATAAACTACCAAAGTTTAGGAGGTATCGTGAAAGGTCTGACCGCTAAAGCTAAAGCCGAAGTCTCATTGCTGCAAGAAAGCGAATGCTGTAACACCGCGCTGCTGTCCGCGCTTATTCACTCGGCGGGCTCGATTTCGTTCAGCCGCGAGGGCGTAGGCGTATATCTGACAAGCGAAAGCGAGGATATCATAGAGCTTGCATATCAGCTTGTCGAGGAGCTTTACGGTGAGAAGGGCAAAAAGGGCAAAAGCGAGCTCGAGCTACGTGGTGACTTTGTGCTCGAAATGCTGTTTGACCTCGGAATACTAACCTATTACGGCGACGAGATAGGCGCTATGGCGGGCATAAACGGCTTTGTCGTTACAAACGAGTGCTGCGCTAAAAGCTATCTAAAAGGGCTGTTTCTCGGCTGTGGCAGCGTTTCTGTCAATAAAAAATATCATTTGGAAATGGCGTTCTCGACGAGCGAAATGGCAGACGACGTTTGCGCGCTACTAAGTAGCTTCGACATAACCGCGCGCGATACATTCCGTAAGGACAAGCATGTCGTTTACATAAAGAGCAGCGAGGCGATAAGCGATTTTCTCGCACTAATCGGCGCAAATAAGGCAGTTTTGGAGCTTAACAACACAGCGGCGCTAAGATATGTCAATATGTATACCAACCGCCGTATCAACTGCGATATGGCAAACGCCGACAAGGTCGTCGAAACGAGTATGAAGCAGATCGAGGCTATCGAGAAAATAATAGACACAATTACGGATGCCAAACTCCTCGCGACGGCAAAGGCGAGGATAGAAAACCCCGACTCGAGCTACGAAGACCTTGCCGAAATTTTAGGCGTCAGCAAGGGTTGCATCAAATACAGGCTCAATAAACTCGTTGCGCTCGCAAACGAAAACTAAGATAAAGGAAAGATAGTTATGCCACAGGAATTTGCACATCTTCACGTTCACACCGAATATAGCCTCTTGGACGGCGCAATTCGCCTTAATAAAGTGTTTTCACGTTGCGACGAGCTTGGTATCAAGGCGATCGCCATAACCGACCACGGCAATATGTACGGCGCTCTCGAGTTTGTCAAGGCGGCAATCCGCTACACCGACGAAAAGGCCGATCCCTTTGAGTTTATAAGGGATGGCAGAGAGTGTAAGGTCAAGCCCATTATCGGCTGCGAAGTGTATATGACAGACGACATGACCGTCAAAGAGACATCCGATGGCCGTATGCCCAAAAACAATCACCTTGTTTTGCTCGCAAAAAACGAGGTGGGGTATAAAAATCTTGTCAAGCTCGTCAGCCTCGGCTACACCGAAGGATTTTATTACAAGCCGCGTATAGATTTTGAGCTTCTCTCTCAGCACACAGAGGGGCTTATTTGCCTTAGTGCCTGCCTTGCGGGAATAATTCCGCAAAAGCTGCTGGTTGGTGATATCGAAGGCGCTAACGAGTGGGCGAGGAAGTTCAAGGCTCTATTCGGTGACGACTACTATATCGAAATTCAGGACCACGGTATACGCGAACAACAGCGCATTTTGCCTCTGCTTCGCGACGTGGCTTTGCAAAACGGCATTAAGATGGTGGCGACAAACGACGCTCACTATCTCGAAAAAAAGGACGCAAAGATGCAAAAAGTTTTGCAATGTATTGCGTTCAAAAAGACGATGTCGCCGGACGAGGACATAGAGGGCGGCGGAAGCGAGCTTGCAGGCAGCGACGATGCGTACTTCCCGACCAAGGAGTTTTATCTTAAAAGCGGCGACCAGATGGCAGAGCTTTTTAATGGGTACGAGGGAGCTATAACCAACACTTTGGAGATCGCAGACAAGTGCGACTTTCGCTTTTATCGCAAGGAGAAACTGCTTCCCAGCTACACGCCGAGTGATGGTAGTGAGCCTTATCAATTCCTCCGCAAGCTGTGCTATGACGGACTTAACCGCAAGTACGGTGAGCTTACGCAAGAGATAATAGACAGGGCGGAATACGAGCTTGGTGTAATAAGCAAGCTCGGCTTTGTCGACTACTTCCTTATTGTGTGGGACTTTATACACTTTTCCGAAACGCACGATGTTCCGGTCGGTCCTGGACGAGGCAGTGGTGTGGGCAGTATCGTTGCGTACGCGATAGGCATAACCAAGGTCAATCCGCTCAAATACTCGCTCATTTTCGAGCGTTTCCTTAACGAAGAGCGTGTAAGCAATCCCGACTTCGATATAGACTTTTGCGTGGACGGCAGAGAGCGCGTTATTCAGTACGTCATAGAAAAGTATCACGAAAAGAATGTTTCGCAGATAGTTACGTTTGGTACTCTTGCCGCAAAGGCTGCCGTTAAGGACGTGGGCAGAGTGTTCAATTTGCCGTTTGCAGATGTTGACAAGATTACCAAGCTTATGCCCAAGATGATGGGCAAAAACCATATAGAGGATATACTGGGGTTAAAAGAAAACAAAAAAGCGGACGTAAATCCCGTCATTCCCGACCTTGTTGACCTATACAACAACGACGAGATGAGTAAAAAGGTCCTCGACATGGCAATGAAAATAGAGGGAATGCCTCGCCAAACTGGTATGCACGCGGCGGGCGTAATCATATGTAAAGACGTAATTTCGGACCACGTCCCCATGGCAATGTCGGGCGAAGGTATTATAACGACGCAGTTCAACATGATAGAGTGCGAAGAGCTTGGACTACTCAAAATGGACTTTTTGGGACTGCGCACTCTTACAGATATAAGTAAGGCGGTAAAGTACGTCAAACAGACAAAGGGAATAGACCTTAACTTTTACGCAATGGGTTACGATGACCCGGAGGTATACAAACTAATCGGCGATGGCGATACTCACGCCGTGTTCCAGCTCGAAGGCGAGGGCATCAGGCGGTTTATGCGCGACTTGCGCCCAAGCTCATTAGAAGACGTCATAGCCGGAATTTCGCTGTACCGTCCAGGTCCTATGGACAAGATAGGCGAGTATGTATACAACAAAAAGCACCCCGACGAAATCAAGTATGATCATCCGCTCTTAGAGCCAATCTTAAAGGTTACATACGGCATAATGGTGTACCAGGAACAGGTTATGGAAATCGTGCGTAAGCTTGCCGGATATTCGTTCGGTCGCGCCGACATTGTACGCCGTATGATGTCCAAAAAGAAGAAGGACGCAATGCAGAAAGAGCGTGTCATTTTCATAAATGGGGATGGGAAAAACATTTGCGGCTGTCTTAAAAACGGTGTTTCGGAAGAGGTGGCAAACAAGATTTTCGACGATATGACGAGCTTTGCGTCGTACGCGTTCAACAAGTCTCACGCCGCGGCATATGCGGTGCTGTCGTATCAGACGGCATACCTAAAGCGCTACCATACAGTCGAATTTATCACCGCAGTACTCAACAACCGCATAGACTCTATCGATGAAATAACCAACTACCTGTCATATCTAAAAAACAAAAATATAGATGTGTTGCCGCCCAATATCAACAGGTCTTATCCCGACTTCGCGGTAGAAAACGGCGGCGTCCGTATAGGTATGGCGGCGATAAAGAACGTTGGCCATTCGGTAGTGGAGGAGATAGTAAAAGAGCGCGAAGAAAACGGCGAATTTAAGTCGTTTGTCAAGTTCGTTGACAGAATGGCGGAGCGTGCCAAAAAGAATAAGCAGACGGGTGGAGCGGGTCCTGCACTCAACAAAAAGATGCTTGAAAACCTCATTTATGCGGGGACATTCGATTGCTTTGGGCATAACCGCAGCGAGCTTATTGCCGTTTACGAGACTGTACTCGACAGGGCTAATAAGGACGTAAACGCGAGGGCGTCGGGACAATTCTCCTTCTTTGACATGGACGACACGCCAGAGTTCGAGATCCCCAAGCGCAAGGAATACCCGCACTTAGAAAAGCTGCGTATGGAAAAGCAGGTTGCCGGTGTCTATCTTACCGGTCATCCGCTCGAAGAATATCGCGAGCAAATGGAAGAATATGCCCATAATACATCTATGCTCACCATGCGCGACGATGAGGGCAACTTAGAGTCCGGCATAGACGAAAACACCAAGCTCGTCATGGGTGGAATGCTTGTGGACGCCGAAAGGAAGTATAATAAGAGCGGCAAGGAGTTTGGCATAGCCAAGCTCGAAGATTTGTACGGCACCGTCGAACTTATGCTGACGGGATTCAAAATTGCCAAATTCAAGAGCTTATGGCAAAGCGAGAATTTGGTTAAAATAACAGGGAGACCGTCAATCAAGGACGACGGGGTCACTATTTGGGTGGACAACGTGGAGCTTTGGAACGCCGCCACAAAGCCGGAAACGGGCAAGATGCTGTGCGTATTTATGAGCTTTAAGGAGATAAGCGCATTGACACTCGACAATGTTCACAACGTGCTTACGGCGTACCCCGGCGAGGACGAGGTCTATATCAAGAACACAGACGACAACAAGGTGTCCAAAATCAATACGAGGGTCAACGCCTGCGAAATGCTCAAAGGCGAGCTGTTCGGCGTGGACGGCGTACAAGACGTGGGTATATACAATAAGAATTAACGGGAGGAGTTATGAAGAAAATTGCAGTATTGACAAGCGGTGGCGACGCGCCCGGCATGAATGCCGCTATCCGTTCGGTTGTAAGATATGGTATAAGTGAGGGCATGGAAGTTTACGGCATAGAGAGAGGGTATGCAGGGCTTATCGAAAACGTCTTTTTGCCAATGAATATGCGCAGCGTGTCCGACATCGTTCAGCGTGGCGGAACCATCCTCAGGACTGCTCGCTCGCCCGAATTTACAACAGATCAGGGACAGGAGCTTGCGGTCAAATTTTTACAAAAGCGCGGCATAGAGGGCGTAATTGTTATAGGCGGTGACGGCTCGTTCCGCGGTGCGGAGGCGCTGTCTAAGCGCGGTATTCCGACCATAGGTATTCCCGGGACGATAGACAACGATCTGGCTTACACGCAGTATACGCTCGGCTTTGATACGGCGTGCAATACCGTGCTCGACGCCATAAACAAGCTGCGCGACACAATGAGCTCGCACGACCGAATTTGCATAATTGAGGTAATGGGTCGCAATTGCGGCGATATTGCGCTGCATGCAGGGCTTGGCGGCGGCGCAGAACTTATCTTAGTGCCCGAAGTTCCCGTGACATATCTCGAAATTTTGGACCGTCTCAATGATGACCGCAGCAAGGGCAAGTACAGCAGTATCATAGTTATTGCCGAGGGTGTGGGCAAGGCAGAAGAACTCAGAGAAAAAATTAAAGACAGTCTCGGCGCGTCGGTAAGAGCGACGGTGCTTGGGCATTTGCAGCGAGGCGGCTCGCCCTCGTGTCGTGACCGCTATCTTGGTACGTGCTGGGGCGTTCATGCGGTAAAACTCTTGAAAGAGGGAACCGGCAATCGCGTTGTGGGCATAAGAGACAACCGCTTTATCGATTTGGACATCGACAAGGCAATGAAGATGAAAAAGGAATTTAATTACGAGCTGTACGAAATGGCGAACGTAGTTTCCAATTCGGCTATTAATAAGTATTAATGATCGAATATTTTATTAAAAATCTGATATTCTTTGCGCTCACCGCAGTTGCGTTTTTGCTTTTTAAGCTGATTTTAAGCAAGGCGAAATTCAAGAGTGACAAGGACCGTAATGTGCTAAGATATCCGCTTGCATATAGGCTTGCGCCGCTATGTATAGTAGGGTATTTTATGGTCGTAACGCTGCTCGTTGCGCTCTTTGCTAAGAGTGACCTTATATATGTTATAGTCGCGGGCATAGTCGCACTTGGCGGCGTCGTGACTATTGTTTTATGGTCGCTGTGGCGGGTGGAAATCAAAGAGACCGAGTTTGTGTATACTAACATACTTGGCAAAAAACGTACATACGGGTATGGGGATTTACAGCTAACTAAAGACGAAAGCGGTATGAAGTGGTTTTTCTATAAGGGGGAGGAAAAAGTGCTCAGCTTGCCGTATTTTATTCAAAATAGGGAAAAACTAATTAAGGCTTACGAAAATTATTTTTGTTAAGTAAAACAAGGGGAAAATGATGTTTAATTGGAATAGCGATGACGCGAGGGTATTGCCCATCGCGCTGTTAACTATTGTAATATGCGGTGTCATATTAAGGGTTATTTTGAAGAAAAAGAACGAAAAATGGCGAAAGCTGCCGTTAGGGTTTTTGGCGGTTTGCATTGTGCTGCTGGAAGTATCAAAGCAGATCTATTACAACATTTACGAGCCGTTTACGTTATATGTGTTGCCGCTGCATTTTTGTTCTACTTTTGTCTGGCTTATGCCGCTTGCGCAGTTTACAAAAGGCAAGGTTAATAGGTTTTTTAAGCCAATGCCGTTTTATTATTCGCTTGTAGTCATCTTTTTGATGTATGCCTTTCCGCGAGTGCTATTAGGCTATGCTACGTCGTCGGTTGTTGGCAACTTTCACAATGTACATACACTTTTGTTCCATCATGCGATTGTAACGTATTGTATCTTTTCACTGCTTCTTGGCGACTATAAGCCGCAAAAAAGTGACTACGTCCCCCTTGTTACGGGAGTAGTGTTTTATACGGCATACGCTGTGCCAATCGCGTATATACTTAATGTCAACTATGTTAACATCTTAAAAAGCGACTTTGCACCATTCGAGCAGCTAAGGCTCGCAGCAGGGCAGGTGGTGTATAATATTGTCCTTTTCCTATTTGCCGTCGCCGCCATTTTATGTATATGGATTGTGTATTATAAACTGTATAATGTAGTGACTAAAAGGAAAGAAATGATATGATAAAAGCCCACCTTGACAGGTGGGCTTTGGTACTCCCTGCGGGAATCGAACCCACAACTAACCCTTAGGAGGGGTTTGTTATATCCATTTAACTAAGGAAGCTAAATATTGCTTGTGACTTTAATATGGTACTCCCTGCGGGAATGCTTCGCTAATGCTCCGTGGCGTTCGGCGCGTTGCGCCTCGGCTAAGCGAACCACAAGACCTTAGGAGGGGTTTGTTCTATCCGAGTGCCATAGGCACGACAGCCACGAACAAAGTGAGTCTATCCTAAGGAAGCAAGCGTAACTAAGTATACATAAAAATACTGCGATTGTCAAGAAAATAAATTATATATTGCAAATTTAAATGCTTTTGTCAGCGATGTTGTAGTTTTAAGTTATTGCAATAATCTAAAAATTGTTGTATAATATTGCAAAAAGCAGGAAAATAAAAAGATGAAGATGCTAAAAAAGCTATCTAATTGGAAAACGTGGGTGTTTTTTATACTACCACTTTTGATGCTTTTATCCAATTTTGGAATATTAATATACGAGGCAGCCACTAAATCTTATAATGCTTCGCTCATTGTTTTGGCCGAAATACTGTTAATTATAGGGGTTGTCTTATTCTTTTGCAATAATATTTTTTATCGGATAAGACAAAAATCATTAGTACGTGGAATAGCAGCAATTTTATTTGCAGTTTGCTTTATATGTCTTAGAGTAGCTTTTGTGGTAAAAAGTCCTGAGTATTGTAATGTTAGTATAGAATACGAAAAACAATACGAAGAATGGAAAGACATTCCATACGAAAACAAAGATGAATTCAGGGAAAAGTACGATGCTTTGCAGCAAGTAAGAGATTTACAAAGAGATTTAGGTTTTACTCTTGAATTTTTACATATAGGAAGTTTAGGAGCGCTAAGCTTTATGGCGTTTTGTGTAGGAAATCCCAAGAAAGAAAATTCAGAAAAAGATGAAGATAAAGCCACCGAGTAGGGTGGCTTTTAATATACTTATATCTATTAATTATTCCTCAATTTCTATTTTTAGTTTAAGTTCGTGGCGGAATTTTTCTTTGCCGAGCATAAGGTCGTACACGAGGGTGATGGTACGCGTGTTTCCCTTTGTGCGGGAACGCACGGTTACGGGGTGAGCGACAGCCTCGATTTTGCCGAATGGGGTGACAATATCAAAGGCATGGGGGCAGTTTTCCTCAAGTATGACTGTATAAATAGGGTCTTTTGTGCGGGTAACGGAGGCAATGCCTTTACTGAATCCTATAAGGCAACTCGTGCCTTCTTCTTCCTCGTATTCGATATAGTAGCCGGTAGAGGTGTCTTCCACCGTGCCCGAAAATATTGCCGAATAATCGTCGTTCTTTTCGAGAACATAAATTTTTGCTTGCTTTTTCATCGTATCGATTATACATATAATTTAACTTAATGTCAAGAAAAATATGTATTATAGCTTATTTTCGGTACATACTATGCTTGGAGGAAAATTATGAGAACAACAGGAATTGTACGAAGACTCGACGAACTCGGCAGAATAGTTATACCGAGAGAGTATAGGAGATTATACAGCATCAATATAGGCGATCCTTTAGAGATCGTCGCTATGGAAAACGGCGATATAGTCATTAGCAAGGTGAGCACCGAATCCGACCTTGTAGCACTTGGCAGGTCCGCTTGCGAAAGCCTCGCGTCCGAATTCGGACTTACTGCGGCAGTAAGTAACCTAAAAGAGTACACGACCGGAGCTGGCGGGGGAAAAAGTGCAGTTATAGGTAAGGAGCTTACCATAGACCTAAGCAAGCAGATCAAGGACAGACGCAGCGGCATTTGCAGCGGAATAAGCTACGGATTTTCGTATATGGCGTATGCGCCTATATTTGGCACGAGCGATGTCTTTGGCGGAATATTTTTGTTCGGCGGAGTTCAGCCCGACGAATCCAAGCTCGCTTCACTCAAGATTGCAGGCAAATTAATAGGAGATTCGCTGCAAAAATTTTAAAATAAGCCTTAAATCGCTTGCAAAACACTATTATATTTGCTATAATACAAGTCGTCAAACTTGCTTGCAAGGGTTTGACGACGATGTATTTCAACGTAATGCGGGGTTTGCAGGGCAAAGCCCGAGCGACTTTGGGTCGCTCAACTAAAATCTATTTTAGTTGCATTTAATGTTATAATACCATAGCATTATTTTATAGAGGTGATTGCTTTGAAGCTTGCTAATATAGTAGTTAACTTACTTGCTGTTACGACGACGTCGGACATTATGCGTATTATAAGAATCGTCTGCGTGGCGATTTTGGCACTTTGCGCACTTGCGCTTATCGTACTTGTTTTGTTGCAGCCATCTGCATCCGAAGGTATGGGCGCAATCACAGGTCAGGCTTACGACTCGTTTTACTCGAAGAACAAGGTAAGGACGCCCGAAGGCATTATGAAGAGACTTACAATAGTACTCAGCGTAGTTGTGTTTGTAGTAACTGTTGTATTCTTCATTACGGCTATTTGGTTGGTATTGTAAGATTAGGTTTATTGGGGCGCGAGCAAAAGCGCCCTTTTTTGTTGCCATTAGATATGAAGAAGTATAACAAGCATATAAAAAAAAGAAATGTAAGGTTGGAAAAGCCCAAAGCGATTGTTACAGGGGTACTAAGAGGTAACAGTCGCGGCTTTGCCTTTTTGTCGGGGGATAACTTTGACGACATATTTATCCCCGCAAAGTATATGGGTGACGCTATGCACGGCGACACGGTCGAGGTTGAAGTGTACTCCGATCACGGCGAAGTAAAGAAAATAATAAACATGGGTGCGTCTGAAATCACAGGCACATATGTCAAGGAAATGCGTACGGCAAAGGTCATCCCCGACGATAAGCATTACAGCCGCGATATATATGTGACGGGGGGCAAGGCGGAAATAGGCGATCGCGTGGTAGTCAAACTTTCGCGTAAAGATAGAGGCAAGGGCGAAATCATAAAGATATTAGGTAAGACGGGCACGCTCGAGTCTGATATAGCGGCGGTCATCTTTTCGCTTGGCATAGAGGACTTTAAGTATAAGGCGATTAAAGAGGCGGAGGAGGCTGCGTCGCAGGAAATCACGACGGAGGGACGTCGAGATTTTACCTCCCAGCCGTGCTTTACGATAGACGGCGAGGGCAGCAAGGATTTTGATGACGCTGTCTATGCCGAAAAAGTTGGTAATGGGTTTAGATTGTGGGTGCATATTGCAGATGTAGCGCACTATGTCCCGCTATATAGCCACACGGATAAGGAGGCGTTCCGCCGCGGCAACAGCTTTTATTACGGCGAAAGCGTAATCCCAATGCTGCCCGAAGTTCTTTGTAATGACGTGTGTTCGCTTAACGAGAATGTGCCGCGCTACACTTTGACTGCGATTATGGACATATCGGAGTGTGGCAATATCACAGGCGGAGAGATCTGCGAAGGCGTTATATGCTCACATAAGCGTATGACGTACGAAGCTGCGGACAAGGCTTTACACGGGCAAACAGACGAATATGCACCGTTTATGGATACGCTAAGGACATTGCATAAACTGAGGGACGTGCTTAAAAAACGACGCGACTTAGAGGGCAATATAGATTTTGATATTCCCGAGCCCAAGTTCGCTTTTGAAAACGGAAAAGTGGTAGGTGTGCAAAAAGCGCCGAGGCTACTTACTCACTCCATTATAGAGGAGTGCATGATAGCCGCCAACCGATTTGTAGCAGAAAAATTTTTATCTATCAAAGCCCCGTTTGTATACCGCGAGCATCAGCCTCCGCAAAATGACAGAGTGGAGGAATTGAACACATTTCTTGAAGCATTAGGCGAAAATGCTGTGACACCTACATCGATCGGTGTGGCAAATTTACTTAACAGTATTTCGCCCGAAAAACGATCTGCGGTGAGTCGTATGGCACTTCGCTGTATGTCTAAGGCAAAGTATTCGGTGACAAGTGAAGGACACTTCGGACTTGCGATAAAGGAATATTGCCACTTTACGTCGCCCATACGCCGTTACAGCGATTTGACAATTCACAGGGTGATTAAGGCGCACCTACATGGCGAAGACTTAAACAAGTTTGCTACTGTCGTTAGTTCTGCCGCGGCACAGGCGTCCGAACGCGAAAAGCTAAGTGAACGTGCCGAACGCGAGATCGACGAGCTGTATATCGCCGACTATATGGCGCAATTTGTGGGCGGGACATTTGATGGCGTCATCAGCGGTGTGACAGAATGGGGAATTTACGTTGAGCTCGATAACACCGCCGAGGGCATGATACGCGCCGAAACGCTTGGCATTACTAAGTCTGATCAAGGCACGGTCAGTATGACGGTGAGAGGCAGAGTGTTCCGACTTGGCGACAAGATAAAAGTTATGCTCATAAGTGTTCAGGGCGGCAACTTACTTTTTGAGCTTGTTTAATTTTGCTTGCTTAAAAGCGGCAAATATGGTAAAATATGCAAAACGATTTATAAGGACGGACTATAAGAATGAAACTTGGGGTTGTCGGACTCCCGAATGTAGGTAAAAGTACGCTGTTTAATGCCATTACGGAGGCGGGCGCAGAATGTGCCAACTATCCGTTCTGCACCATTGAGCCCAATGTTGGCGTGGTGGCAGTGCCGGACGAAAGACTCACCGAGCTTGGCAAGTTATATAATACTAAAAAAATCACGCCTGCCGTGCTCGAATTTGTCGACATTGCAGGACTTGTCAAGGGCGCGAGCTCGGGCGAAGGACTTGGCAACAAGTTTCTTTCGCACATACGCGAGGTGGACGCCATTGTTCATGTTGTACGCTGCTTTGCGGATAAAAACGTCACCCATGTCGAAGATACGGTTGACCCCATTCGCGACATAGAGATAATCAACCTCGAACTTGCGCTTGCAGATCTTGAGACTGTAACTAAGCGTAAGGAGAAGGCGGAAAAGCTTGTAAAGACAGGCGAAAAGAAATATTTAGAAGAGGCAGAACTGCTTAAAAAGTTGTATGAGTGCCTCGCCGAAGGCAAGTCTGTACGCACTCTGCCGCTCAGCGATAAGGAAAAGGAACTGACTAAGACGTTCTTTCTTTTGACAGACAAGCCGGTAATCTACTGCGCAAACATAGGCGAGGAAGATATAGGCAAAGGCAATGAGTATTCGGAAAGGGTAAAGAGCTTTGCAGCAAGCGAAAACAGCCAGTCGATAGAGATTTGCGCCAAGGTGGAGGCAGAGCTTGTTCAGCTCGACAAAGACGAACGAGCTGTGTTTGCAGAGGAGCTCAACCTTACCGAAAGCGGTCTTGATAGAATTATCAAGGCGGGATATGCGCTCTTGGGGCTTATCAGCTATTTGACGGCGGGCGAAAAGGAAGTGCGTGCTTGGACAATCGAGCGCGGTACAAAAGCTCCTCAGGCTGCGGGCAAGATTCATACCGACTTCGAGAAAGGTTTTATTCGCGCAGAAGTTGTTACATACGCCGACCTTATGGCGTGCGGCGGGTACGTTCAGGCACGTGACAAGGGCAAGGTGCGCAGCGAAGGAAAGGAATATGTAATGCAGGACGGCGACGTGGTGCTGTTTAGATTCAATGTGTAGAGGATAGAAAAATGAATTACTTACAGGAAACGGAAAATTATATTATAAGCAAGGCCGTCACCCCCGAGGCGGATACAAGGGGATTATTGGTGTATTCGCAAGAGCTCAAAAACGGTGACTGCTGTCTGCCGTGCTTTAAGCTCAGCAAAGCTATGCGCCTCTCGCCCGTTGCGATCGCCGACAAAATCAAGGAGACTATGACAGACCTCCCCGACTTTATAGACAGGGTGGAAAGCGTTAGCGGCTACCTCAACTTTTACTTTAACCGAGAGGCTATGGCAAAGCAGGTTCTTGATAATGTGCTTAGCCGCGGCGAAAAGTTTGCCCCATATGCACAAAATGGTAAGACGGTGTGCTTAGACTACTCGTCAATAAATATTGCAAAGCCATTCCATGTAGGACATTTGCTTACGACTGTAATAGGCGGCTCGCTGTACCGCATTTATAAGTTTTTGGGTTACAACGCGGTGGGCATAAACCACCTCGGCGACTGGGGGACTCAGTTTGGCAAACTGCTTACCGCATACTTTAAGTGGGGCGATGGCGAGCAAACGATGGACAGCTTGCTTGACCTTTATGTGCGCTTCCATAAAGAAGCGGAGAAGGATGATAGCCTTAACGACGAGGCGAGAATGTGGTTTAAAAAGATTGAGATGGGTGACGAACTCGCTACGTCCGTCTTTGAAAACTTTAAGCGCATAACGCTTGCCGAAGTGGGCAAGGTTTATGATAGATTGGGTATTGTTTTTGACAGTTACAACGGCGAGAGCTTTTATAACGATAAGCTGCAAGACGTGGTGGACGAACTTAAAGCCAAGAATTTGCTTTGCGAGTCGGAAGGAGCAATGGTTGTTCCTCTCGACGAGTACGGAATGCCGCCATGCCTTATCTTAAAGTCGGACGGAGCGTCGCTTTACGCAACCCGTGACCTTGCTTGCGCCAAGTATCGTAAACAAACTTACGATTTTGACAAGAACTTATATGTTGTAGCGTATCAGCAAAATTTGCACTTTAAGCAAGTGTTTAAGGTTTTGGAGCTTATGGGTTACGAATGGGCTTCCGACTGCGTTCATGTGCCGTTTGGCATGGTCAGCCTCGAGGGCGTAGGTGCGTTAAGCACGCGTAACGGCAACGTGGTAAAACTCATTGACGTTATAGAGACGGCTGTCGAAAAGACCAAGGCAATCATTGCAGAAAAGAATCCGGATTTAGAAAACGCCGATGAGACTGCCGAGGCGATTGGTGTTGGCGCAGTAGTATTCGGTGCGCTCAGCAACGGCAGAATCAAGGATATGGTGTTCTCTTTTGACAAGGCGCTCAACTTTGACGGCGAGACAGGTCCATATCTTCAATACACTCACGCAAGGTGCTGTTCGGTACTTAGTAAAGCTCAGCCGAGTGGCGAGGCAGACTGCAAAGAGCTTATTGACGACGACACTTTTACGCTTATTAGGCAACTTAACGCCTTTGACGACACGGTACGTAGCGCTGCCGAAAAGTACGAGCCGAGTATATTGACAAGGTATCTTATAGACCTTGCGCAGGCGTTCAATAAATTCTATATCGGGCATCGCATTATCAGTGATGACGCTGCCGCTATGAACGCTCGACTTACCATTACCAAAGCGGTAAAGAATACGCTTAAAAACGGTATGGAGCTTATCCTTTTAAAAGCACCCGAAAAAATGTAGTTACTTTTTAGTAAAAAAGTAACCAAAAAACTTTTAAGGATTTTGCCTGGGTTGTAGCCCAAAATGCAAGCTGGCTTGCCAAAAAAACTTTTAAACTAAAATAACCATAATAAGCTGTAAAATTTTATTACAGCTTATTTTTTTGTCACTTCGCTCGGCTGTAATGGAGAATTGCGACGAGTGGGGGTAAATGCTTGACTAAAAGCGGCGATTATTATATAATGTGGTTTAATATAAAAGCGTGAGGCGCACAATATGGATCACAAATCGGTAGAAAAAAAGTGGAATGAATTTTGGGAGAAGACAGGAGTTAACTCCTTTGACAGAAGCAATCCCGAAAACAAATATTATGTATTAGAGATGTTCTCGTATCCCTCGGGCTCCAATTTGCACTTGGGACATTGGTACAACTACGCTCCAAGCGACAGCTTTGCCCGCTTTAAAAAGATGCAGGGGTATAACGTTTTTCAACCAATGGGGTTTGACGCGTTCGGACTTCCCGCCGAGAATTACGCGATAAAGACGGGTATTCACCCCGAGGACAGCACCAAGAAAAACATCGCCACTATGGAAGAGCAGCTCAAAAGCATAGGCGCAATGTTCGATTGGTCGTCGCTTTTGTATACATGCTCGCCCGAGTATTACAAGTGGACACAATGGCTGTTTTTACAGCTTTATAAGCACGGGCTTGCGTATCAAAAGCAATCGCCTGTCAACTGGTGTCCGTCGTGCAATACCGTCATAGCCAACGAGCAGGTTGTAGATGGCAAATGCGAGCGCTGCGACGCCGAAATCGTGCGCAAAAATATGACGCAGTGGTTTTTAAAGATCACAGACTATGCCGAGGAGCTTATTACAGGCTTGGATAAAATCGATTGGCCCGAAAAAACCAAGGTTATGCAGCGCAACTGGATAGGCAGGAGCGAAGGCGGCGAGGTGGTTTTCCCGATAGGCGAAGATAAGATAACGGTGTTCACAACGCGCGCAGATACGCTAATGGGTGTAAGTTATGTTGTTCTTGCGCCGGAACATCAGCTTGTAGATAAGATAACGACAGCCGAGTGCCGCAAAGCAGTAGACGAGTATAAACTTGCGGCAAGCAAGGCGAGCGATATAGACAGACTTAGCACCGTAAAGGAAAAGACCGGCGTGTTCACGGGCGCATATTGCACTCACCCAATCACGGGCGCAAAAGTTCCGGTATGGATTGCAGATTACTGCCTGGCTACTTATGGCACCGGCGCCGTAATGGGTGTACCAGCGCACGACACTCGCGACTTCGAGTTTGCAAAGAAGTTCGGACTTAGTATAAAGAGAGTAATAAAGGCAGTTAGCGGAGACGACGAATTGCCGTTTACAGAACACGGTATAATGGTGGATAGCGGTGAGTTTGATGGGCTTACCACCGCCAAAGGTAAAAAAGCAGTCCTTAACTTCCTTAACCAGAAGGGACTTGGGGGCGTAAAAGTCAATTATCGCCTTAGAGATTGGTCTGTTTCGCGCCAACGATATTGGGGAGCCCCCATACCCATTATCCATTGCGACTGCTGCGGCGCAGTCCCTGTACCCGAAGAAGATTTGCCTGTAAAGCTTCCGTATGATGTCAACTTTACGCCAGACGGACAAAGCCCGCTGCGTAAATGCGATAGCTTTATAAATACCGTTTGCCCAAAGTGCGGCAAACCGGCACATCGTGATCCCGATACGCTCGACACCTTTGTGTGCAGCAGCTGGTATTACCTTAGATACCCGGACAGTAAGAACAGCGACAAGCCGTTTGATCCCGAAAAAATCAATAAGATTTTGCCGGTAGATAAGTACGTTGGCGGGGCGGAACATTCTTGTATGCATCTACTTTACTCCCGCTTTATAACTAAGGCACTAAGGGATATGGGGTATGTTAATTTCGACGAGCCGTTTACTTCGCTCGTGCATCAGGGACTAATCCTCGGTAGCGACGGCGAGAAGATGTCAAAGTCAAAAGGCAATGCCGTCAACCCTGACAAATTTATAGAGGCATATGGCTCGGACGTACTACGTATGTATCTTATGTTCGGATTTTCGTACGCCGAGGGAGGACCGTGGAACGACGACGGAATCAAGTCGATAAGCAAGTTCCTTGACCGTGTTGAACGCGCGGTAGACCTCGCTATTCAGCGTAAGGGACAAAAGGTGGACGAGACCGAAAAACGTGAGCTTGAATATGCAGTCAACTACTGCATTAAAAAAGTTACCGAGGATATGGATGCGTTCTCGTTTAACACAGCTGTGGCGCGCATTATGGAGCTTGTAAACACAATGTACAAGTGCGACAATTGCGGCGACTTGTATTTTGAAACGTGCGAAAAGCTCATCAGGATTCTTGCACCGCTTGCGCCTCACTTTGCCGAGGAAATGCACGAGAAAATGGGCTATAAGCCGAGCATATTCACATACCAGTACCCCGTTTGCGACGAAAGCAAACTTGTCAAAGACGAGGTCGAAATCGCCGTGCAAATCAATAGCAAGATGAGAGCAAAGATGGTTATACCCACTAATTTGACCGAGGATCAAATCAAAGAGGCGGTACTAAACGACGCCAAGGTTATAGAGCAGCTTAATGGTGCTGCTGTCAAAAAGGTGATTTGCATTAAGGGCAGGCTGGTAAACATAATAGTATGATAAACGTAGTTTTGGTAGAGCCCGAAATTCCGCAGAACACGGGCAATATTGCAAGGACGTGCGCATGCACAGGGTCAAGGCTACATCTTGTTAGGCCGTTCGGGTTTGAGCTGAGCGACCGCACGCTCAAAAGGGCAGGGCTTGACTATTGGGACAAGGTGGAGGTGTTTTATTACGACAACCTCGACGAGTTCTTTGCTAAAAACGCGGGCGGTAAATTCTTTTATTGCTCGACTAAGGCGAAAAAGATTTATACCGAAGTCGATTTGTCAGATAACTGTTTTTTACTTTTCGGCAAGGAGACAAAGGGACTGCCGGAGCATTTGATCTTTAGTAATCCCGACAATGCGATCCGCATACCTATGGGCGAAAATTTGCGCTCACTCAACTTAGCCAATTCGGTGGCGATAGTGTTATATGATGCGCTACGCAGATTAAACTTTGTAGGACTAAGATAATAAAAATAAAAAGCACTCATATGAGTGCTTTTATTTTTTATATACATTGTAAAGATTTATAGTAGTTTATCAGCTCTTTAAGCTCTTCGATTTGCTGCTTAAGCATAGTACCGGTGTCTGTATCCGCTACCGTTATGCGCTTATTTGTATACTCGACGATTTGCACGGACGGGGCGTCGTTATTTATCTGTTCGCCCTGTTTGTGCTGAGCTAATGCGTAGTAGCGCGAGTTATAAATAAGCGTGTAGCCGGCTATTCCCGTGGTGGTATGGTAAGATTTTGCCATACCGCCGTCTATTACATATAACAGGCCGCCGCCCTTGACCGGACTTTCGCCTTGCTTGGTTTTTACTGGGACGTGGCCGTTTATAATATGTCCGCCATCATTGAGCTTGAACTCTTTAAGTATCTTGTCGCATATGCTTCTGTCTGCGATAAGTTTATAATACGGGTCGGTATGCTCTTTGTGAGTCTCTTTGTCCTCGATAAAAAATCTTTGGAAGGTCGTGATCGTATCTTTACCAAACAGAGGGGACTTGCCGCCGCTCCACAAATACCACAACAGGTGTCCGTCAAACTTGTCGCCCGTGCCATTGTAGCATACTCTGCGCACCTCGCTGTCGAGATAGTCGAAGTATTCTTTGCCGCTAAGGAGCTTGCCGCTGCCCACATCGACTTTTGCAAACTCGCCGCTTTCGGTCATGGGGATGCAGCCGTGGTAAAGCAAATTGTTGTTAAACACTTTATATAGCGAGCCGTGAGTGAGCAAGAATTTGATGTGGCTTTGAAGCCTCTTGCTGCTTATAAACGAGGCGGCAATGCGTTCCATAAGGTCGTATTCGTCCTCGGTAAACTCAAACGGATTATTGGGGTCTATGGTGGGGAAGTTGGTGTCGCGCAAGGGGTACTCCTTGCCGCCAATCTTAACCGTGCCTTTATCAAAATCGATTTTATCGAGTAGAACGCGCGACGAAGTGTTGTATTCGGGATGGAGCTGGCTTAGTTGTGCCTCGGCTTTAAACTGAATAATGCTTATAGCTTTATGCATCTTTGCCGCAAGCTTCATATCAATGGGGTCGAATTTATTCTTGTCAAACACCTTTGGCGCAAAGCATGCACATTCGTCGTCACCATACGTCTGACTTGCAAAAACGCTCAATGGGCGCAGGTTTATACCGTAACCGATTTCGAGCATATCGAAGTTATTGTAAGCAAAGCTGATGCGCAACACGTTGGCGATACATGCCCAGTTGCCGAGCGATGCACCCATCCAGGAAATGTCGTGGTTGCCCCATTGAAAATCGACGTTGTCGTAATCGATGAGGTAGTCCATTATGTAGTCGGGGTGGGGGCCTCTGTCGAAGACATCGCCCACAATATGCAGTCTGTCCACAGCGAGGCGGCTGATCGTGCCGCTAAGCTCTTTTATAAAGCTTTCTGCCATGCCCGTTTCTATAAGCGAGTTGATGATTTGCGTATAGTAGTGTGCCTTGTTTGCTTCGTCATCGGCGTGGAGAAGTTCGTCCATTATGTACGCAAAGCCCTTGGGCAGCTTTTTGCGCACCTTTGATCGCGTGTATTTGTTGGAAGTGTCCTTGCACACGGTTATGAGCTGAAATATGACTTTGCGACACCAGTCGTCAAAGTTCGGTTCAGACTTCTTTTCGCATAAAATCTTTTCGGGATAGTAGACGAGGCGAGCAAGTTCCTCGCGCTCGGCAGTCGAACTCTTATAAAACAGCCAGTCAATTTTTTCCTTGATAACGCCCGACGCACCTTTAAGCATGTATATAAACGCCTCGTGCTCGCCGTGCAGATCACTAAAAAAGTATTCCGTACCTTTGGGCAGCGACAATATTGCGGAAAGGTTGATAATTTCCATTGCCGCCGACTTGATATCGGGGTACTCCTTGCTCAGCAAGCTCATAAATCTATTATCGGACATAAAATCCTCCTACTTTAAATTTTCGATGCTCTTAATTAGAGTGATACGCTGATCTTCGTATTTGGTTAGTTTGGCTTTCTCCGCTTCGATAAGTGCGGCAGGAGCCTTTTTGACAAAGCCCTCGTTGGCGAGCTTTCCGCTTGCGCGAGCTATCTCGCTTTCTACGACTTCGAGCTCGTGGGTTAGGCGTGCGATTTCCTTTTCTTTATCTATAAGTTCGTTCATCGGGATGTATACTTCGGCGATGGACGATATTACCGTAACATTTCTGCCCTCCGGCTCGGTGTCAACTATCTCTATACTGCTGCCGCAAGCGAGTTTTTCGATATATGGGGCGGCATTTTTAATTAATGCGCGGTCGCCTAACGGCTTGACAAAGAGTGCTGTGCGGCGCGATTGACTTACGTTCATTTCGCTACGCATAGTACGTATATTCTTGATAAGCTCCATAATAGAGCCCATCTTGGCAATTTCTGCGCGATACGTGCTGCGCAATATCTTTGCGCCAGTAACAATGCCGTGAGGCTCGGGGAAGCGGGACACCATTATGTCCTCTGCGTCCTTGTTGGGCAGGGCATTATATATCTCGGCGGTGATAAACGGGATAATGGGGTGGGCTAATTTGAGAATTTCCCTAAGTACGTACAATAGTACGCTTATTGTGTTGTCGCGACGCTCGAGGTTGTCGCTATACAGCGATGTCTTGCATAGCTCGATGTACCAGTCACAGAAATTGCTCCAAATAAAGTCGTAAATCTCGGCGGAGGCAAGTCCTATTTCGTACTTGTCCATAAGGCGGGTAACGCGCTTAACGCATCTGTTTAGCTCGCCCAATATCCATTTATCTGCAAGCGTAAGCCTGAACGAGCCGATCTCTTTTACCGTGCAACCGTCGGCGTTCATAAGAACAAATCTTGCCGCGTTCCAGATTTTGTTCATAAAGTTGCGATAGCCCTCAAGCTTTTCGCTCGACCACTTAATGTCGCCGCCTGCCGAAATTCCGCTTACAAGTGCAATTCTAAGCGCGTCTGCGCCGGTGCTCTCTACAACTTCGAGTGGGTCAACGCCGTTGCCGAGGGACTTACTCATCTTTCTGCCCTTGTCGTCACGCACAATGCCGTGAATAACGACATCTGTAAACGGCTTTTTGCCCGTGTGTTTAAGACCGGAGAATATCATTCTCGAAACCCAAAAGCCTATTATGTCATAGCCCGTTATCAGAGCATCTGTGGGATAAAAATATTTGAGCATTTCGGTGTTTTCGGGCCAGCCCATTGTCGAGAACGGCCACAGCGCCGATGAGAACCAGGTATCGAGTACGTCCTCGTCCTGATGTACTTTGCCGCCGCAATGAGGGCAGGTAGTGATATCAGTCTTGGACGCCGTCATCTTGCCGCAACTTTCGCAATAGAATACCGGTATGCGGTGTCCCCACCAAAGCTGACGCGAAATGCACCAGTCCTGAGTGTTTTCCATCCAATGGAGGTAAGACTTTTCAAACCTCTTGGGGATAAAGTGAATTTCCTTTTTCTTAACGGCGTCAATAGCGGGGCGAGCCAGCTCCTTCATCTTGACAAACCATTGTTTACTTACAAGCGGCTCTATCGTGTTGCCGCAACGGTAGCAATGACCTACGTTGTTGAGGTGATCCTCGGTCTTTACAAGATAGCCTTGCTCTTTTAAGTCACTAAGTATCTTTTTGCGAGCGTCATAGCGGTCAAGCCCGGCGTAGACGCCTGCGTTTTCGTTAAGTGTAGCGTCGCCGTTCATTATATTAATGGAGGGCAGGTCGTGACGTTTGCCTACTTCAAAGTCGTTGGGGTCGTGCGCCGGTGTGATCTTAACTGCGCCCGTACCGAAGTCCTTTTCTACATACTCGTCGGCAATAATGGGTATCTCT
>JAFLVB010000017.1:0-1323 GCA_022508465.1 Clostridiales bacterium
TTGGTAATTCAATAGGACACTTATCTTGGGTAAGTAGTGGCACAGTAAGCGCCAAGTCATCAAAGACATTAACGTTAGATGCTGCTACAATAATGTAACGTTTACATATTATGGTTCTTTTAAGTCAAGTATCGACCGAGATGGATTAATTCCGTCTCGGTTTTTATTTGGTTCTTTAATAGTAGTAAAAAATATCCACCCTCAATAGGGTGGATATTTTTTATTCTTCGATATTGTATCTACCTGACGTATATAAGATGTGGAATATTATAGCATTGACTATTACGTTAGTGGATAATACCATAGGCAGTATCAGTGATGATAAGTAGTTGGTAATATCTCCGATCAAAATTCCTGCATACACGTTAAGGAAGAATGTGATTAACATTAGTAATACGGTCGATGCTATGGAGAATAGCGCGCTACTTCTTCCGCTGTAATTTATACGTTTACGTTTGTAGTAATCGCTCCTTGCCATACAGTAAGCCATAATGGGGAAGAGTGCTGCCAATATTACGGCTCCGATATATATTGCAAGGTTAACAGGAGTAATATTCATGTTTTTATGTACTACTTCTATCAGATAGAAACAGATAATAATTTCTAAAAGCATTACTCCAAACAATATTCCGCATTGCAATAACCTAAGTTGGTTGCTGTAATAATAATGTTTATTGTTGTACGCCCTAATTGTTTTATCGTTGTGAGTTCTTATATCAACATTATCGCTTTGCTCTGGGACAAAAGTTTTATTGTTGCTGGAAAACTCTTGCGATTGCTGCTCGGGCGGCTGTATAACTTCAAATTGTTGGAAACTTTGTGGCGGAACTTGCGGTTCTATTGTCTGTTCCGTTTCATAGACAGTAGGCGGTGGTTGAATTTTGAAATATTCAGCCGATGCATAATCTATATCCGGAACTTGTAATGGGGGCTCGGGTTCGTCAAATACAACATTGTCCGAAATGAGCTTTGTTATAACCCCGCGATATTCCTTATCTATAATTTCTGATGCCTCGTCAACATCGGGTACTGTACGCTTATAGCTATAAAATACGGTTTTATTTTCCTTGGGCTCCTCGCGTACATATTTATCAAATTGTACTTTATTAAAATGTGCTTCTTGTAAAACCGTAGTTTCGTATGCTTGAGTATCTATTGGTTGAGGCTCATCGGGCGGAAGGATAACAGCGTCACAAGCGGGTTGCTGCTCTTCCTGTATAGGCTCTTCGATAGGTTCGTCGGGCGGGAGGATAAAGGCGTCGCAAGTGGGTTGTTGTTCTTCCTGTATAGGCTCTTCGATAGGTTCGTCGGGCGGAAGGATAA
>JAFLVB010000017.1:1423-28024 GCA_022508465.1 Clostridiales bacterium
AGGCTCTTCGATAGGTTCGTCGGGCGGAAGGATAACAGCGTCGCAAGCGGGTTGTGCTTCTTCCTGTATAGGCTCTTCGATAGGTTCGTCCGGCGGAAGGATAACAGCGTCGCAAGCGGGTTGTGCTTCTTCCTGTATAGACTCTTCGATAGGCTCGTCCGGCGGAAGGATTATAGCATCATCATAATATAATGCATCTTCCTCAGCTATGACTGCAGATGCAACTTCATCTTCGTCCTCGTACTCATCGTCTATATCTGCAAAATAATTATTATAATCTATTTCTTCGTCAGAGGAGGGGTCATATTGAGTGTTGCCGACATTGCTAAGATAGCTTTCTTGACTTTGTTCGTCATAGAATCTATTTATAAGGTCAGCATTGTCTTCCTCGAAAAGTCCCTCTTCATTTGCATGGCTTTGTTCTGCAGCAGATAAAGGAAGATCTTCTTGATAAGAGTCACCGACAATAATCTCTCCGAATTCATCGGTATCGGAGCTTTCATTTGAATCTCCGTCATTATCTACAAAAGATATCTCGTTAAATTCATCTTCGAGGAACGCTATATCTTCAGAGGTATTGTCAGCAGACTCCTCAAACTCATCATTGTCGTTAGCAGATTCGTACTCGTTAGCTTCGGGTTGCTGCTCATCACCAACTATGATATCGTCTTGTTCCTCATCGTCAGCTACTATGATATCAGCTTGTCCATTAAGAGCATCGACATCTTCAAATTCATCATCAGATTCTTCGGCAGCTTCGATATTGTTATCAGTAGATTCTTCTTCGTCAAACTCTTCAATACCAACTTGCTCAAAAGATTCTTCATTTTCTGCTAATTCGGATTCTTCGATAGGTTCGCTTTCAGTTTCCTCGAAATCATCGATAGACAATTGTCTAAACTGAGTTTCTTCGGATTCATGTGCTTTGGTGTCGGTTACTTCGGTTTCAGCTGTTTCAGCTTCAGTTACTTCAGTTACCGCATTTTCTATGGCTTCGCTTTGTTCTGAATATTCGTAGCCGATAGAGTAGTCCTCGTCCGAAATTAGCTTATTTATAATGTTGCGTGAGTAGTCCCAATCGCTTTTGTTTTTTATAAACAGCTCGCGACCCATATCGGTCAGCGTGAAATATTTTTTTCGTCCGCCAATCGACTTAGATCCCCAATAAGATTTGACAAAGCCTTGAACTTCCAAACGTTTTAAGCAGCTGTATAGGGTAGGCTGCTTAATAACGTATTGACCGTCGCTCTTTTGCTCGATTTCCTTGATGATATCATAACCGTATCTATCGCCGGCTTGTAAAGCCTTAAGGATAATCGTGTCAATATGGCCTCTGATCAAATCACTGTTTATGGAATTAACTTCTTCGTTTTGATCCACTTTAACCTCGTGCAGCAAATTTTCTTTATATAAATTATACAGTACTAAAACATATTTGTCAAATATTTGTTATTATGTCTGACATAAAATTTTGCCAAAATAGGAAAATAATTACTATGTTAGACATAATATGGCAATTTTTTTAGTCATTATCGCGCAATTTAACGGTTTGCGCGGCACGACGTTTGATATCTTCGCTGGTTGCGGCGTAGTGACGTCTTGTTGTATTGATGTCTTTATGACCTAAAACGGTTGCTACGGCGTATATATCTTGTGTATTGCGATATAATTCAGTACCAAATGTGCTCCTCAGCTTGTGTGGAGTGATTTTCTTTTCGGTAATATGCGAGGCATACTTTTTGACCAAATTCTCTACGGCACGAACTGAAATACGTTTTCCTTGGAGAGAATAGAACATGGCATTTTGATTGGCAATTTTGTTGCCAAACGGTGTCTTATATTCAATCTGTTGCTGTTGCCAAGCGCAGTAATCTTGTAATGCAGCGGCAATTTCGTTGGTGAAATAAAGCTCTGTTTGATTGCCGCCTTTGCGTGTTACGCGTACGCGACATTCAGAGAAATTAAAATCATCTCGATTAAGTCCCACAAGCTCGGAAATACGCATGCCGGTTCCTAAAAAGAGGGTCAAAATAGCGACATCTCGGACGCGAGTAATTTCATGATAAGAATTCTCGCGCTTACTGATATCAGTTAAATTGTCAGAATCTGCGCGATCTAAGAGCTTTACAACTTCGTCTGTTTCAAGTCGTATGATAGGTTTTTCGTGTTTTTTTGGCAAAGCTACTTTGGCGCAAATATTGCTTGAGAGCTTGTCTTTATTGAAAAAATACTTAAAAAATGAGCGTAGAGTGCATAATTTGCGTTCTACGGCACGTTCTTTGCAAGTATATTTTTTCCCTTGAAACTCATATGAAGAGCTTAAATAGTAAAGAAATGACTCTATATCGGACGCCTTGAGCTTTTCTAAATCAACAAGTTCGATTTCGTTGGGTTGCAGAGCTTTGAAAACTTTCTTGGATAGATAGTCAAAGAAAATGCGCAAATCATAGACATAATTTAAACGAGTCAGCGGAGAAGTGCGCATATGAATTCCTATAATAAACTCATGAACATAAGACGGCAATTCGTCGCAGATTGCTTCAATTTTTTTATTATTCAATTCATCACGTTGTTTATAGAAGTCGTCCATAAAATAATTATAGCATATAATACAGAAAAAATCAAGTAATTAGTAATTTTTGTGCGGTTAATAAGTGCATTTTATAAATTTATTCTGAATGAGACGCTTATAATTAGGCGCAATAATTTTAGTGTCTGTTATAATCCTCATTTAATCTGATATCTAAAAATCCTTTGTTTTAAGAGATAATTTTCTGTTAAAAAGCTCTAAGTTCTGATAAAATTATTATATATTATATTTCTTATTTTATTGATAAGAATTCTGATAAAGATATATTTTGATAAATCTGATAAAGAAAAATTCTGATAATAGCATATTAAATTGTTATTATTAGTTATCTTAATAAATTATCGGAAAAGCTTATATACAAGATATTGTAGTAAAAATCTGTCAAAGCCCAAAATATGCGTTAAATATTCGTAAAAGCTGTCTTTTGCGCATAGTTTAAATATGGTCATTTTCCGGGTTGAGTAGTAGTAGACCTCCATTCTATAGTTACATTTTCCTATTCTATCTCCTTCCTTTAGAGCGCATTTATTTTCAAATCATTATTCGTTATGGACTACACTTATATTATAATCTCCTTATTTGTAAGCGAGTACATCTTATATTATCTTGTAAAAGTTTTTCTATTTAGCTAATATACGGTTCTTTTAATGAGTTTTTATATAAAATTCTTATGAGAAAGTAGGATTGGCAATTTATTGTCTAAATATCAGTAACGTTTAATGCCTTCTTAATCATATATTACTTTATATCTTAACTATTATTAAATAAATTTTTACTTTTTTTAAAGGTCAAATTAATTGCCCTAAAACACATATTCTTTTGCTCAGTTCCCTATTTATGTCTGTCATAAACAGTATTTAAAATACAATTTAATTTCGCAGTTTTATTATGCTTGTCAAAATTTCTCAATTCTGTGCCCTATTCGTTTAGTAGTCTGGTTTTGATGTTATGAATTGTCATATTCCGGATAATGTTCAGTTTTGAATTCTCCTGTTTCATCATAATAATGCTTATAGCCGTACCAATCAAAAACGGTTACGTAATTATCAAAGATTTCCAAGTCTTCTTTGACATCGGGATTGACAAATATGTCTATGCAACCTTTTTCCCATACAACGTCAAAATTTTTATTCAAAAAGCGATTTTCTCCCTCTCCATAAAGAAAATAACCTGATTTGAATTTGAATATACGGAATAATTCCCAACAATTAAAATCAATAACCCGTAATAGTTTGTCTTGTTGTAAATCTATAATTGCAAGCTCCGAAAACAGTATAATTATCAATAAATCATTGTCTATGAGCACTCTATTCGGGTCTAATTCTATGAAATGAGATACAACGGTATATGTGCGATTATATTTGCCACTCAATTCTATTTGAGAAGCTACAAGCAATTCTTTTGTATCCTCTACAAAAATAGCGTTTTCAATTGTTTGTGCGTCGATTGGGAGTTGGAAAACGCTTTTAAGGATTTTTATATCTATTTTTGTTTCTTCCATATCGTAACCACCTTTTAAAATTAATCTTTAAAAATTATTTTCTTCTTTCTTCCATATATCAATTTTATCATAAATTTGAAATCAAATAAAGCGATTTGGTTTCAAACAGATTTTGGCGCGATGGCTTGTGCTTATCTTAGATAAATCGTTTTTTTATTTTGCTATTAAAAAGAGTTCATCCTATTGCAAAATTTCTCTATAAGTTCGTCTATCATTTGCTTGCCACGTAAAAGTTCAAGCCATTCAAAAGGAATACTTTGTTTGCCGTAATACAGTCCAGCAAGACTGCCGGCTACCGCGGCTACAGTATCGGTATCCCTTCCCAGATTTACGGCTTTCAGCACGCAGTCTTTGTAGTTTTCGGTACCATAAAAGCACCAAAGCGCAGCTTCCAAGGTGTCTACGACGTAGCCGCTACTTTTTATCTCGTTTTCGGGCAGTAGATGAAATTCAGCCGATTTCAGTCGAGAAAATTCCTCTTGCCCGTGAAGATCTACAGTCGATAAAAATTCCCCCTTTTTGGCGTTTTGCAGTATTGACTGAACGATATCCGCATATATACGACAAGCTATTCTACTTATCGCATGTCCGTGAGTCAGTGAACTGATATTATCTATAAACTCGTAATTGACTTTATTATACTTTGCAAGGGAATACAACACAGCAGGCAAAATACGCATAAGCGAACCATTACCGTTGTCTGTCGCTGCCCTTCCTCCGCAAGCGATCGGATCTATTCCTTTACGATATTTTGCAATTGAAAATAGTGTCGTGCGCCCTACTCCAAAAGCCTCCTCCACGCTGTATTCGCTATTGTTAAGCCATGCGTCAAACTTGCTCATAATCGTCCCGTAATCGTCCATTTCGGCTAATCCGTCCAAAGTTGCAAGAGTAAGGCTCGTATCGTCAGACCAGGTGCCGACAGGTTTGCCGTGTGTGCCTCCTGCCACCATCGTTTCGCATGGAGACTCGGCAATTTTTTCGCGGCTTATAAATTCATAAGGTATGCCAAGCGCATCACCGATAGCCAAACCGTAAATGCCGTTTTCAATAATGCTTTTTGTAATTATCATAATAATACCTACACTTCAAATTTGCTATGATATTCAGCCTATAATCATATTTGTTTTATAGAAAAAATTTCATTGTCCTGCAAAACAATTATATTGCCCGAAACACCTAATTCCTTTAACATTTCCGGGTTTTCGCTATGAATTGGAATAATGGTCTTTGCTCCTGTAATTTCGCATATTTTAATAATCTCGTCAATGCTTGCGTGTCCGCTCGTATGTAAATTTATTACCCTGCAACCGTTGCTAATCGCATTATTTATGAAATCGCTCTTATATTTATCAAACGCAGGATGTTTTTCATTTAAATATCCGCTCCACATTGAGTAAATCAATAGACTGTCGGGGAAAGCCTGAATAGCCTTTTGCGTAGTATTATTTGCTCTGCCTAAAAAGAAGAAACCTCTTTCGGTCATAAATTTATTTAGATTTTCTCCATATGAATATACTTTTCGCCTATCGAAATTATAAAATTGTGATGATGAATTATGTGTTACAATTTTAAGTATTTCCGCTTGAAAATCCTTTTCGCAAACGATGAATGGCTTATTATTTTTTAATGCAGCATTATAAAATTCTGCGATTGTATCTATATTTGTAGAACTGCATATGGCAAAAATATATTTATTTTTTTGCATAAGTTGCTCAGCTTTCAATCCGAGCTCATGTTCGGTAAAAACTTGTTCGTTTATGCGAGAAAGCATCGTGCCTTCCGTAATAAGTACGTCTATATTTTTGCAATATTTCTCTAAAACGGCAGGCATTTTGTTGCCCCTTGCGCCGTGCATACGAAAATCACCCGTATGTAATATGCGTTTGCCTTCCGCCTCAATTAGCAACATATACGCATCAAAAGCCGAGTGGTCTATCGTATAAGGTGTAACTTTAATGTCGCCAAAATAAAGCGGTTTACCAATTGTGTATTCGTTAAAACTTTGTACCTTTATGGGGTTGCCCTTATTGAGTTTTGCTTTCAATGTGTTTTGCACTACCGCATAAATTTGTTTGGCAACTTTGCCCATATAAATTGGAATTTGCGGCAATACTTTTTCAAACATTCCAACGTGATCGCCGTGATAATGTGTTATCAACACTCCGTTACAATCGGGCGTTCCTTTTGTTACTCCATCTATTTCCAAAGGTGTTTGTCCTTGATTGGTGGGCAGCTCCTCGCCCATATCAATGATTATTCTGGCTTTTGCAGTTTTTATTTCGGTAACACAACCACCTATTTGATGTGTTCCACGATGTATTTTTATTTGCATAAACTATTCCAAATTTCGTCCGTAGAGGGCCGTTCTTCTCGCTTAACGAAAACCACGTTATTTGCTCCAAGTGCAGCGTTTATGGTATCTATACTGTATAAATTGTTATCGGTAAGATTTAATGGCGTTTCATAAACAAGCAATTTTGCGGGTTGAATAAGCTTTTTAGGCACTCTATATTGTGTCCCAAAAAGGCAGTTGACTATATCAACGTGTTTTGCGTACTGATTTAAAATTGTCTGTTCCTGTTCCTCAATGGATCTCGAATACTCATTGACTTGCTTTATTACTTCGGGTGTGTTGCCGCGCTTAACATTTACACGGTTATCGGAAAATACCTTGCCTTCCGCAAACATAATCTCGCCGGACGGCACATTGTAAAGCACTAAATCGCACTTTTTTCCACGAGCGACATTGCCGTTGAGGTTGACTTCAATGTCGAGAACAATAGTATCATATAGGCGTTCACCGGCAAATGTATGACAGTATAGAGCATTTAGCAATCGGCGTTCTTTAACACTCCCCATCTTATTTGTAAATTTATTTTTAACTTGCTTTTTGGCAATTTCGTAAGAAGAACTTTCTGTTTCTCCGCCATATTTTTCAAAGGCTTTATCTCTTGTAAATTTACCGTTTGAAAATTTATATAAACATCCACCTTCGTAATAGAAATAAATTTGATTTTTTCTGACAGCAGGAAAAACCATGCCCGATTTAATATCTTTTTTCAGAAGATTAAAAAGAGCGCTATTTTTATCGCTTTGCAATAATTCTATTTGTCTTTTGTCTAAACTACGTATAAAGCTCATTTGATTTATTATATCATTATAACACGAAAATGTAAACTGAATATGGTAATGGCACTGTGCAAATGAGCCTCGTCTGGGTCGCGAACCAATTTTTGCTTGTAAATTAGTTCGCCCACCATTGTATAAACAAAAATATACGGTAACGTTAGTACCGTATATTTTTGGTGGACGGGGGTGGATTCGAACCACCGAAAGCGGAGCTGGCAGATTTACAGTCTGCTCCCTTTGGCCACTCGGGAACCCGTCCTTATTAACCTTTTTTAATATTTAGAGCCTGCCATAAGCAAGCCCGTTTGGAGCTGGAGATGGGACTTGAACCCGCAACCTACTGATTACAAGTCAGTTGCTCTACCGATTGAGCTACTCCAGCAAGATGGTGCCTCGGGGCGGAATTGAACCACCGACACGAGGATTTTCAGTCCTCTGCTCTACCGACTGAGCTACCGAGGCAAATTGGCGACCTGGAAGGGACTCGAACCCTCGACCTCTAGCGTGACAGGCTAGCGTTCTAACCAGCTGAACTACCAGGCCAAAACAAATAATGGTGGGCCTTCAGGGACTTGAACCCCGGACATGCCGGTTATGAGCCGGCTGCTCTAACCAACTGAGCTAAAGGCCCCTGAAAACAGGTATTTGGTCGGGGTGAAGAGACTCGAACTCCCGGCCCCATGGTCCCAAACCACGTGCGCTACCAAACTGCGCTACACCCCGAGAAACAACCAGCCGGCATCAAAACCCGACTGTCATAATATACTATAAACTCGAGAATAAGTCAACAAAAAAAGCATACTTTTTGAAAAAAATTTAAACAAAAATATAAGGATTTTTGTAGGCAGAAAATCTGCTTATTCGACAATCATTTCTAAATTATTTAATGACGACTGTACTACAATAAATTCACGCTATGCCGAATACAAATTAGAGGTGAACAATGAAAATCATTCACAAGACCGTAGGCACAACCTTATATATAGGACTATGTGGCGAACTCGATGAAAGCACTTCGGGACAAACGCGAGCGGCTCTCGATAAATTAATTGAGGACTTTAGCAGCAACAAGCTTGTCCTTGATATGTCCGATCTTAAGTTTATGGATAGCACGGGTGTCGGAGTTTTATTAGGTCGCTACAAAAAGCTCAAGGCAAAGGGCGCATCGCTACTCATAGCTTCCCCTTCGCCCACCGTTGACAAAATTCTGACGCTTTCAGGAATTTACGATATTATGCCCAAGATTGTTTAATAGGAGAATTATATGGATAACTTTATGAACCTTACTATATCTGCAAAAAGCGGTAATGAGGCTTTTGCTCGCAGTGTTGTTGCTGCGTTTACTGCGCCGCTCAACCCTACCGTTGACGAAATTAACGATATTAAAACCGCCGTGTCCGAGGCTGTTACCAACTGCATCGTTCACGCTTATGGCCGTGACGAAAGCGGCATTATAGGCATTGACGCTAAGATCCAAGGCAATACCGTACATATTGCTATTTCGGACAAAGGCGTCGGTATTAAGGATATCATGCAGGCACGACAGCCGTTTTTTACCACAAAGAGCGAGGACGAAGAACGTTCGGGGCTCGGTTTTACCGTTATGGAGACGTTTATGGATTCACTCATCGTAGAGCCTAACGGCGAGCAGGGCGTTGTGGTAACGATGACCAAGGCAATAAATCATGCCGAGGACTGAGGTAAAGTATATTGCTTAGCAACGAAGATAACATAAGGCTTATTTTGCTTTCGCAGCAAGGCGACGAAAGCGCTCAAACTACTCTTATAAATGAGCACGCGCCTCTTATAAAAAGCATTATTCGCCATTACAAAAACAAGGGCGTGGAATACGAAGACCTCTATCAACTTGGTTGTATGGGTTTTTTAAAGGCAGTAAAAAACTTCTCAACCGAATTTAATGTTAAGTTTTCCACATATGCCGTCCCTATGATTGCAGGCGAAATAAAGAGGTTTTTGCGAGACGACGGCTATATAAAGATTTCGCGCTCGACCAAAACTTTGGCTGCGAAGATCACCTATTTTGTGCGCGATTATAAAGCCAAGAATTGTGCCTCGCCAACAGTCGAACAAATTGCCGAGGAGTTTAAACTCGATCCGCAGGAAGTTATCTTTGCGATGGATTCGGCTAAATTCCCCCTATCTTTATACGAGAAAACCGAGGACGAAAACAATCTGTCTTTAATTGATAAAATCGCCGCAAAGGAAACAAGCGACGAAAATATAGATAAGATTTTACTTAAGGAAGTTATCGCAGGCCTAAGCGAGCGCGACAAAAAAATTATTATCTTGCGTTATTACAGAGATAAAACTCAAAGCGAAGTTGCGCGTGTGCTTAATGTATCGCAAGTGCAAGTATCGAGGCTCGAAAGTAAAATAATTGAAAAGCTTAAAGCCGAATTCGGCGCGTAAAATCTAATAATCAGCTATCTTAAAAGCCGAAGTTTATATAACTTCGGCTAATTATGCGTGACATAAACAAGTGATTGTTTAACTGTTACATTATTAATTTAAGTCTCCCTCCTCTCCGGAGCGCAAATAAAAATCCTCATTTTGCAATGAGGATTTTGAGTTACTATTTCTTTTCAACAATCTTAGCAGCCTTGCCCGAAAGCTTACGCAAGTAGTAAAGCTTAGCTCTGCGAACGCGACCCTTCTTAACAACTTCGATACGGTCGATACGCGGCGAATGCAACGGGAAAGTTCTTTCAATACCGATACCAAAGGATACGCGTCTTACGGTAAAGGTTTCATTGATACCGCCGTGCTTGCGTGCAATGGCAATTCCTTCGAATGCCTGAAGTCTTTCTCTGTTACCCTCGACAACCTTAACGAATACTCTGATAGTATCGCCAACGTTAAACTGGGGAACTTCTTTTTTCATGTACTCTTTTTCAATAGATTCAATAATATTCATGACTATAACCTCCTTTTACATAATGTTCATGACTTATCTTTAAGCCAGCGGAACATTCGAGTCACAACTTATAAAGTATACTAAATTGTAAAGATATTTGCAAGCGTTTGAATGGCAAAATTAACAAAATTTATAAATTTTGTGCTAAAACCGTATTAATTATTGTATTCGGGACTTTTGCGGAACTCATCGCAGAAATCTCCGTATCTATCTTCCATTATCGCTTCGCGGATACGTTTTGTCAAGTTTATAAGATAGCTTATGTTATGCAAGCTGAGCATTCTTCCGCCGAGAATTTCGTCGGCATTAATCAGGTGTCGTAAGTACGCTTTGGAGTAATGTGTGCAACAGTAGCAGTCACACTCTTCGTCAAGCGGCGAAAAGTCTTCTTTATATAAGGCGTTACGAACAACTATTCGTCCCTTGGATGTAAAGGCCGTGCCGTTACGTGCAATTCTTGTTGGTAAAACGCAGTCCATCATATCTATGCCGCGCAAAAATCCCTCTACAAGGCAATCGGGGCTGCCAACACCCATTAGATACCGCGGCATATTTTCTGGATAATGCGGGCGCATCTCGTCGAGAATCTCGTACATAATGTCTTTGGGCTCGCCAACGCTCAAGCCGCCTATCGCTATTCCGCATTGTGCAAATTGGGCGGTAGCCTTTAGCGACTCTAACCTTAAATCCTTATAGACATTGCCTTGCACTATGGGGAAAAGCATTTGATCTTCTCTTGTCTTGTAATCGACGCAACGACGAAGCCAAGCAATAGTCCTATCCATTGCGACCTTTGAATCCTTATAAGACGTACCATACTTAGTGCATTGGTCAAATGCCATTATTATATCTGCGCCGAGGCTTTGCTGTATTTCCATTGCCTTTTCGGGCGTAAATAGATGTTTGCTGCCGTCTATATGCGAATGGAATGTTACGCCTTCGTCATTTATTTTGTTGAGCTCGGCAAGCGAAAATACTTGAAATCCGCCACTATCCGTTAAGATCGGCTTGTCCCACGCCATAAATTTATGCAAGCCGCCGGCGGCTTCTACCAGCTTGTGTCCCGGGCGCATATATAAATGATAAGTGTTCGAGAGTATTATTGTTGCGTCGGCTTTTTCGAGTTCTTCGGGCGACAATGATTTAACCGTCGCTTGAGTCCCGACCGGCATAAAAACGGGCGTAATAATCTTTCCGTGCGGTGTTGTAAGTTCACCTACTCGCGCTCCCGTTTGTTTACAAGTATGAATAACTTTATAATCAAAATTTTTGTTCATTTTATCCTTGAATATTCGTAAAGTCTATTTTAAGAGTTTTTTAGTGCGTCCATCATATTATTCGATGCAAAATTGCTTGGCTTAGAGCCGAGAAAGACAAGGCGCGCGAGGAAAACCCGAAGGAGTTTACTCTATGCGTAAATGACTGAGGGTTGCCACAGCGCAACGCCGTATTTCGACGGCTATAAGATTAGCATGGCATCGCCAAAGCTGAAAAATCTATACTTATGGTCCACGGCATATTTATACATATTGAGCGTTTCTTCTCTGCCGCAAAGAGCCGAGATAAGCATTATAAGCGTACTTTCGGGCAAATGGAAATTGGTTATAAGCGCATCTACCGCTTTAAACTTATATGGCGGATAAATAAAAATTTCAGTATTTCCACTTCCTGCGTTTATATGCCCTGTTTCATCGGTTGTACTTTCCAGCACTCGGACGCTTGTTGTACCAACGGCGATAATTCTGCGACCTTCCTTTTTGGCAAGGTTTAACCGCTCTGCGGCATGCTCGCTTACCGAATAATATTCGCTATGCATTTTGTGATCCAAAATATTTTCTGTCTTGACCGGTCTGAATGTGCCAAGCCCTACATGCAAAAGAACTTCGACAATCTCCACGCCCATACTCTTGATTTTGTCAATAAGTTCTGGCGTAAAGTGTAGTCCGGCTGTAGGTGCTGCGCTCGATCCGTCAACCTTTGCATAGACTGTTTGATAGCTGTCTTTATCTTGCAGTTTTTCGTGAATATAGTGCGGCAAAGGCATTTCACCAATGCTATTGAGTATATCCTCAAATACTCCGTCATAAGCAAATCGGACTATTCTTATTCCTTCTTCTCCTATCTTTAAAACGGTTGCATCAAGGTTGTCGGAAAAGATAATCTTGTCTCCGATCATAGCTTTACGTGCCGGGCGAACAAGTACTTCCCAATCGGTTAAGTTTATCCTTTTATGAAGCAAAAATTCAACATTAGCGCCGGTTGGCTTTTTGCCGTAAATTCTTGCCGGCAAAACCTTAGTATTGTTGATTACAAGGACGTCGCCACTATGCAAGAATTGAGGCAAATCTCTGAATATACAATCACGCTTTTCCTTGTTATGTCTGTCATAAACAAGCAATTTTGCGCTGTCGCGTGGCTCTATCGGAGTTTGTGCGATTAATTCTGGCGGCAAATCATAGTAAAAGTCACTTTTATTCATCTTGTGATACCTTGTCAAAAAGACTGATTTGGTTTAGTGCGGCGTCGCTCATCTGCGCGCCTATATGCTTATAAGCGGCAGGTAAAGCAATACGCCCTCTTGGCGTGCGTGAAATAAATCCGAGCTGCAATAAAAACGGTTCTACCACATCTTCGATTGTAACAGCTTCTTCGTTGGTGGCTGCAGCCAAAGTTTCAAGCCCTACCGGCCCACCGTTGAATTTAAGTATCAATGCCTCTAACACTTTGCGGTCGGTATAGTCAAGGCCTAACGAATCGACTTCCAAATGTTCCAAAGCATGAGCTACAACTTTTTCATTAATTCCGTCCTCGCCCATAACTATTGCAAAGTCGCTTACGCGTTTGAGCAATCTATTGGCAATACGAGGAGTTCCTCGACTGCGGCTTGCAATATTTAGACAAGCCTTTTCGTTTATCTTTATTTTTAGAATATCGGCAGAGCGTCTGATTATTTGAGCAAGTTCGTCCGGCGCATAAAGCTCAAGTCTGCAAATTACGCCAAACCTATCGCGTAATGGGCCCGTTAGCATTCCTGCTCTTGTTGTTGCGCCTATAAGCGTAAAATGCGGCAACGACAGTCGCATACTGCGTGCGCTCGGACCTTTGCCGATAACAATATCAAGCGCAAAGTCCTCCATTGCAGGATATAAAACTTCTTCGACGGCCCTATTCAATCTGTGGATTTCGTCTACAAAGAGCACGTCATTTTCGTTAAGATTGGTAAGAATTGCCGCAAGATCTCCCGCGCGTTCGATTGCAGGTCCGCTCGTAATACGCAATTGTACCCCTAACTCATTGGCGATGATATGCGACATTGTTGTTTTGCCCAAGCCCGGAGGACCATAAAGCAAAACATGGTCGAGAGCTTCGCCACGTTTTTTGCTCGCTTCGATAAAGACTTGCAAATTTGTTTTCATCTTTTGCTGACCAACATATTCACCAAAAGATTTTGGGCGCAGAGTATTTTCCTCGTTGTCTAAATCGAGTTTTGTACTTGTGACAAATCTTTCTTCTTCAAATTGCATTTCTAACCTCTTTTAAGCGCAGCTTTTATGATTTCCTCGACTGTTTTGCCGTTTGTATCAACTCGCTTTAATGCGTTAAGTGATTCTTGTTTGGTAAAGCCGAGCGCCATCAGTGCGAGTATTGCTTCTTCGCCTACATCGCCTTTAACAAAACCACCTGCGACGTCAGCACCGATAGAAAATTCTTCGCCCAATTTATCGCGAAGTTCAAGCACGATTCGTTCGGCAGTCTTTTTGCCTACTCCTTTTATGCCGCTGAGGGCTTTTGCGTCACCGCCTACAATGGCAACGCAAAGCTCATTTAGCGAAAGCCCGCTCAAAATTCCTATGGCGCCCTTTGCTGCTATTCCGCTAATTGAAATAAGGCGCAAAAACATTGCCTTTTCTTCCTTGGAATAAAAGCCGAAAAGTCCCATTCCGCCTTCATAAACATTCAGATAAGAATAAAGTTTGACAGTATCTTCAAGCTTTAGGTTGTTAATACAAAATCGGCTTGCAGTAAATTCATAGCCAATACCGCCGGTCTCTAACACCACGGTATTAGGTCCTAAATCTTTTACAACTCCGGTAAAATAGTCGAACATATTACCTCTCTTTAATTAAGCACTCTTTGGTTATATGTAGCCGTATGAGCATGGCATATTGCTGCAGCAAGTGCGTCCGCGGCATCGTCGGGTTTAGGCTCTTCTTTGAGTTTTAAAAAAGCCTTAACCATATATTGCATTTGTTTTTTGTCCGCACGTCCGTTGCCTGTAAGCGCTTGCTTGATTTGCAGCGGCGTGTATTCGTACAAGTGTCCGCATTCGTTGATTGCACACAAAAGTATAACGCCACGTGCCTGCGCAACCTTAATTCCGGTAGTTATATTTGTGTTAAAAAATAATTCTTCAACCGAAATTGCGTCCGGTTTATATTTTTTTATAATTCCCGTCATCGCATTGCTAAGTATCGCAAGCCTGACGGGAATACTTTCGGTCTTAGGCGTTTCGATAACGCCGTAATCAACCGCCTTTAGTCCTTGCGGCAACTTATCGATTATTCCGTATCCTATTGTAGCATAGCCGGGATCTATACCCAAAATTCTCATTTATTGTTCTCCGACTCTTTGCGTTCAAACATATAGATGCCTTTTTGTCTTCGTGTTTGCAGTTCATCGCTTGTTTTTGTGCCGTAAATCGCATCTGACATGAGCAATAAATTATCGAGCCAACCGTTTTCATAAAAACTGAAATGTCCGTCGTCGGTAAAAATTATGTGATCGGACAAAACAGCGTTGATTGTCTGTAAAATCATAAAAAGTGATTTGGTTGCTTTGATGTCTTGTTGAGATGGCTGGAGCGATCCACCAGGATGGTTATGCGCTATGATTATTTTTTTGGCTTTTGTGCGTGTTACGATAGAAACAACCCTATTGTTACTTAATGTAGTAAAATCTACAAGTCCTTCGCTTATAGGAGCAACAAGCAAAACTCTATCATTAATATCTAATGCCATGCAGTAAGAGCGCTCTTCCGATCTGCCTATAAAGTATGGTGATAAGATATTTACCGCCTCTTGCACGTTAGATACAAGCGGTTTTGGCTTTTGTCTCGAAAGCTCGCTTTTGCGAACTATCGCATAAAAGCATGATAAAAGTGCCGCTGCATTTTCGGTCATATTTGGTACGTCGTACAGCTCTTGTTTAGTAGCTCTGAGTACGCCATTTAATGTGCCGAATTCTCTGATAAGGTCGTGAGCAATGGGATTGGTGTCCTTACGCGGAATAACAAAGCTCAAAAGATATTCGAGCGTTTGAAATTCGCTGAACGACATTAATTCGGGATCTTTTTCGGCAGCTTCTCTAAGGCGAGCTCTGTGTCCTTCGTGCACTGAATCAGTCATTATTCCTCATCTTTCTCTTCGGGTAATTCTGCGTTATGATATACGTTTTGAACATCATCGTTTTCGTCAAACCAATCGAGCATTCGCAAAACTTTTTTGGTAGCTTCTTCGTCCAAAGAAATATAGTTGGACGGAATCATATCCAATTGAGCGGAAACAAAGCTGAATCCGGCTTTTTCGAGATTTTCGCGCACCGAAGAGAATGTGGCGGGATCTGTCAAAACTTCATAGTTACCGTCCTCGATATTAAAGTCTTCTGCGCCGGCATCTAATGCGGTCATCATGACTTCGTCGTCGTCCATATCTTTGGTCTTTTCGATTATGATTACGCCTTTGTTGCTGAATAAGTACGAAACGCAGCCATTAGTACCCATAGAGCCGCCCGACTTATCGAAAATATGTCTTACATCACTTGCAGTACGGTTTTTATTGTCTGTAAGAGTTTCGACAATTACAGCCATGCCGCTGGGCCCATATCCTTCGTAAGTAATGCTTTCGTAATTTATTGCACCGAGCTCACCGCTCGCCTTTTTTATGCTGCGAGTTATATTGTCGCCGGGCATATTGTTTGATTTTGCCTTAGCGATTACATCGCGAAGTTTTGAGTTTGATGACGGATCGGGTCCGCCCATTTTTACTGCTACCGCAATTTCTCTACCGATTTTAGTAAAGATTTTACCACGAGCGGCGTCTGTCTTACCTTTTTGTCTTTTTATGGTTGCCCATTTACTATGTCCTGACATATAGTCCCTCCAAATTAATATTTAAAATAATACATCAAAATTCCGGCGCACACCGAGGCGTTTAATGACTCCATATTTTCCATGGGAATAGAACAAATCATATTGCATTTATCGAGAATATCCTTTCTGATACCGTTTGCTTCATTACCGATGACAATGCAAAGTTTGTTGGGCTTTGCACTCTCGAATATGTTTTTTCCGCCCATTTCTGCGCCTATTATATTGTAACCTTTTTCGGCAAGAATGTCAATAAAATTACCGTTATGAACTCGCGCTTTAGATAAAGCAGATACGCAACTTCGCACAACCTTTGGGTTATATACATCAACGCAATCGTCGCATACAATCTCGTATCCTGCGGCGACGGCTGTACGAATAATTGTCCCCATATTGCCCGGATCGCGAATTCTATCAAGATAAATAATATAATCTGATACAAAGTCGGATTCTTGTTTTTGGGCGGCAATAGCTATAACTCCGCTACTTATGTCTGTCATACTTAGGCGATTCATTAGCTTTTCGGTTATATAAACGATCTTTTTGTCGTTTAGCCTACTGTCGCTGAAGCCTTCGACTGTCAAAATAACTTTTATAAATTCGTCCGGAGTATCAATTATGCCCCTAAGCCCCTCTATCAGATATTCACCGCTTTGGTCACGATATTTTTTATCTTTTAGCTTATTAGCTCTTTTTATTAACTTGTTATCTTCCGAAATAATAACTTCCATAATAATAAACAAATTTTCTACGCAGCAATTATTGGTTACTGCGTAGAAAAAAATTAAGCACCTATTTAAAGGTGCTTAGAAAAATTATTTACAAGCATTAGCCGCAGTTTGGGCAAGTTTTGCAAATGTTGCAGCATCGTTTACAGCTATGTCGGCAAGCACCTTGCGGTTAAGTTCGATGCCGGAAACCTTAAGGCCGTGCATAAACTTGCTGTAAGACAAACCGTTGATTCTTGCAGCCGCATTGATACGAGCAATCCAAAGTTGACGGAACTGTCTTTTCTTTTGACGACGACCTATAAAAGCATACATCTGAGACTTCATTACCGCTTCTCTTGCGATACGGTACGATCTCGACTTGGAGCCAAAATAACCTTTGGCTAACTTCAGTATCTTTCTGCGTTTTTTTACAGCGTTTACAGCTCTTTTAATTCTCATAGTTATTTACACTCCTTACTTTTGAATCATAGTGCGAACAGTTCTGTTCTGCTTATTGGAAGACATATATTCTCCTTGTCTCAAACCCATCTTGCGTTTGCTGGATTTCTTGGTGAGAATATGGTTCTTACCCTGATGTGCAATCTTAACACGTCCACTTTTTGTTACGCGGAAACGCTTTTTAGCGCCGCTATGTCCTTTCATTTTTGGCATTTCTATTTCCTCCGAGTTTATTTTTTGGGTTGTAGAATCATAATTATGTTTCGGCCTTCGGTTAAAGGTTTTTTGTTCATTTCGCCTACATCTTCGATAAGAGCAAAAAAGTCGTTCATAACTTCCACGCCGAGTGCTGCGTGAGCTTGTTGCCTACCGCGCATTCTTATGGAAACTTTGACTTTATCGCCGCTCTTTAAAAACTTTGCCGCTTGTTTAGCTTTGGTTTCCAAATCGTGAGTGTCGATTGTCATGGAAAGCCAAACCTCTTTCATTTCGGAAATTTTTTGGTTTTTACGAGCGTCCTTTTCCTTTTTAGCTGCGTCGAAACGAAATTTACCGTAATCCATTATTTTGCATACGGGCGGATTGGCAGTAGGACTTATTTTAACAAGATCGAGATTTTTCTCATCGGCAATCTTGTTTGCCTGTGCCGCGCTCATTATGCCGAGCTGATTACCGTTTTCATCAATGACCCTAATTTCGCGGTCAATGATTTTATCGTTGATTTCAACATCTTTAATAATAATGTTATTCCTCCAAACAAAATTATGAGCGGAAGTAGACCTTACCGCTCATAAATAATAAACCGATTTAACGTATAATTATTCGTTTGCGTTACCAATCCGAGTAAACCCGACTGGTGAGATAAAATCTACTTTCAACCTTGTTATTATACGCTTTATAAAATATAATGTCAAATATTTTTATGCCTATTTGCAAACTTTTTTATCAATTTCTTCTTTTAATTTAGCTACAAAGTCCCCTTTGGTCATTTGTCCGAGGTCGCCGTCTCTTCGCGATCTTACTGCGATAACTCCGTTTTCCTTTTCCTTGTCGCCCAAGATTATCATATACGGCGTCTTTTCCATTTGCGCCTCTCTGATTTTGTAACCTATCTTTTCGCTTCTAATATCGACTTCGCATCTCAGTCCTTCGCGTTCAAGCTCGCTGCAAAGCTTCTTTACATCGTCCATTGTTCTATCGGTAAGCGACATAATCTTTACTTGAACAGGGCTCATCCAAAGCGGCAAAGCACCGGCATACTTTTCGATAAGATAAGCCATAACTCTCTCATAGCAACCAAATGCACTACGATGGATGATATAAGGATGCTTCTTTTCACCGTCAGCGTCAACATACCACATATCAAATTTTTCACTAAGGAACATATCAACCTGAATAGTCATTAGTGTATCTTCTTTGCCGTAAACGTTGCGAATCTGAATATCAAGCTTGGGGCCATAGAAAGCAGCTTCGCCCTTTGCTTCAACATATTTGATTCCGAGGTGATCGAGAATATTTTTCATTCTGCCTTCTACTCTGTTCCATTCGTTAGCATCACCGATATATTTTTCGCGATCGTTTTCGTCCCACTTTGAAAATCTGAACGATACGTCGTCTATAAGGCCAAGACATTGCAGGAAGTAATAGCTAAGTTCAAAACATCCGCGGAATTCATCCTCAAGCTGCTCGGGCGTGCAAACCAAATGACCGTCGCTTAAATGAAATTGTCTTACGCGAATAAGTCCGTGCATTTCGCCCGATGCCTCTTTTCTGAAAAGCGGTGAAGTTTCGTTATATCTTATTGGTAAATCACGATAGCTCTTGAGACCGTTACGATAAATCATATATTGGAACGGGCATGTCATAGGCCTTAGTGCCAAAACCTCATCGTCGCTGTTCGGATCACCCAACACAAACATTTTATCAAGATAGTGGTCCCAGTGACCGCTTATTTTATAGAGGTCACTCTTTGCAAACGACGGAGTTCTGGTAAGCTGATAACCGCGACGTTCTTCTTCGTCCTCAACAAAACGTTGAAGGATTTGGAACAACTTTGCGCCTTTGGGCATAAGCAACGGCAAGCCTTGACCTATTCTTTCTTCTGTCATAAAGTATCCGAGCTCTCTACCAAGTTTATTATGGTCACGGCGCTTTGCTTCTTCGAGCTTTTCGAGATATTCGTTAAGCTCGGACTTTTTGTCGAAAGCAGTGCCATAAATTCTTGTAAGCATTTTGTTCTTTTCGCTGCCTCTCCAATATGCGCCTGCAATTTGAGTAAGTTTAATGAACTTAACTTTTCCTGTGCTGACAAGATGAGGTCCCCTGCAAAGATCTACAAATTCGCCCTGACGATAAAATGTTATCTCGGCATCCTTTGGTAAATCCTCTATAAGCTGAATTTTGTAAGGCTCGTCAAAGCCACGCATTTGAGTGATAGCCGATCTACGCGATACTTCAAGCCTTTCAATCGGAAAATCAGCTTTAATTATTGCCTGCATTTCCTTTTCTATAAGTTCAAAGTCATTTACTGTTATGGGTGCAGCAAAATCAAAGTCATAATAAAATCCATTTGCTATACTTGGTCCAATAGCAAGTTTAGCGTTGGGATAAATGTTCTTGATTGCTTGCGCAAGAATGTGAGCGGCAGTATGTCTATATGCATCCTTACCTTCATCATCTTTGAAAGTGAGCACTTCCAAAGCGCAATCTTTAGATAACTTATAGGTAAGATCTACAAGCGTTCCATCGACTTTGGCAATTAATGCAACTCGAGCAAGACCCTCGCTGATACCGGGCAAAACTTCGAGTATTTGACTGTTCTTTGGTACGGATATAACCGAACCGTCTTTTAAAGTAACGTTAATATTCATTTGCAACTCCTATTATATAACAATTTTGCTAACGCGGCAATTGTTTATTGCTGCGTAAAACAAAATCCTCAGCAAAATAGCTAAGGACGATATTTACCGTGATTCCACCTTATTTCGCGAACAATAGTCCGCCTCATTTTATCGGGATACGCCGATCCGCTTCCATAAAGGGTGGTTTCGTTTGTTAATCGTTGTTACGCCGCTTTCACCTTTCGGCGCTCTCTGTAAACACGTATTAAGACTACTTGTCCCTTCTCGAGAAATATAATTACTATAATAGTATATACCTAATTATAAACAATGTCAATAGTTTTAAAAATAATTTTTAGAAAAATTTATTAATGCTAAAAAATTATCGCAATCCACTAATTATGCCTGACATAATCAGTCGTTTTTACATACGCTTGTGCAAAAAGTCAGTACATATACATCTCCTGCTCCACTACTTTTAAGCGCTTTGGCACAAGCGCCCGAAGTGGCCCCTGTTGTAAACACGTCGTCAATAAGCAGGATACTCTTCTTTTTATATTTATCATTAGGGGCAAAACTTTCTTCGGCTTCTTTAAAGCGTTCTTTTCTTCCGAGTTTGGCAAAATTTTTGGAGTATTTAGTTCTTGTCAAAGCATTTACAACAGGTTTATTGATAATCTCCCCAAGTGAATTTGCTATTAATTGTGCTTGATTATATCCTCTGGTTTTTTCTCGCTTAGTATGAGTAGGAACATATGTTATAAAGTCAATATGCCAAAGCCTTTTATAATATTCATCGGCAAGATATTGAGCCATAAATCTTGCCAAATATTTTTCGCCACCGTATTTGAGACGATAAACAAGTTTCTTTGCCTTTCCTTCGTATATAAATGGCGCTCTTGCTTCGGTAAATTCTCGACCGTATCTTGTGCAATCTTCGCAATAATTAGTTGTTTCGCCTATTGCTCTGCCGCATTTTGGACAAAAGCGGATGTTTGCCTTAAGCAAACACCCGCTGCAAATTCCATATCTGTTTTCTTCAAAAAGATCTTTACCGCAAACGGCACACTTAATGCCTTGCGGATAAATAATATTGATTAAAACGCTTTTAATACTCACCTTATTTAACAAGCGCAAGAGTTTCGCGTGCGATAACGAGCTCTTCGTTGGTCGGAATAATGTATGCCAATGCGCTGCTACCTTCGAGCGAAAGCTTGGAAGCATTGCCTCTGCCCGGATTAAGGTTCTTTTCCTTGTCGTACTTCATTCCCATGAATGCAAGAGAATCAAGAACTGCTGCACGAACTTCAGGTGTATGCTCACCGATTCCGCCCGTGAATGCGATAAGGTCGAGACCACCGAGGGCTGCCACATATGAGCCAACATACTTAAGAACTCTGTACGAGAACATGTCAAGAGCAAGACGGCAACGATCGTTACCAGCTTCTATTCCTGCAAGTAAGTCACGGAAGTCGCTACTTACGCCGCTGATACCCAATACACCGCTCTTCTTGTTAAGATACGAAGTGATCTCATGGATATTCATACCCTTCTTATCCGCAAGATATTCTAATACTGCCGGATCAAGGTCGCCGCATCGAGTGCCCATTATCAAGCCCTCAAGCGGAGTAAGTCCCATAGAAGTATCAATGCACTTGCCGTCCTTAACTGCGCTTATGCTTGCGCCGTTGCCAAGGTGGCAAACTATAATCTTGCCCTTACGGCCAAGGAGCTTTTCCGCCTCTCCGCTTACGAACAAGTGGCTTGTGCCGTGGAAGCCATATTTACGAACACGAAAGTTTTTATAATCTTCGTAAGGAACGCCGTACATATATGCATAGTCAGGCATTGTCGAATGGAATGTGTTATCGAACACAGCAACCATGGGAGCTTTGGGCATAACCTTTTGGCAAGCCTTGATACCCATAATATTTGCCGGTTGATGCAACGGTGCAAGGTCGATATTGTGTTCGATCGTCTTCATAACATCGGCTGTTATAAGCTGACTCTTGTTAAAGTCCTCTGCGGCATGGACAACTCTGTGACCTACTGCCGAGATTTCGTCCATAGACGATATAACGCCATGCTTTTTGTCAACAAGTGCATTAAGAACAAGGCTGATTGCCTCAACATGCGACGGCATCGGCTCATTGATAACAACTTCACCGGCCGAAGTCTTATGAGTAAGCACAGATCCGTCAAGACCTATACGCTCGCAAAGACCTTTTGCGATAACGCTTTCGTCTTCCATATTGATAAGTTGGTATTTAAGCGAGGAGCTACCTGCGTTTATAACTAATATTTTCATATTTTCTCTCCTATTAGATTTCTGTCTGCAAAGCTGTGATAGCAACTACGTTAACAATATCTTCTACCGAGCATCCGCGGCTGAGGTCGTTAACCGGCATATTGAAGCCTTGGCAAATGGGGCCAACTGCCTCTGCACCTGCAAGTCTTTGAACAAGTTTGTATCCGATATTGCCTGCCTGAAGATCGGGGAAGATCAAAACGTTTGCCTTGCCTGCAACAGTGCTTCCGGGAGCTTTGAGTGCTGCAACCTTTTCTACGATAGCTGCGTCAAGCTGTAACTCTCCGTCAACTGCGAGCTCGGGAGCATTTTGTCTTACAAGAGCGGTAGCTGCCGTAACTTTATCAACAAGTTCATGCTTAGCAGAGCCCTTTGTCGAGAACGAAAGCATTGCAACTCTCGGCGAAATTCCTGCTACGCTCTTAGCTGTCTGCGCGCTGGAAATAGCTATATCTGCAAGTTGCTCGGCTGTCGGGCACGGATTTACTGCGCAATCGCCGAATACCATGATTCCATCGTCACCATACTTGCTGCCTTCGGGAAGAACCATTACAAAGCAGCTGCTTACTGTATTTATGCCGGGAGCTGTCTTGATGATTTGCAAAGCCGGACGAAGAACATCGCCTGTTGCATGGATAGCACCCGATACCATACCGTCTGCATCCTTGCACTTAACCATCAAAACACCGAGATACAAACAATCTTTGATTTGTTCAGCGGCAGCTTCCATAGTCATACCCTTATTTTTGCGAGCCTCATACAAAGTGGTTATATACTTTGTAAGATCTTCTTTGCTGGGGTCAAAGACTTTAATTCCGTTAAGGCACACGCCGGGAACAACAGACTTAATCTTGTCTTCGCTACCAATAAGAATAACGTTAGCCAAACCTTCTTTGGCAATGATTTCTGCTGCGCGAATGTTTCTTTCTTCTTCACCTTCGGGAAGAACTATCGTCTTTTTTAAAGCAATTGCTTTTTGACGAATCGATTGCAATAATTCCATAATAATCTCCTTTTTGTCAACAATTACAGATTTTGAGTTTGTACTTTCAAAATTTTGTGCTATAATTATAGCACAATCTTTTTTTGTTGTAAAATATTTACGCGTTACTTTAAACGTTTTTTAAGGAGAAAAATGAGCGTCGGTTTAATTTGCGAATTTAATCCCTTCCATTACGGGCATAAATATATAATAGATAAAGCTCATGAGTTTACAAACGAGCCGGTTGTTTGTATTATGAGTGGGCCTTTTGTCCAACGCGCCGAACCTGCCTGCGCAAGTAAATACAGTCGAGCTAAGGCAGCTTTATTATACGGTGCAGATGCCGTAATCGAACTTCCGGTTAAATTCGCTACCGCGGCAGCTAAGAATTTTGCGCGCGGCGGCGTAGAGATTTTGAAAAATATTTCGGGAGTAACTTCCCTTGCTTTTGGTGTAGAAACAGATAATCCCGAAATTCTTTTTAGAATTGCCGAAATAAAAAGATTGCCTCAAACCGATCAATTAATAAAAGAACAATTGGCGTTGGGACTGTCTTATCCTACCGCAGTAGCAAACGCTATTGCAAAAATATCTGATAATAACTTAAGTTTTATAAATACATTAAATGGCCCGAACAATATACTTGCGCTTGAATATATTGATGCTTTGCAAGGTACGAACATTTCACCTTTACCTATAAAGCGAGTTGGCAGCGACTACAATGATAAAAATATCAATGGCACTTTTGCGTCGGCAACTGCGTTGCGCGAAAGCATTAGTCAAGGTAAAGATGATTTAGATATTTATCTTCCTCAAGTTATGCTTAAAGAATGTTTAAGTGTCGCTCCAGATATGAACATTTTTAGTACGCTTACTTTATATGCTTTAAGAAGAATGTCACTCGACCAAATCAGACAACTTCCCGATGTTGAGCCGGGACTTGAATATTCAATACAAAAAGCTATACAGCTATCTTCGATTGCAGCTGCAATTGAGCAAATAAAATCTAAGCGTTACACCTACGCAAGACTGAAAAGGATATTTTTACATGCCTTGCTTGGAATCGATAAGCATATTATGTCTGACATAACCAATGCAAAAACGAGGATTTTGGGCATAAAAAAAGAGTTTAAACCATTTTTATCAAATTTAAACTCCAATATAATTGCGAGAAATTCCGATGCTACTGACGAATTTACAAGCGATAAAAGTGTTATAGTTGATGCCTTTGCGCAAGATGTCTATGCCCTACTCACAGGTTCGGAAGCGAATGCCTACTATAAAGAACCATTAATTATTGTTTAAAATCAGAGCTTTTCTGCAATGTCGTAAATCAATTTTTCGGTCTTTTCTATTCCGAGACATTCGTCGGTAAGTGATTTGCCAAACTCAATCGGCTTACTCTGTTTGCCGTCAAGTAAATAGCTTTCTATCATAAGTCCTTTTACTATACTCCTATTTTGTGGAGTATTTACAACATCCATTGCTATTTGCGGCTCCATTAAGCAATTTTTTCCGCTGTTGGCATGATTACAATCGATAATTATTGCAGGATTTATATCTAATTCACTACACTCAAAAGCAAATTTGTCTATATATCCTCTAGTATAATTAGCCTGCATTTTGCCATTACTGTCAATAAAACCGCGCAGTATTGCGTGCGCGCTCCTGTTGCCCGAGGATACAATTTCATATCCATTTAAAGTAAAATGATTGGATAAGCTCGCCGTTTTTATGGCCTGAGCAAGGCTTTTTAAATTGCCGTGCATAGGATTTTTAATACCTACCGCAACATCTAAACCGCTTGCAGCAAGCCTATGTAACTGGTCTTCTGACGATCTTGCCCCTATGGTTATATATGAAAGCAGATCATCAAAATACATATATAAATTAGGATAAAGCATTTCGTCTGCGGCAAAAAAATCAAAGTTTTTAGCTACATCTATCATCAGCTGTCGAGCAGATAAAATTCCTTTATTTATATCCTCACTTTCACAATTTGGTGAATGTAATATGCCTCGATACGCACCTGCTTCAGAGCGAGGCTTAGTAGTATATATCCTTGGTACAATAAAAATCTTATCTTGTACTTTTTCGGATATACGTTTTAAGTGCTCGCAGTATTTTAATACAGCATCGTGATTATCCGCCGAGCAAGGTCCGATAATAAGCAAAAACCTACCTTTACCGCTTATTATCTCTTTTATTTTATTATCAAAATCGATTTTACTTGCCGAAAAATCAATAGGATAAAGTTTTTTTGCCTCAGAAACCGATATTAACTTCCTTACTCTTTGGTACATATAAAATCCTTTTAATTAAAAGCTACTGATCTAAGCTCTTGGCGATTTTTGCGAACCATACTTAATAAGCCCAACAAAAATTGCTCAGTTTCGTCAAACATAGTTTCGAGATGAGTTTTTGTTTTGTCTATAAGTACATCGCGTTGAATTACTGCTCTACTTACAATCTTTTTTGCTTCCTGCTGAGCTAATTGCATGGTCTCGCTATCCGACACGAGATGCCTTGCCTTTTGTTCGGCAGTAGCGATAGTGTTTTTTGCAACGCAATCTGCGTTATGTAAAATTTGTTGCTTATTGCTGATAATTTGTAAAGCCTCTTTTAGGCATCCGGGCAACGAGCTTTTCAACTCTCCGATAAGCTGCAAACAATGATTTAAATCAACTTTGCGTTTTGCAAAACCTTTCTCGTCTACAAACTCATCTTCCAAAAGTTCCAAAAGCGATAAAGAATCCATTTTTACTCCCGATATAATTCTCGTACATATTTTTCCGCTTTTGTATCTATATATCCTGTAAGATCGGCTTTCATCTTGCAAAGTTCACGTGTAACGGTACTGCTTATGTGGATTAATTCCGGTTTTGCCGGGAAAAGCACAAACTCTATTTGAGGATAAAGCGAGCGATAAACTCCCATAAGCGATTTTTCGTAATCATAGTCGGCGGCATTGCGAACGCCTCTAACCAAAATGTTTGAGC